>CBFGTA010000221.1:0-1507 GCA_965651595.1 uncultured bacterium | reverse complement strand
CGGCGTCGAGGCCATCGAGCAGAATCGGGTCGGCTCCGATAGGACGCGCGACTCGCAGCTTGACGCCAGGGTGGCTGATCTTCACGTTGTTCGTCGATTCGGGAACGTCGCTCGTGGCGTGGTAGGCGACGTTG
This sequence comes from uncultured bacterium, assembly GCA_965651595.1. GTDB lineage: Bacteria > Actinomycetota > Actinomycetes > S36-B12 > UBA10799 > CBFGTA01. The sequence goes on along the minus strand of CBFGTA010000221.1, from coordinate 1,373 downwards.
AGCAGTAAAGGCACCACGATGATGTCGTCAATGCCCTTTTCCTGCAGATGGATCACCGCACCGTCAAGCCGAGCGCGGTCGTGATCAAGCGATGCCAAAGAGACTGCGCAATTGAGACGGTGTCCGACACGGCGGGCGAGCAGGTCGTTGGCCAAGCGAGCGCGGGGGTCCGAAGAGCCGTGCGATAGTAGGACAACCCCGTAGGTTGCGGGCTCTGTGGGCAGAACCATCGACTTGTTTTTTCGCGATCGAGCCACGTCCCAAGTCCTTCCCGATTCACTCGTCTTGTGATGCCCACCTGGCCATCGTGTCCTGAGTCAGGCTATGACTGCACAAGCGGTGTGTTGCGACAATACGCGCCCGCGGCCAGTATTTTTTGGTGTTTTTCAACAAATAAGCTGTGTCACTCACCCGAATAGGTGAGCACCACGGCCAGTCGGGCAGTACGGCACAGTAGGCAGTCAGGTGTGAGTGGAGGGTCAGCTGGGGTCGTCGTGGCGAGCCAACGGGGACACCGATACCAGCGAGTCCAATGATCGTCCCAGTTGGGCCACGTCGCCGATCACGCAGATCGCTGGTGCCTGCGGTGTGATTTGACCGGTAGCGAAGTCCTCCAACGTTCCGCAGCGGGTGTGTTGGTCGACGGTCCAGGCCGACGTGATCGTCGCAGCTGCAGTCGTGTTCGGCCAGCCGGAGTCAATCATGGCTTGAGTCAAGGCCTGGCTACGTCCCGCGCCCATGAGGAGGACCACTGTGCTGCCTTGGCTCTGAGCGAGCAGTCGCCTTAGGGTCGGGCTGTCGTCATGGGCGCTCGCGATAACTACCGACGAGGACAGTCCGCGATGCGTAACCGGGATGCCAGCTGCGGCCGGTCCGGCCAGGGCACTCGATATGCCAGGAACAATGTGGACAGGCACGCCTGCTTCGAGGCAGGCCAGAACCTCTTCGCCGCCGCGGCCCAGAACGAACGGATCGCCGCCTTTAAGTCGCACGACGCGAGCTCCGTTCTGGGCTTCCCGGACCAAGGTGGCATTGATGTCGTCCTGGTGGGCCGCGTGTCGACCAGGCGCCTTACCCATGGGAATGACGACCGCGACTTGGGAGACGGTCGTCAGGATCGAGGCTGGGACGAGACGGTCGGTCACGACAACATCGGCCTCGGCGAGGGCGCGAGCGCCTTTGATGGTGAGCAGTTCCGGATCGCCTGGGCCTGCCCCGACCAGGGTCACGGTGCCCCTGCCGGCAGAAGCGGGGCCCGGGGCGAGGTTTCCACCTGCACAGATGCTGGTGACCGTATCCACGAACCGTTTCCAGCGTTGACTCTGCCGGAAATCACCCCCGCTTGATACGGCGAGTTGGGTTCCGTCCGGCAG
>CBFGTA010000220.1:0-1512 GCA_965651595.1 uncultured bacterium | reverse complement strand
CGACACCCGAATCGCCGCTCGCCCCCGAGGGTCGACGTTTGCTGCGCTTGGAGGTCCGCAACGCGCAGACTCCCATTGAGCGCAAGCCAGCCTGGATCAAGACTCGTTTCCGCTCCGGCCCGAACCACGCCGACATTCGGCAGCGGGTAGCCGAACACGGGCTTCACACGGTATGCCAAGAGGCGGGGTGCCCGAACATCAGCGAATGCTGGGAGGACCGGGAGGCGACGTTTCTCGTTGGTGGTGACGTGTGTACGCGGCGCTGCGATTTCTGCCAGATCGACTCGGGCCGGCCGGTTCCGGTGGATATGGACGAGCCGGTCAAGGTGGCCGAATCGGTCAAGGCCATGGACTTGCGCTACGCGACCGTGACCGGGGTCGCGCGCGACGACCTGCCGGATGAGGGGGCCTGGATCTATGCCGAAACGGTCCGGCAGATCCATCAGCAAGTCCCTGATTGCGGTGTAGAGATTCTGATTCCGGACTTTTCGGGCCGACCGGAACTGCTCGGCGAGGTTTTTTCTGCCCGGCCGGAGGTTCTCGCTCACAATCTGGAAACGGTTCCGCGGGTGATGCGCCGCATTCGGCCCGCCTTCGACTACGACCGGTCTCTCGCGGTGCTCACCTCGGCTCGTGAAGCGGGCCTGATCGCCAAGTCCAACCTGATTTTGGGGCTCGGTGAAACCATCGATGAGATCCACTCCACCATGGCCGACCTGCACGCGGCAGGTTCCCAACTGCTCACCATCACCCAATATTTGCGCCCGAGTGTGCGTCACCACCCGGTGCAGCGGTGGGTGCACCCGGACGAGTTTGTGGCCCTCGAACAGGCCGCCCGCGGGCTCGGATTTGCGGGAGTGATGAGCGGGCCGCTGGTGCGTTCGTCGTATCGCGCTGGCCGTCTTTACCGCGAAGCGGCCGAGTCGTTGGCCACTTCTGCGCGGGTTTGACCCAGGGGCCTTGCCCCGGGCATCTAAACTAGGCGGCATGGCACGCAAAGACGGCAAGCCCGGACGCATCAAGCAGATTCGTGAGACCTACCGACTCACCAAGAAAACCGATCCGAAGATCGGCTGGATTCTCCTGTCGATCTTCGTGGTCGCCGTCGCGGTGGGTGTGGGTGTGGGCCTGCTGCTGGGCATGCTCTACATGTTCATTCCGCTGGGCATGGCGGTCGGTCTGCTGGCTGTCACCGTCGTGTTCGGGCGTCGAGCCGAGCGTTCCGCCTACGCGCAGATCGACGGGCAACCGGGCGCTGCTGCGGCCGTGCTGGAATCGCTCAAGCGCGGCTGGGTAGTCACGCCAGCTGTGTCCATGACGAAGAGCAAGGATGTGGTGCACCGAGTGGTGGGCAAGCCGGGAGTCATTCTGATTTCTGAAGGTCCCGCGAATCGGGTCGGGAACTTGCTCGCCAACGAGCGCAAGAAGACTGCCCGCGTGGTGCCCGATGTGGCGATCATCGAGCTTCAGTCAGGCAACGAAGAGGGACAGATTCCTTTGCGCAAGCTCAAC
>CBFGTA010000219.1:0-1547 GCA_965651595.1 uncultured bacterium | reverse complement strand
AAGGCAGATCGCGACGGCGCGCGGGCGACGAGCCGCGAACTGCGACACATGGTTCAAATGACACCCCGCGAACCGCACGAGTGGGTGCCGCCCGTGCTCCAGACCGTCGCGAGCCGCGACGAAGGGATCAGTGAACTGCTCGAACAGATTGACAACCACCGAGGCCACGCCACCGACAGTGGCGCTCTCGATCGGCGCCGACAGTCTCGCTTCCGCGGGGAGATCGAATCCCTGGTTCTGGAGCGGCTGCGGCGCAAGATGGGAGCCGTGGGCCCCGGTGGCTCCATTGACGCGCTTGCCAAGGCGGTCGCTGGCGAAGGGCTCAACCCCTACGACGCGGCAGACCGAGTCCTTCGGGAACTCACCGGCGAGGTTAGTTAGGCTGCACGTATGACTGCCGACGAGAATGTGACCGGTCGGGAACGCTGGCGATTCCGCTACGACGAAGCTGTGGCCGCTGGACGAGTCCGAGACCTTGACTTCACGACCCTGTCCGGCTCGGTGGTCGACCCTGTGTATGGGCCGGACGACGAGTCGCAGGTACCCGGGTTCGAGCGAATCGGCTGGCCCGGCGAATATCCGTTTACGCGTGGCCTCCACTCAACGGGCTACCGCGGCAAGCCGTGGACGATCAGGCAATTCGCGGGCTTCGGCAACGCCGAACAAACCAACGAGCGCTACCGCATGATCCTGGAGTCCGGTGGCAACGGGCTGTCGGTCGCCTTTGACATGCCGACGCTCATGGGTCGCGACTCCGACGACCCGCGCAGCGTCGGAGAAGTGGGCCACTGCGGTGTGGCGATCGACTCAGCCGCCGACATGGAAGTCCTGTTCCGCGGCATCAAGCTCGACGAGATCACGACGTCCATGACCATCAGCGGTCCGGCCATTCCGATCTTCTGCATGATGATCGTGGCAGCCGAGCGGCAAGGCTGCACCACGAAACTTATCGACGGAACCCTGCAAACCGACATGTTCAAGGAGTTCATTGCCCAGAAGGAATGGATCTTCCCGCCCGAGCCGCACCTGCGGCTCATCGGCGACCTGATGGAGTACACGCACGAGAATCTGCCGCGCTACAAGCCGCTGAGCGTTTCCGGCTATCACATTCGCGAAGCTGGGGCCACCGCCGCGCAAGAGTTGGCCTTCACCTTGGCCGACGGATTCGGCTACGTTGAACTCGGCCTCGAACGTGGCCTCGACGTCAACCGGTTCGCTCCGGGGTTGTCGTTCTTCTTCGACTCGCATATCGACTTCTTCGAGGAGATCGCCAAACTCCGGGCGGCCCGTCGAATCTGGGCACGATGGATGCGCGACGTCTATGGCGCCACCGACGAACGGGCCCAGTGGCTGCGCTTCCATACCCAAACGGCTGGCGTATCGCTCACCGCCCAGCAGCCAGATAACAACATCGTGCGCACCGCAATCGAGGCACTCGCCGCCGTTCTAGCGGGCACGAACTCCCTGCACACCAATGCCCTCGATGAAGTGTTGGCGTTGCCGAGCGAACGGGCGGCCCAAATCGCCCTCCGCACTCAGCAGGTCAT
>CBFGTA010000218.1:0-1621 GCA_965651595.1 uncultured bacterium | reverse complement strand
GGCCCATCCACCCAAATGAGTGAAAAATTCGGGCACAGTGAAACGGAATCGGGTTTCGGGGCGTCTGATCCATATACCGCCCCACATGCACTGCCATCCGGAAGGTTCCTATGTTGCCCGAATCCACATCCTCACGATCCCCCCACGTCAGCTGGCGCCGAGGACTGGCCCGCACGATTGCCGGGATCCTGGCTCTCGTGATGACCACCTTCGGTCTCGCGGCCACGTCTAGCAGCGCAGCCACTAGCGGGCCCGCTCTGCCGTTGTCTACGTCTGGCAATCAAATCGTCGACACCAACGGCGAAACTGTCCGTCTGCAGGGGGTGAACTGGTTCGGGTTCGAAACACAGAATCACATTCCGCACGGCCTATGGACTCGGGACTATCGCGACATGCTCGCTCAAATTGCGTCCCTGGGCTTCAACACAATCCGTCTGCCGTTCTCTTTGCAGGCGATCGACTCATCCACGACGAGCAGTATCGACTTTGGCGGCGGAAAGAACGCTGCCCTCCAAGGCAAGACTCCCCTGCAGGCGATGGACATCATCATCGATGAGGCGGCTAAGCACGGACTCATGATCCTGCTGGACAACCATTCGCTCGGTGACGACGGGTTCATGTACGGAATGTGGTACGGACAGGCCGGATACACCGAGAATGATTGGGTGGCTCGCTGGGAGATGCTCGCCCAGCGCTACCAGAACCGCCCCAACGTCATCGGCGCCGACCTCAAGAACGAGCCTCACGGCGAAGCCTCCTGGGGAACTGGTCAAGCCCATGACTGGAGGCGGGCTGCCGAACGTGCCGGAGCAGCGATCCAGGCTATCAACTCCGACTGGCTCATCGTGGTTGAAGGCGTGGAAGGCAACGTGGCTGGCGGACAACAACTCGACCGACATTGGTGGGGCGGCAACCTGGAGGGAGTCCGGAACCATCCTGTGCGCCTGCCGGTTCCCAACAAGTTGGTCTACTCACCCCACGAGTACGGCCCGAGTGTCCACGCCCAGCCGTGGTTCTCGGATCCGAACATGGAAGCGATCCTGGCCGATCGTTGGGAAAAAGGCTTCGGCTATATCCACGACCAGAACATCGCCCCCATTTTGGTCGGGGAGTTTGGCGCCAAGATCGTCTCACCGACCTCAACTGAAGGCAAGTGGTTCCGCCAGTTCACGAACTACTTAGCCGCCAAGGGCATGCACTGGACCTTCTGGTCGTGGAACCCCAACTCGGGCGATACCGGGGGCGTACTCACAGACGACTGGCGAATTGTCCACGCGGACAAGATGGCCATCCTCAGCGACCTCATCGACGGTAAACATTCGCCGATTCCATCACCTAGCCCAATGCCTACCCCTACCCCTACCCCCACACCGACACCGACACCGACACCGACGCCCACACCAACGCCCGCGCCCGGTTCAGGTGCTGTGACTGCCTCTTTGCGGATCGACTCGCAATGGGAATCTGGCTGGTGCGGGACGTTCGTGGTGACGAATTCTGGGGCCTCGTCAGTTTCCATGAAAACTCTGTCGATCACCCTGCCAGCGGGCACGTCGGTCGCCAACAGCTGGAACGGAACGGCGGCCACATCTGAGAGCTTCATCGCCACGGACTGCCCGCC
>CBFGTA010000217.1:0-1643 GCA_965651595.1 uncultured bacterium | reverse complement strand
TCGGGCCGGTGTTCTGCTGCATCACCCAGCCGTAGTCGGGGTGATAGCTCACCGTCCGCCGCCAGTGCATGTCCAGCCAGAACGGGTTGCCCACCGCGTCCCAGGGTGCGTCGGCGTTCACCGCCTCGCGCGTGTGCACGTCCTCGCGCCAGCCGCGACAGGTGATCGTAGTGCCGCTCGCGCACGTGCCGGGCGTGATGGTCCGACGGATCGACCCGCTGCGCCGTCGACAGCAGGCCCTTCCTGCGCGTGTCCCAGGTCAGCCACTGCCGCGGCGCCCAGCCGGCCTGGCCCGGCGGCCGGGTCTCGTATTCGCTGGTCGGTCGGCCCAGCCGTTAACAAACGGGACACAACTCAACCATCAACCTGAACATATTGCATAAGCTGCCGAATCAACGCACTCAATTCAACTTTCCCAGGTGATTGACCAGTCAACCGCATCAGATAGGCTGAAAGGATTTGGGCCAGCTCAGCAGAAGCGGTTTCCGGTGGCTCCCTGCGCGATACTTTGACCTTGCCCACCGCCACCCAGCCAAGACGAAGCCCGCGTTTAGGCGGCGGAGCTTCAGAGGTCAAGTTGAGAACTTGGCCCTCGGCATCGAACACCTGGTAGCAATCGATGTCGGGAGACTCTACGTAGCGCTCGAGTGCAGTAGCAGATGAAAAGAAACTGACATCCTGCCCTTCGACCAGAATGATGGGTGCTTTCATCAGAAGCGCTCCCACCATGAGCGATCCGTAGACTTTGTCTCCCAAGGGCGATGTCTCCCGATCCCTTGGCCTGGAAGTGTCTGGCCAGTTGCTGGATCGACGCCCCTCCGATGGTAATGTGGGAGTTCGCCATAGCGATGCCCGGTTCGGTTACCAAATGGGGCAATGCGCATATTTCTACCAAAAGTGATCTCGCGCCCGAACCGAAATCCGACCGAACCACCTCCTGCAGTTCCGAGAGTAAATGCGGTTTGTAGCGCTGTATCAGGCGTCCAGAGTGAAGCAAGCATTCCGGGCACCGCATACATCGGGTTGCCAGTTTGAACATGCAAATCTGCCCAGTACTGAGCTGCCCTGTCCCCCGCGGTGGCGCCAGTCCAATCGGCAATCCAGCTATGACCGTCAACGTAGGTCACGCCAGGGCCAGCTTGGAAATACACCCTGGTCGGCGTCAGGTACTCAAGTGGGCCGAGCTTTAGTTGTTCGCCGCCACACTCACCAAACCCACAAGTCATGGCACCACCTTCGTCTCCACTATCGCGGCCCGTCCTGCTGTGCCCAGGCTGACCCACATCAACACTACTTTTACCAATCTTCGGTGGTTCTGGTGCGTATCCAGCTGATCCTCCGTCCGCTCGATTGTTCCCTATCGAGGCCATGGCTGCCGCACCTACATTTCCTGACCCGTTGCCGACGTTGGTGATGATGCCCGAGCGGCCATTCATCGCCGTCACCTTCACCGCCCCGTCACCCAGGCCCGTCACCGTCCCCACCTGACGGCTGATCCGCGAACCAATCGGCGTCTCCCGCACCTGCTTGCTCTCCCCCTCCTTCAGGTCGCCCCCGCAGCTGTCCATCGAGTCCGTGGTCTTGCACGCATACCCCGTCGGATCCGTCCCCGACATCGGGTTGTTCATCAGGTAGCTGTACGG
>CBFGTA010000216.1:0-1677 GCA_965651595.1 uncultured bacterium | reverse complement strand
CGACGAGCTGTGCCTCGACGTCGAGATCACGCCGAGCTTCTCGACCGCCAACTACGCGCTGGTGGCAGGAGGCCAAGGCCAGTTCGCCTCCGGCGGATCGTTCTCGGAGGTCGTCGCCTTCGCGGACGTCAACGAGGCGGACCTGGTGGCGGTCACCGTCGCCGGCACGTCGCCGATCGACACGTTGATCCTCAAGCCCGGCATCGCCACCGAGTTGAGCGACCTGGCCGGGACGACGATCGGCGTCAAGGGCAAGCTCCCGCCGAGCATCGAGGTCATGCTCCTGGAGGCTGGCTTGGTCGCCGAGCAGGACTTCACCACCGTGCCGCTCGAGGGCTTCGACCCGCTCGCCCACATCGCCATCGACTCGATCGTGGGCTTCCCGGGTTGGAAGAGCAACGAACCGGGCCGGCTCGCTGCCGAACATGTCGACTTCGTCCAGTTCGACGCCAGCAATGCCGGCGTGCCGGGCTCGTTCGGGGCAATCTTCACCACCCGTCAGTTCATCGACGATCACCCGACGGCCACCGAGGATTTCGTGCGGGCGACCCTGCGCGGCCTGGCGGCCGCGATCGCCGATCCAAAGGCAGCGGCACTTGCGACGGTTGAGCTCGTTGACGACGGCCGCAATCCCGACACTCTGTTGATTGAGCGCGAAACGTTCCGCTGGGAAACCGAAACGAAAGTGATTGAGAACGGCATCCCGGCCAGAACCATACCCGGTGTGCCGTCAACAGAACTTCTTCAAGCTGAAATAGAAGCTTACGCAGCTGTCGGTCTATTCGGCGCGGAAACAACGCCCGTCGCCGACGACTACGTCGACCAGAACTTGTCGGCAGGCCTCGTCACCGACTCCGGTTTCGTCATCTGGCCGTCCTGAAGCCCCATGCGACACGCGTTGTGTCCTCGATAACCCTTGTCTTCTTGCGACGTAGCAACAGCGCTACGCGTACGGGCACTGAATACGCCCTTGATATACAACGACACCCGGGCCATTCCCTGCGTACCAGTCGTAGTAGGTATAGAATCCTGAGCCCACTTTGTTTGCCCACCAAGCAATGCCGACCGGGTGCCCGTGCAACATGTTCGCGCAGGTCATGTGGGCGCTCACGGGCTGAGAAGTTGACACCAACGGCACGAGGGATGCAGTTGTGATACTCGCTGCCACCAAGAACTTCTTTCCTCTTCTCATCTTCTGGAACCTCCATTGTGTGAAGTATGCAGCGTATGGTTTGCAGGATCGACGTGCGACTAAACAGATGCTGACTTGAACAGCAGGCCGCTTCGACTGGCGGCGTCAGCTATTGTTCGGATTCGAGCTCGCACGCTAAGCATAAGGACACTGAATACGCCCTTGATACACAGAAGGGCCCGGGCCGTTAGCTGCGTACCAGTCGTAGTAGGTAAAGAATCCTGAACCCACTTTCTGTGCCCACCAACCAACGCCTACTGGATGCCCATGCGACATATTTGCGCAGGTCATGTGCGCATTCGCCAACTGTGAGTCCTGCAGCAACGGCGCCATGCTGAGTGCGATGAACACGGTAGCAACCGCCCACCGCTTCTTCTTAGTCCACATCGGGCTACCTCCCTCGTCGTTCCAAGCAACCAAACCCCGAGTGGAGGTTAATGAGTTAGGCGTCCAAGGCAGGCAAATAATCGGGCTCTCCGCGGTGA
>CBFGTA010000215.1:0-1728 GCA_965651595.1 uncultured bacterium | reverse complement strand
GCGGTCGTGTTGGCGCTCGGTGTGAGTGCCTGCGGCTCTTCCGAGGACCCGTTGGCGCAGGCCGCCGCTGCGGCGCCAGACCTCAGCCAGTTGGGTTATGAGGCCATTGACTGTGCGGATACTACTGCGGTTGGAATGACCGTGAAACCAGTGGAGGACGGCAACTTCATTGGGCGGTGCTGGCGCGGCACCCCGGAGCGTCCGTTCTATCAGGAGGCTCTCGCCCTCGGAGTTGTCGTACGTAATTCGACCAGCGGGGTCATCATCAGTGAGCAGGTGTGCCCCCAGCCGGTATTGAATTCGTTGGCTGGGATTGCGTGTAGCGCCCTCCTATACGGCGATGAGGCACATGGCGCAGTGCTTGGAATTGTGGTCCACCTAGTGGATCCCGCAGGCGCCATTGGCGGACTTGGCGAGTCCCCCACTCAGTTTGAGGTGGATGCAGCGGTGGCAGGCAAGCAAGTGGAGATCTTCGTGTGGACTGACCAGACGGCCAACTCCACACCTACCCAGCAGCCTGATTCGGGCGAGGGCTGAGCCAAGGCGATCTATGAGCAGAAGGGGGCCTAGCTGGGTGGCGCGAACACTTCGTACCGCGGGGATGACGACCAAGCGCGTCTTTGCCGTTGGACCGCAGCCAGGCAACCGACTGCGGCCGTCCGCACGTTATCAGCGTGATGTCAACGCTGTGCTCTTCATCGGGATAGTGCGGGCAATTGCTGGTTTCAAACGCACCTCCCAGGCAGTCCTCGCTCTCGTCGTGATGATCGTCGTTGCCCAAGGTCTCTACTGGTGGCTCTCGTCAAGCTTGTCCCTTGCCGGCCTTGCCCGACGCGCCATGTGGGTGGCGTACTTCGTGGTACTGATCTTGCTGATTGTTTGGTTTGTTAAGAGAATCATGGTCAGTTACCGAGTCTGTGCCGAGTTGCTTGATCGTTGCTTGACCAGTTCAGGAATCCGTGAGTACAACACCGTTGCGGACTTCTGGACCAACAGGGTGAGGCAGGCGGTGTGCTTGGTGGCAGGAGCCTTGCTATTTGCGGTCATCCTCGTATTGGTGAAGGGCTCCGCCTTGGATGCCCTATCTCAGGGCGTCGTCGTCAGCGCAGGGGCGCTGCTTGCCCTCGGAGGCTACTGGGCGGTCGCTGCCATTGACATGCCCCGGAGAACCTTTCAGCGCGGGCGGGTTCGGTTATCCCGACTCTCTCCCGCCGACTCGATGGTCATCACGACGTTCACCGGGTTCTACGTCTCACTGTTCTGGTATTCGGCGTGCCTCGTGGGGATGGGGTTGATACCAGTTCTCGTTGTCCCCGGCGAGTATGTCGTGCTAAGCATCATCAGATTCCTGTTGGTCATCATTTCTGTCGCGATCGTTGTCCCGTTAGCTTTTGTCCCCCACCGGTGGATGTCTATGCGTGTGAGCGAGTCGCGATCTGCTGTGGTTCGCAGGCTCGAGCGTTCACAGTTGCGGATACACCTCGTGGGAGGATCGCGCTCCACAAGCCGACTAGCTCGCGACATCGAATACGCAACGGTGATTCGATCCTCCCGTTCGTCGGTCAGTTGGCAGAGCGTTGTCGCCGGGGCTGTCGGCTTTGTGGGAATTGCCGTTCAAGCCATCACGCTTGGCTATGAACACGGGGTCCTTCCGTGGTAGAAGAAACCGGCACGTCGAAGGCTCTCGTGAGGGCATTCCAGAATAGGCTACCCGCCGAACTTGGCGGC
>CBFGTA010000214.1:0-1747 GCA_965651595.1 uncultured bacterium | reverse complement strand
CCGTGTCGATGCTCCTCATCCATGGGGGGTGTCACGGGAAGTGGTGCTGGCGTCAGGTTGAGGAACGGCTTGAAATGCTTGGTATCGCTTCGCGGTCGTTCGATTTGCCCGGCAGCGGCGCCGATCCGACCCCGCGCGAGGCAGTGACACTCGATGCGTATGTTGCAGCCGTCGTGGCGCAGATCGATGCGGCCCCGGCCAGTCAAGTCGTGCTGGTCGGCCACTCGATAGCGGGGTGGCTGTTGCCGCCAGTTGCCGCAGCGCGGGGAGAACGAGTGGCGGAACTCGTGTTCGTGGCGGCGGCGGTGTTGAACTCAGGTGAGCGTGGGATCGATGCCACACCGAGTTCGCGGCGGGGCCCCTACTTCGAGATGGCTGCCGCATCAGGCGATCGGACCTTGTTGCCCTCGTTTGATGACGCCAGACAACGGTTCTTCGGAATGCTCAGTGACGAAGTGGCCGAGAACATGTACCGGCGCCTGACCCCGCAGCCGTTGGCGCCATATCTCGACCCAGTGCCAGTGGGGATCGACGAGGTGACGATTCCCCGGCGGTATATCGGGGCAACCCACGACTTGACCTACCCTGAGTCGGTCACGGCCGCGTTCGCCGCGAAGGCAGGCGTTGCACCGGTCGTGGTGGCTGGTGACCATGATCTGATGCTTTCCAACCCGGCGGGACTGGCAGCGGCCCTGGTGGCGGACTCCCCTGTGGTCAGGGGGTCCACAAGCCCTACCCAGTAATCGCGCTCGTCGCAGGGCGTGGTGGCGGGTGTGCCGCCGTCGGTGGACCTAGTTGCCGTTCCCCTGGCCGGCTGCAGTTCTCGTGGCGGGTTATCGCTCCTTGGGCCAGGCTGGCTTCCGCGGCGCGTGCGTGTGCCGAATCATCCCCCACCGATGTCCGACCCGTGGGGTATGTTCTCCTGCCTCGCCCCACAGTGGTGCCGAAAGTCGGCCCGCCATCGGGGGTCAGCGGAGGCGAAAAGTCATGCCAAACCAGCCCGAATCATCGGAATCGCCGAGTGCGACGTTGCACGTCGAGGGGGCCGATACGTGTCTGCATATTGCGAACAACGGCGACCCCGCTCACGTGCTCGCCGTTGTGAGGGTCGCTCGTGGGCTCCTCCGTCGGAACCTCGATCCAGCGGTGGCCACCGCACAGCTGGTATCGGTCTTGTTGAGTGGTTTCATTGAACCGTGGCAGATTCAAGTGACGTCACTTCCAGGCGACCCCCGCCAATTGGGGACGTACTCGATTTGTCCCTCGACGTGGCGGGTCGTCCGCCACGTCAGTCCAACCGGAGTCGCGCTCGACGACATTAATAGCTCCCACTTCACGGACCGGCAGCAGGCCGACTACGAGCTCATGTTCGAACAGGTCGGATACTTGAGTCGGATGGTGTTGCGAGCTCAGCGGGTGTACCGAGGCGGGAAGTCCCTCGGTGTCTCGGAACGGGTGGACGAGATCCGGCGGGTGCGTGACTTGGCCCGAGGCTCGGCCGAACGGGCTGAACCGGAGGAACGAACAGCCGAGGCGGAGGCCTGCATCGCCGCATGCGAGGAAGACTGGTGGAGCGCGTACCGCCCTGATGACAGCAAGGGGACGTAAGACACCGACCTCGAACCGTGCGGTGTTGCGGTGCTGGCCAGCAGGGCCAGCTAGCAATGCGATTGTCAGTGCCATCCGGGACACTGAGTAGGTGGAATCGAGTGTTGGGGATCTGGCGAGGCTGCCCCGGGGCGGCGCG
>CBFGTA010000213.1:0-1796 GCA_965651595.1 uncultured bacterium | reverse complement strand
CGGTCCGGCAGGTGGGAGGCTGGGTCCGATAAGGCCGGTTCCGTTAACCAACCGCGCTAATGGTTCCTATCGTCGACTGATCGAGGGCTTACCGGGAAGTACTTGTGCCGTCGATATCCGCAATATGCCGCTGAATCAACTGGTCGAGGCCGAGCCGAATGCGTTGTCCTTCGACCTCGCGGGCCTTCCGGGTGGGGCCCTTCGCTATCGACCGGCAGACGCAGCGGTAGCTGTCGGCTTTGTAGTTCCAGGAGCGCCGCTGAAGATTGCGACTCCGCCGGACGTTTTGGTATGTAGGTGACTACCTGCTTGAGGTGAATGCAACCGTGACCGAACTACGTGCCGCCATCACGTCGCTCACGCGTGCCCCGCAGTTCGTGGCGGTTTCTGTTGGACTGTTGGCGGCCGCGCTCGGTGTGAACTTTGCGGTACTCAGTGTTGTAGACCGGCTTCTCTTGCGTCCTCTGCCGTACGCCGCGCCAGAGCGCTTGGTCCAGGTGCATCTGGGCCTCAGTGTGGATCCGAGATTCCAGGCTGCCATGATGCCAGCGGAGGTCACGGAAGTCCTTTCAAGGCAGGTGCAGGCGTTCGAGGGAGTGGCTTGGGCGGAAGCCTATATAGAGAGGGCACCGGCACCCGATAACGGCAACCCCCTCGAACTGACCCCCCTCACTCCGGAGGCTCTGCCCCTGTTGGGCGTCTCTCCGGTCCGAGGGCGACAACTCACCGCTGATGACGCGTACGCCCGCCCAGAAGTGGCGGTGTTGCTCGCCTACGAAGTCTGGAGGTCCCGCTTTGCCGCCGCAAGCGACATTACGCACATGGTCTGGCGCGATACCGCGAAATCGTACCGTGTTGTCGGAGTCCTCCCGAAGAGCTTCCTGCTTCCGTCCTCGCACTTTCTCGACCGGTTCGACGGCGTGTACGTTGTGCCGCCCCGAAGGGCTGATCCGGGCATTCTGACGATCGCGCCTTTTGCTCGCCTCCGGCCCGGCGTATCGCTGGAGCAGGCCCAGGCCGAGGTCGACGTCGCGGTTCAACGCGCCACATGGAATCACCCACCTCTAGCGGAGGCGATCAGTAGCGGCCGGTCGAAGGCTGTCCTCCTCCCCCTCCAATCCGGACTCGCGGTGGTGTTGGGGCCATATCCTTGGCTCGTGACGGCCGCCGCCTGGACTGTTTTGATCTTGGGGGCGCTCAACCTCTCGCTCCTCCTCCTGATGCGGATGCAGAGCAGGCGTCGCGATATGGCGATGCGGGCCGCTCTTGGCGCATCACCGCTGCAACTGGTCCGGGCGGTGTTGTTGGAGGCGGTCGGCTTGGTCGTGCTTGCGCTTGCCATAGCCCTGTTCGTGGCTGCAGCGACTCATCAGGTTGTCATGGACATCCTGCCGGCCGGGCTTCGGACGTTTTCGACTTCGCCGCTCGAGTGGCGTTTCATCGCGATCGGTTTGGCAGGCGTTGTCGTTCTCGCCCTCGTCGCTGCCACTGGCCCCATGCTCGCTGCAATGCGGGTCGATGCTGCCATCCTGACGCAAGCGATTCGCTTCGATGCGCCGCGCCGAATGGGTGCCAGTCTGCTTGTCGGGGCTCAGTCTGCACTGGCTGTCTTTGCCGTGCTTGGCGCGACGGTGGCGCTGCCGCCGGTCCTCCGGTTCCTGCTCGCCCCGATGGGTTGGTCGGCGGAAGATCTATTCGTTGTGTCGGTGGAGCCGCCGCGTGTCGACGTGCACAACGAAGACCCCGTCCAGCGAGCTCACAAGGTCGCGTCGTCTCTCGAAGTCCTACCCCGGGTA
>CBFGTA010000212.1:0-1904 GCA_965651595.1 uncultured bacterium | reverse complement strand
TCCGGCTCGCCACCAGCCAACCCACCACGAGCAAGACAACCAGAACCGCGACGACCCCCAACCCCAACCACATCCGACCCCGGCGGCCGCCGGGCTCACGTCCGCCAGCGGGACCGGCGGGTGGAAGGTCGGGTGTCTGCACGTCGATGCTGGCCATCTCCTCTATCGGGTCACTGCTCCGACCGGCGGCTTCACGCCCAACGTAGGGCCGACGAGGCGCCGCGAACAGTTCACCACCCCTAGCGATACTTCGCTGACCGCCCCGACCGCACCAGGCGGGCCAGACACCTGCCGCTCCACGCTCTCCCCCATTCTCGCCCTCATGCCTGAATGTTCGCTGGATACCCAATGACGCCAACGACCGCAAACTGTCACCCAACCGACATGGTCGCACTAGCGCGCGGCTCAGAAGTCATGCCCCCGAGCGCCCGGGCTCATGACGATTCGATGATTTGCTTGGCCGTCGCGACTTCTTGATCTATGACGTCGCGAACTTCGATTGCGATTCCGTTGTTAGCGGCAAGCCAGGCGGTGACCTCGGCCTCGAGCATATCGAGCCGTGCCTCGGTGTATCCGGTCTCCTGGCGGCAGGACGCGTCCGCCGTGGCCGTGGCGGCCTCTTCGGCGGTTACGGTCGGATTCTCGAGAAAGCGCGTTATCCGGCCCATATCGTCGTATTGAAGGCCAGCGAAGCCAAGCGTATCCATACAGCTTGCCCATGCCTGCTTTAACCCGACCAGATCTGGCGCGGACTGAAGATGAGTAATTATGTCGGCTTGCGCATCCTCAATGGGACGATCAGCAGCTCCGGCGGTCCTCCCCTGCCCAAACGCCTCGTTCGAACGGCCTCTGCAAGCGTCCTCCACGTCGAGCGGTATCGCTACCGCATCAGCCGGCACGTCCTCTTCCTCCTCGACTTCGCCGGGGCGTGCGACGAAGACCTCTCCAAACAGGAACCGATATCCCTCGGTGCGAATGCGGTCGAGGTCGTTGAACCGCAGCCTGTCGATCGCTAGCTGAGGGTCGTACTCACCTTCGGGAATCTCAGTCAGCGGCAGTGTGTACCCGGACTCAGCAGCGCACTGGCGGAACACCACTTCCCATGCCTTGCGGACGAGCTCCCGTTCACCCGGTCGATACCCGACGGCGGCCAGTAGGTCATAGCGCTGGAGCACAAGTTCTGCGTCGGTCTCCTCCGATGAGCCGGATGCGGGGGGCGATAGCTCGGTGCTACCAGTATCAAGGGTCGGCTGATCGCCCGAATCGGTGAACGGCGGCTCTACGCCGCTCGTCTCCCCTGAGGACATGTTGACCGCGTGTTGCTCGCCGTCAGAGGTCGGTCCGGCGCAGCCCAAGGCAGCGCCGGCTAGCACCAGAAGAACCAGTTGTGCCAGATGCAGATCTCTCACCTCGATAGAGCGGCTGGTGCGTCAGCAGGCCCTAACACCGACGATGGCAGAAGCCGACCCGCTGCCGACGTTCGCCCAGCCAACGTGAGCGTACGTGTTGGTGACGACCAAGTAGAAACCCTCCGGCGCGGTCCCGTAGTAGCAAGCGTTACGGTGGTCAAAGTCGCGATTCCGAAAGGCGTTAACGCTTCCCTGAACCGTCTTGTCGTTGCCGCCGAGCAGATGAGCATTGCTCCACTCAGCGCTTCCATACTGGAAGACGACCGTGTCTCCACGCGTGTAGTACACACGGTAGCCGTTGGTCGATGTCGTTCCCGTCGAACCGGGGGTCTTCCAGTTGAAGCTCTGACACAAGCGCCCGCTGGTGCACTCAGTATTGGCAGCCCCCGATGTCGCCGCGGCCCATCCAGGAGCAATCCCGATACCCGCGCACACAAGTACCGCAATCGCTGTAAGTCGCTTGGCTCGCATGATGTCCTACCTTTCAAGTTCCAA
>CBFGTA010000211.1:0-1950 GCA_965651595.1 uncultured bacterium | reverse complement strand
ACGGGTTGACGACGACGGACCCGATGCGCCCGCGCGTCTCGGCCCGTTCGTGGGCGGCGACGATCTCATTGAGCCCGAACTCCTGGTCGACGATCGGGCGCAGCTGACCGGTCGCCGCCAGTTCCAACACGTGGGCAATGTCGGCGGCGTTCTCGGACGTGGGACCAGCCTTGACTGCCCCGCGGGCACGGACGGTTTGCCCCAGGGTGGCCGCCAGCAGGCCCAACCGGCCTCCCGGGGCGAGCAACCGGGCGGCGTCGCCGGGGCCGATCGTTCCGGTCGTGTCGACCACGACATCGAACCGGGCACCGGAGTCGAACACGGTCGCTGATCGGGAGTCGATCACAGTGTCTGCTCCGAGGGCTGCCAAGGTTTCGGCGTGCTCGCCGTTGGCGACCGCCGTGACGGTCGCCCCGGCGTTGCGAGCGAGTTGGACGGCGCAGAGACCGACCGCGCCGGCCGCTCCCACCACCGCCACAGACTCGCTACTAGCCACGGCCAGTTTGTCCCGCACGTAGGTCAGTGCCGCCGTCGCCCCGAACAGCAGGGCTGCCGCATCCCGATGATGCAGCGACTCGGGCAGGTGAGCCAGGCTGCGGGCTTTGCGCACCTCGACGAACTGCGCGTGGCAGCCCATCCGCGCCCCCGTCATCCCGGCGACCCGGTCGCCGACGGCGATGCCCGTCACTTTCGAACCGACTTCCGCTACCACACCCGAGTACGTTCCGCCCAGTACCGGTGACCGAGGTCGCGTGAACCCAAAGACGGCGCGCGCGAATGGGGCGAACCCGGCCGGGAACCGCGCCGCCCGAATCCTCAAGTCGCCTGCAGTCACCGCCGTGGAGCGCACCTCGACGAGCACATCAGTTGCGCCAGGACGCGGAATCGGAGCATCAGCGACGGTGAGGACCGATGGCGGCCCGTAGGCGCGAGCAAGAGCTTCTTTCATCGCCCGAACCTACCAACCCGCGACGCGGCGCAGGCCCGACAAGTCACCTCCACCGTCGGACCCCTACGACAGGAAGTACTCCCGGCGAGCGGTGACCCATTCGCGAATCGACGTCGGCACTTTGCCAGTTGCGCGGGTATAGCCGTCGTGAATCGCGGCGGCGTCGCCGCGGCCCCAGGCCCGGTAGTGGCACAAGACGTTCATCTCGACGGCCTCCGCGTCTCCGAACGCCCCCGCTCCGACCAGCACGCCGGTGTAGTCTTCCTCGCTCATTTGCACGTACTCAACCGGCTTGCCCAACACATCGGAGAAGACGCCCGCGATGTCGTACATGTCGAGTGCTTCGGGGCCAGTTAGCAGTAGCTCTTCCCCAACGCACGAACCTTCTGTCACCGCCACGGCCGCGGCCTCTGCTACGTTGCCGAGGGCCACCATCGCTACCTTGCCGTGTCCGCTCGTGCCCAGGATCGCCCCATTGCTAATGAGTTGCTTCAACGGCAGCAGCGAGGTTTCCATCACCGAGTTCGGAGAGACGAGTGTCCACGGCAAGCCGGTAGCCTTGAGGTGGTCGATGACGGCCAGGTGTAGCTGGCTCAGGGCGTCGCCACGGTGGTTGACGGCCCCATGCACTTTGAGGATTCGAGCGCCAGTTCCGGACGCCGCCACAGCATCGATCACGTTGATCTCGCGCCGCGTGATGTGGGCGTCCATGGGCGAGCTAACGAAAACATCAGTCACTGCGTCGACGGCGGCCACCAGTGTGTCTGGTTCGTCCATGTCGGCGACAACGACCGAGACGTTAGGCGCGTCGACGGTGAACTTGGAGCGGTCACGCACCATGGCGCGCACCTGTACAGCATCGTTACCCGCGAGTGCTTTGACCACCGCCCCACCGAACATGCCGTTGGCTGTCGTGACGAGCAGTGTCTTGGTCATTCCGTCACGCTACTCCCGCCGAGCACCCTCTGGCTAGTGGCTGTCCCTAGTGGCTGTCCGTGGCT
>CBFGTA010000210.1:0-1964 GCA_965651595.1 uncultured bacterium | reverse complement strand
CTGAGTACGTCTTGCCGAGTCCTGGCGAGACATGGGCGGCAATCATCGCGGGCCTTGAGACCGGTGTGACCCAGGACGCGATCCGACTGAGTATGGAACGGGCGGTGATGGGGTTTGCGATCTCGCTGGTGCTCGGGACGGTACTCGGGCTCGCACTGACTCGTTTCTTGTTCATGCGGCGTGCATTCGGCCCCCTCGTCACCGGTCTGCAGATTCTGCCTTCGGTTGCGTGGGTACCGTTCGCGATCATGTGGTTCGGGCTGTCGGTCAATGCCTTCTTGTTCGTTGTCATCATGGGTGCCACGCCCAGTATCGCCAACGGAGTCAAGAGCGGGGTTGATCAAATCCCAACTCTCTATACGCGCGTCGGCAAGGTCTTGGGTGCCAATAGCTGGCAGCAAATTCGGTACGTGATCTTGCCAGCATCATTGCCGGGATATCTGGCTGGACTACGCCAAGGTTGGGCGTTCTCATGGCGGTCGCTGATGGCGGCGGAGCTTATTGTGGCTTCGCCTGCCATCGGGTTCGGGCTCGGGCAAATACTCGAACAGCAGCGTACGCTCGGGATCATGCCCGGAGTGATTGCCACAGTCTTCGCAATCCTGTTCGTGGGGATCCTTGTCGAGTTGTGCTTCTTCGCTCCCCTGGAACGACGTGTCCTGCGCAATCGCGGACTCATGGCAGGGAAAGCCTCCTAGGTTCGGTGTGGGGGCGCGGCCCGCTGACCCTGCTCATCACGTGCCTGTTGTCGCTCATCGTGTTCGAGTCCATCGCGCGGTCGTCGTTCTGCTACACCCGCTACCGCAAGGATGCTCTACCAGCCCAGTGACCTACTGGCCAACTGTCGCTCTGCTGCCGCCGATCGGTCACGGTTTCGTGTCAGCGTCGTGCACTACAGTGAAATCCACATTGGCGCACTGGTGAAACTGCCATCGGGTAGCACCCCGGCATGCGCCAGCAACAGACGAGGACGGGGTCATGACACCGGTCAGCAAGGAACAGCAGCGAGCCGAGTTGCACAAGACGATCTGGCGCATCGCTAACGACCTGCGCGGCTCGGTCGATGGGTGGGATTTCAAGTCCTACGTTCTCGGCATGCTGTTTTATCGATTTGTGTCCGAAAACCTGACGGCTTTCATCAATGTGGGGGAGCGCGAGGCGGGCAATCCCGACTTCGACTACGCCACGCTGCCCGACGACCAGGCAGAGATTGCCCGGACAGAGACGGTCGCCGAGAAGGGCTTCTACATTCTGCCCTCGGAGTTGTTCGCCAATGTGCGCAGTGGGGCCCGCAACGACCCGAACCTCAACGAGACCCTGGAGCGAGTCTTCACCAACATTGAAGGTTCCGCCATCGGCACGGCCAGCGAGGACGACATCAAGGGGCTCTTCGACGACCTCGACGTCAACAGTTCCAAACTCGGCAACACAGTGGCCCGGCGCAACGAGAAGCTCGTCAAGTTGCTCGACGCCATCGGGGATCTTCCCTTGGGCAACTTCGAAGACAACTCCATTGACCTGTTCGGGGACGCCTACGAGTACCTGATGGCCATGTACGCATCCCAGGCGGGCAAGTCCGGGGGCGAGTACTACACGCCGCAGGAAGTGTCGGAGCTGCTCGCGCGCATCACGGTGGTGGGCAAGGATTCAGTGAACGGCGTCTACGACCCGGCCTGCGGGTCCGGTTCGCTGCTGCTCAAGTTTGCGAAGGTGCTGGGCAAGGGGAAGGTGCGGCGCGGCTTCTTCGGCCAAGAAATCAACCTCACTACTTTCAACCTGGCCCGCATCAACATGTTCCTGCACGATGTGAACTACGAGCAGTTCACGCTCGCCCACGGCGACACCCTCACCGACCCGGCCCACTGGGACGACGAGCCGTTCGAGGCGATCGTGTCCAACCCGCCGTATTCGATCAAGTGGGACGGGGACGCCAACCCGCTGCTCATCAACGACCCCCGCTTCGC
>CBFGTA010000209.1:0-1964 GCA_965651595.1 uncultured bacterium | reverse complement strand
TCGTTCCAGAGGATGACATCGTCGGCCTGCGGGTGACGGGCGATCGCTTCCTCGTAGACGGTCCGGATAGTGGTTTTGTGGTGGAGGAACGGGTCATGGCGATCGATGGGCCGGTCGTCGAGCACCAGCCGCGGGGGCCTAACGGTGGAAGGCAGCTCGGCCGTCTCGACCGCCACCCACCCGTCGCGGTCGATCGAGATCCTGATACGCGCTGGGTCCTTGCGCCCCTTGACGGCGCGGTCGATGGCGGCTTGCACCTCGACCCGATCGAACGGGATGTCGAAGTATCGAGCGGATGTCTCGGCCCGAGACAGGTGCCGCTCCAGGTGGCGGACGCCGATTCCTGGATCCCATCGAGTCGTCTCCAGGAGTTTCAGCTCACTGGTCGGATGGGTCAGGACTTCCGCCTTGAGGAGGGCCTCGGCGTACTCGTCCCCGGGTTCGGAGTCGTAGGTGATACCGCCACCCGTCCCGTAGTAGGCCATCCCGATGGCGCGGTCGATCACTACAGTGCGGATGCCGACGTTGAATGCCCACTCGGGACCGTTGGGCCCAGGACCGCCGAATCCGATGGCGCCGCAGTACACGCCCCGTGGATGGGTTTCGATGGCGGCGATGGTCCCCATCGTCGAGACCTTCGGGGCGCCGGTGATGGAAGCCGACGGAAAGAGTGCCGTCAATACCTCGAGCAAGTCGGTTCCAGGGCGGGTTCGCGCCTCGATGGTCGAAGTCAACTGCCAAACGGTGTCGTACTTCTCCGTAGTGAAGAGTGCCGGCACCTGGACGGTGCCGGTTTGGGCGATCCGGCCGAGGTCGTTGCGGACCATGTCGACGATCATCACGTTTTCCGCCCGGTTCTTCTCAGATGCCTCCAGCCAGGCTCTCTGCGCTTCGTCGGAGGCGAGGTCGTACCCCCTGCGGACGGTGCCCTTCATCGGTCGGCACACGATCACATCGTTCCCCCACTCGAAGAACAGTTCCGGCGAGGCAGAGCACACTGCCCAGCGGCCGGTGTCGATCAGCGCCCCGTACCCGCACGACTGCGACCGGGTGAGGCGGTGGTAGAACGAGGCGGTGTCCCCCTCGAAGCTGGTCGACAAGAGGAAGGTGTGATTGACCTGGTAGGTGTCGCCTGCCCGGATCCGACGCTGGATCTCTGCGACTGCATCGGCGTGGTGTTCCGGCCCTGTGAAGGGTGCCCAGCTCCCCAGCGAATGACCACCCAAAGCCGCTTCTCGGGGTACGAGGCGCCGATCGGATACGCCGAGCCAGACCAGCGGCAGGTCGGCGAAGGCAGTCCCTCTCGTGGTCCGAACCGCGAAGGCCGGATCGAAAGCGGGTGCCGCTTCGTAGCTCAACCAGCCGCCAACCCAATGACCGGCGCGGACCTCCGCTTCTGCCGACGCGATCGCCGCTTTCACCTCGTCGAGGTCGTGAGCGACGATGACCCTAGAGATGGGCCCAAGGGCGAATCCCCGTCTCCGGGTGGGTCTGAGATCGTCGAAGCGAATGACTGGGTTCAGGCTCTCTCCACGCCGTTCTCGATGTGAATACGGAGAGTAGGCGACATGTTGTTTGCCGCTAGGCGCCGGGTTCTGCCTTGGACCGATGCGCAAAGGTCACGGGTCATGGGGAGAAGTCTCATACGGTGTCGCGGCCGCGCTCGAGCACCTCGTCGATCGGTGTGAAGGCACTGCGGTCCCGCGCCTGGACGTAGTCGTATCCGAACCGACCTTTGATACAGAGGTTGCCGCGTGTCACGGAATGGTCGTCGGGAGAGGTGACCTTGACGATCCGATCGTCCTGGACATGCAGATCGAGGTTGCAACCCACACCGCAGTACGAGCAGATGGTCCGCGTGACTTCCTGACGCTCGGGTTCCCACATCCCGGCTTGGCGCAACTCGTACTCGGAGCGGAACATCAACGCGTCGGTGGGGCACACCGCGATGCAGTTGCCGCAGT
>CBFGTA010000208.1:0-2023 GCA_965651595.1 uncultured bacterium | reverse complement strand
CACCGTCGAGGCATTGAAAATCGTTCCTGCCGGCGAAACCGCCGAGATGGAGATGGGGTGCCCAGGAGACGTGCTGAGCGGCGGCTGGGACATCACGCAGAGCAGTACCGAGGCTATCGAGGTCTTGAAGTCCCGGCCGATCCACGACGGTTTCGGATTCGTGTGGCAGTGGACGGTGAAGAACAACGACTCGACGGACCAGGAAGTCCACTTCTTCGTGCTCTGCGCGCGAGACTGATTTCGAAGTCGAGCTCACTGCCGGCTTCCACTTCTGGAAGCCGGCAGTCTTGCTTTCGGCCTCGGCTGCTCGCTCAGGGGGCAGCGAGTCGATCGATCTCGTAAGTGAGGGTGGCGCCGTAGATCGCCACGTACTGTGACATCGCGGGACTGCTGGACCCGAGAACGGCGCGCAGCTCATAGACGCGATTGGCCGGGTCGACGGTGTGATCGCCGGTGATGGGCACCTCGATGGTCGTCAGCCCGATGATCTCCGGGGCGGTAGAGATCGGATCCACGTTGGAGCCGAAAGCGCCGTGCACCCGGGGATCAGAGCCATCGAGCCGATAGCTCCGGACCTCGACCCATCCTGCTCCCTGGGAGGTGGAGCTGTCGCTCACCACGAAGGTGGCGGACACCAGTCGCGCACCCTGGGGAGGGCTGATGGCGCACTGGAGCGCGACGGCGCTCCCACCCTCGGTCAAATACCGACCCGAGTTGCCGATCGCACCCATCTCAGCCGAGTTGCTAGGGAAAAAGCCCCTTCCACCACAACTGAGCGACTCGGTCACCGTTTCGACCTTGGGCAGGTCGGCGGCACCAGCGAAGAAGGTGGAGTCCCGCCCATCGAGCGTGTCCGCATCGAGGGACCCACCGGAAGAGCCACCGGCGGCGGCGATGATCTCCGCGGCAGTCATGCCCTGGAGGCGGCCGGCGTCCACCACTCGATTCATGGCCAGACGATGCATGAATGCGGCCATCTGCTGACGGGTGACCGAATCCTCTGGGCAAAATCTCGTGTTCTGTGGTGGATTGCACCCGCGGGTCACATCCGCCTCCGCCAGCCAGGCGATGTCGTTGCGAAAGACGTTGGATTCGGGAACATCCTCGAACCCGTTGGCCGCCAGCACGGCCGTCGGGACGGTGAGAGCGAGGGCGGCGGCGGCCGCCAACACGAGCCTCAGTCGCTTCGGCTGCAATTTTCCTCCTCGTGTCGCTTGGGATCGGTCCGAAACGCCTGCTCAGCGTCCGGCTCGGTGGGGTCGACCGACGAATCGACGGAGGAACCCCGCTGCTGATCCGCTCGAGGTCAGAGCAAAGAGTCCTGATCGTGACCAGGCACCCCCATACCTTTCGATCGGTGGATGCCGGACAAGTTAATCCAATGCTCTAGAACTTCTAGTACCTGATCAGCGCGTCAACCAACGAGACGTGCCCAGCGGCGCGATATGTGTCGAGTCACGAGGAACAACTCAGAACAACGGGCTGGGCCACCGCACTTCTCCGTTGCTTGGAATACCAGAGAGCATCGACAACTCAGCGACCAGTCGAGTTACCGGAAGATCTGGAGCGTCCCGTGGGATTCCCGAGACTCGGGACTAGCGACCTACCGGTCTCCAAATTGAGGCCAAGAGGGGCCTGCTAATTTCCGCACGCCGCCGAGCTTGGAGATGCCTTCTGATGAGTCTGGCGTCGTCACGGAACCGCTTATCGCAGCGGTTGACTGCCGCGACATCGTGCTTCCTGCTGACAATGGCCGTACTGCCGGTCGCAGGGTCAGCTCAGACCACGGGGGAGTTCACCGATGTCGGCCCTGGTCATGTGTTCGTGTCCGATATCGCCTGGTTGGGTGACGAGGGGATCACCCGGGGTTGCAACCCACCCCAGAACGACCGGTTCTGCCCGGACGATCCCGTCACCCGAGGACAGATGGCCGCCTTCCTGGTACGCGCCCTGGGACTGCCAGCCGGCACCGGAACCTTCACCGACACCACCGGTCACGTGTTCGAAGGCGACATCGCCCGCC
>CBFGTA010000207.1:0-2049 GCA_965651595.1 uncultured bacterium | reverse complement strand
ATCAATCAGGACATGAAAGCCATCACCTTAAAAAATCCGGAAATGAGCGAGTACCCCCGAGTTCGACAGCAACGGGCGTAACTCATTGATTTGTATGAGTCGCGTTTGAAAACGCTCCCCTACAACAGGGCCAACTGCTTGGAGGCGACCGGTTTTTTGACCTGCAGCGCTGCAAACACCTCGCTTTGTGTGGCGTCGATGGACGAGAGGCCGGACAGGGGCTGAGAGTCGTTCAGCCGCACCTGGTGATACTGGATTCGCCGCAGCCGTTCCAGCGCCCGATCAGGCGACAGCCCGGTATCGGCGGCCTTCAGCCGCATCCGCATGATCCGATGAAGGATCAGCGCGATGAAACACAGCATGGCATGGGCGCGGATGCGATCGGGCAGGCGGTGATAGACCGGGCCGATCTCGATCTGGGATTTGAGCACCCGGAAGCCCCGCTCGATGTCGGCCAGAGCCTTATAGCGAGCGACGATCTCGGTGGCTGATAATTCGGCGACTTTGGTCACCAGCAGCAGCTTACCGTCCATCAGCCTGGCCTGTGTCAGGGCCGCCTCATCGATGTGGTAGCTGAACAGCGCCCCGGCCAAGTCCACCTTGATGATCTGGCCCAGGTGGGCCTCGCAGACCTCGTGATGAAAGCGGGCCGTGGCCCCGCCGTCGGAGAGCTTGCGGCCGCGGCTACGTTGGCCGGCCTCCTGGCCGATGAGTTTCTCGACCAAGGCTTGGGCACGGGCTTCTAGGGTGGCGAGGGTCTTCTCCCGCCGCCCAGTCCGTTCGGCAGCGGCCTTGGGATCGTGTGCAACCACCAGTCGTCGCCCCTGCCAAGGCAACTCGCCGATCACCTCCTCGGTGGCCGGCGCGCAGTGGGCCTTGTGATACGGCCCGAGTAATTCGAGGAATTCACTGTAGCGCCGCCCGGGCACGGCGATGATGTACTCCAGCGGCTGCCCACTGGGCAGCGTGATCCTCGAGAGGGCCTCCAGGTTATCCAGGCTCAGCAACCCCCGGTCAGCCACCAGAATCAGCCGGCGTACCGAAGGGAAGCGCGCCAGGATCGTGGTGAGGGTGGGCAGCAGCGTACCGGTTTCGGCGGTGTTGCCCTCGAAGACCTGGTGGTGGATGGGCAAGCCCTCGGCGGTCTGCACCACGCCGAGCATGAACTGGCGGCCGATCAGTCCGCTCTTACCCATCCCGTACTGGCGCACATCGCCGGCTTGGGTACTCAGCCCTTCGGTACTGATGGTGGTCAGGTCGTAGAAGACCACCGCGAGGTCCTGGTCAATCAGCGGGCGCAGCAGCTTCGTCAGCATCGACTCGACAGCCTCACGCTGCCCCATCAACGCATCCATGGCTCGTAGCAATTGCTGATGTGTGATGGTGGCGGTGTCCACCCCAGGGACCACCACCTCTTCGAGCCAACGCAGCACGCCGAGCTTGGACTGCGGGTCGCAGAGGCGGTTGAATACCATCACCCGCAACAAGGCCTCCACATCGCACTCACGTCGGTCGCTGCGAAAGACCTGGCTCAGACGCGAGAAGTCTAATTCGTTCCACAGCTCGTTCAGTGCCCAGACATCGCCCAGCGCACGGGCCGATTCGAATGAAACCGTCGGCGGCGAGGCCTCGGGCAGTGGATCGCGGCCGGCGACCTTCAGCAGTCCGCTGATGACCGAGTCCAGATCGCCAGCGATCTGTTCAAGGCGCCCGAGGGTGGCGACGGTGCGCTTCTTCACCCGTCCCTGGTCGTCTCGATAGGACTCGACCAATTGGACGTAGCGGCGGGGACCGGAGCGGGTGAGTTTGACGAACATGCCGCCACGATAGCAGCGCCCGGAAACCCGTCAAGTAGACAAGTTATCCACAGAAACGTGCCACCACAACGATTTCGCCAGATCAGAACCGGGAACCCGCATAAACACTGGGCCGAGGGTCGCCAGATCGGCGGTTATCCACAGTTTGGTGTCGAACTCGGGTGCCCACAATCCAACCACGGATAGTCGGTGCTTCGCATTTGCCTTCGGCCGGCGTCTGCACCACCCGTGA
>CBFGTA010000206.1:0-2093 GCA_965651595.1 uncultured bacterium | reverse complement strand
TAATTTGTTTGGCATGCGGCCGGCATAGTGCATCACCCCAACTGAGACACTGCCCCCAGTAGTGTGCGCCCTTTCGAGCGGCAAGAAAACTCTTGTTTTCTTCGGTGTCCGTTCCGCGGACCGCAGTTCAGCGGCCTTTGTCGGAACGCATCGCTGATTTCCGAGCGAATCCACAGAACTGGCAGCGAGTAACGGCGAGTGCTGAGCCGGCGAAAGCAAGGGCTGGAGCTATTCTCAAAAGTCGTGGATGGGCGGAGTTGAAAAGGGCGGCGTACTTGGGTTTGAATTAGGTTTCTTCACAACCATCAACCCCAGGAGTACGCCACCATGCGTCAAGTTACCACAGCCCCCGCGACCCTTCCATCCTCGCATGATGTGCTGACCGAGATTCTCCGCCAGGGGGCTCAGCAGATGCTCGCCAGCGCGATCGAGGCCGAAGTGGCTGAATGGGTTGACCAGCGCGGTCACCTCACCAATGACCGAGGCCATCGACAGGTGGTCCGCAATGGGTACCATCCCCAGCGGTCAATCGTCACCAGCGTCGGCCCGATCGAAGTCCGGCAGCCCAGGGTCCATGACCGGCGACCTGAAGAGGATCGCGAGAAGTTCACGTCGAGGATCATCCCTCCCTACCTGCGGAAGTCGAGGAGCATGGAGGAGCTGCTGCCTTGGCTCTATTTGAAGGGGATCTCGACCAGCGACTTCAATGAAGCCTTGCAAGCCCTAGTGGGCCCCGACTGCCCGGGTCTGTCGGCTGCGACGGTGACGCGGCTCCTGGAGAGTTGGCAAGCTGAACACCACGAGTGGTCGAAGCGTTCCCTCAAGGGCAAGCATTACGTCTACATCTGGGTCGACGGGGTGCACTTCAACATTCGACTGGAAGAGGACCGGCAGT
The DNA here is from genome assembly GCA_965651595.1 of uncultured bacterium. GTDB lineage: Bacteria > Actinomycetota > Actinomycetes > S36-B12 > UBA10799 > CBFGTA01. Next base: position 1,198 of record CBFGTA010000206.1, on the reverse strand, counting down.
GCATCCTGGTCCTCATGGGGGCTACCGCAGAAGGACAAAAAGAACTGATCGCGGTCGTCGACGGGTACCGAGAGAGTGAGCAGAGCTGGATGGAGTTGCTCCTCGACGTCAAGTCACGCGGGCTCGAGATCGACCCGAAGCTGGCGATCGGCGATGGGGCACTCGGCTTCTGGCAGGCACTGTCCAAGGTCTACCCGACTACGAAGGTGCAGCGGTGCTGGGTTCATAAGACGGCCAACGTGCTCGACAAGCTCCCCAAGAGGAAGCAGCCGCGGGCCAAGGAGATGATTCACGAGATCTGGATGGCCGAGACGAAGAAAGAGGCGAACGAGGCCTTCGACCTGTTCCTCAGCACCTACGAGGCCAAGTACCCCAAAGCGTGCGAGTGCCTGGCGAAAGACCGGGAGGAACTGCTGGCGTTTTACGACTTCCCGGCCGAGCACTGGAGACACTTGAGGACAACCAACCCGATCGAGAGCGTATTCGCGACTGTGAGGTTGCGACACAGCCGGACCAAAGGAAGCGCGACACGTAAGGCCTGCCTGGCGATGGTCTACCGGCTGATGCTCTCCGCCAGCCGCCGCTGGCGACTGCTCAACGGCTCCCAACTACTACCCGACGTGATCGCAGGAGTTCAGTTCATCGACGGTCTCAACCCCCAAGTAGCCGCCGCCTGATCGGCACGCCCATCCACGACTTTTGGGAATAGCTCCACGCAGGCGTGCGTACCGTGTACACCACAGACACCATATCTCAGCAGCTCGACCAGGACTCGAACCTGGAACCTCTCGTTAGAAGCGCGACATGATGTCCGTTTCACCATCGAGCTATTCATATGTCACAAGCGGAAGGCGTGGGATTCGAACCCACATGCCGCGCAAAGCGGCTCCGCATTAGCAGTGCGGCCCGGCGAGCCGTATCCGGCTACCTTCCGTTTGTCAGTGGACCCACTGGGAATCGAACCCAGCCCCGCCACCACATAAAGCGGCGACCTGCCGAGCCGGTGTCGTCCCGTTGGACCATGAGCCCTCGTTGTGAGTGGACCGGAAGGGAATCGAACCCTTCGCACCGACTTTGCAAGAGTCAGTCGCCCCCTTGGAACATGCCAGCCCATCAAGAGGTCCGTCCGGGAATTGAACCCGGTCCTCGTCCTTACCACGGACGCGTGCGGCCGAAACACTTACAGACCATCGAGTGA
>CBFGTA010000205.1:0-2127 GCA_965651595.1 uncultured bacterium | reverse complement strand
GGCGTACGGCCTCGTTGAGCAGCGGCGGGGGAGGAGTCATTGGCAGGAATCTACGAGGATTCGGAGGGAATAGTTGCAGGGTGAAACGGCGGTTTGCTCTTGACGGACTTGCGTCGGTGTGATACCCTCGAATACGAGTGTGCTTTCTTGGCTGCCCTAGGCTCCTGCGTCTTCGGATGGCGTTATGAATCCCCCCCCCCGTCGGGTCATAGCGAGTTCCAAACTCGCTCTTGGGTATTGTACCCTCCTCGCGTCGATATCCGTTGGTTGCGACTTTCCAGCCGGGAACCCGAGATCACTTGCACTAACGAACGGCAGGGAACTCATCGCGGTCGTGCGGGAACTCGGGTCGCCGGCGGTCATTCTGGCGAGTCCGGAGGACTGTCTTTCCTGCAATCCAAGACTTCGAGAATTGTGGTCCCGCGATAGATCGTCACGACAGTCAACACCACTAGTGTTGACTAGACCACCTACTGCGTTCGAAAATAAGCGTCACCTACTCGAGGCTGTTCCAATCCCGCTGGGAACTCTTGCAGGAGATCTCAACCTTCCTGCGGGGCCAGCGCTCCTCATCATTTCCGGTAGAGAACCCGTATGGGTTATGGACTTGTCCGCACCGAGCGATTCCGCTTGGGCGGTCATTCGAGTGGTAGCGACTTCTACCACAACGTCAGAGCACATAGGGAGGGTGAAGTGACGAGGATGCAGCGCACGATCACCCGAGTCGTATCCGGAATGTTTCTGTTGGGGGCGGTTGCCGTCTTTCACGACGCCCAGGCCGCCGACGAAACCCCCGCTACGAAGTGGAAGAATGTCTGGGGGATGCCTGACTGCGTGTACGTGTGTGACCTGAGCAGCAACTGGTGCCAGAGGGATCCGGACAACTGCGATTGCGACTGCTGATGCGGATGATTCTCAGAAGGCCAGCAGTGAAAGCACACGTAATTCGGTGGCGATTGGTTGCTACCGGATGGCTTTGGCTGCTGGCTGCCTGTGGCGAGTCCTCCCAGCCAGGCTCAACTAGTCGTTCGAGCGCGCAAGTTTCTGGACCAGTAGTTTCAGTGCTGGATTCAGTACTCCTGTCCGAGCCGATCAGCGCGCCGCTTGGTGGATACACATCCTTTTGGGGAATCGCCGAGTCGGGCCGGATCTACATTGCCGACATCAGCAACCAGCGTGTGGCAGTGTTCGGTAAGGATGGCCGGTATCTGAGAGATCTGGGTGCAGCGGGTGCGGGTCCCGGTGAACTCAGCCTTCCGGTCGCTGCCATTCCACTTTCCGGTACCGATAGCGTGGTCATCGTCGACGCCAATCGTCAGGTGATGCTGTTCTTCGTTGAGTCGACTGGGATGTTCGTGAGTGAGTCTCGGGTGCCATTTCGTCTGGTCGGTACCAGTGTGATCGCCGAGGAGGATGGATTCACTTTCGTCAGCGCGATCGAAGAACACCCATTCACGAAGTGGTCGACCGGCGATGGCCAGTTCCGGCCATTCGGCGATCCCATAGACATCGCGGTGCCGGCTTGGCAGAGGATCGCGATGGCATCGGGTACGCCCGCGGCGGTTGTCGCCGATAGTATCCTCGCAACTTGGCAACCCGCATTGGGTCTCTGGTTGTTTGACCGAGCGGGCCGACGGATCGGCCACCTGCCGGTGCCCCACACTCGTCGAAAGGGTGAGGGTCCCGTGCAGATCTCAGAGCAGTTCAGGCTTGCCGAGGCAGGTGCAGTCGACTCGAGTGTCATCTCAGCGGCAATCGGGATGGGGCACACCCGCGATGGACTGGTGTTCGTCGGTTCGCAGGACGCAGATCGTGTGCGGCTGTCGAACGGCGCAGTCAGGGAAGACAATATCCGCGCCTACCTGTCAGTAATCTCGGAGGACTGGAAAAGCGCGTGCGTGGACGGCCTCCTGCCCGTGGCGACAGATGTGCCGGCACCGGTGCTCTCCCAGAACGGCAGCATCTACTACCTGGGCCGAAGGGTCGGCGGGGACGACCGAGTAAACACGGTGGTCTATCGCCTGGAGGTCAGTACCGCTGGCTGTGATTGGGTACCGCTCGGCGACCCGGAGGGTTTGGTGGGTCCAACGCCCTGAGGCCGACTGTAGTACATCACACGGTCGCGTC
>CBFGTA010000204.1:0-2186 GCA_965651595.1 uncultured bacterium | reverse complement strand
GTTCGGTATGGCCGCGTGTATAGAGGTCCCGGGCTTCGAGGGCTTTGACGAACCCCCGGAGGGCAGCTTGGTGTGCCTCCCGCAATTGTGAATACGACGACAAAGACAAATGCGCGATGACGTATACGACGAGGATGAGGACCACGGCGGCATCAGTGCCGACGATCCTCAGCGCAGCGCCGAGTAGTCCGCCGAGAAGGCCCATCACCACCTGAGAAGTGAAGAGCACGTGCAGCCCGGACCACGGAAGCAGGTTCCTGGAGCCATAGACAACCCGAACCGCAATTCGAACCATGACGAGGTTCACAGCCGTGTAGACGATCGACGCGAGAGCCCCAGCCGCCGCTACTCGGACAAGAACCGTTGACTGGAGTGGGCCAGCACCTCGCAGTGTCAGATCAAGAACCAGGCCCGCCATTGCGGCAGACACGACCAACTGCCCGAGGTTGGCCAATGGTTGGAACCAGCGTCGTTGGCGTAGGTCATCGGGGACCATGGGACCGAGTACGGCCATGAGAGCCATCGCATAGACCGCGCTCGAATTGTCTGAAAGCGCGAAGATCGTTCCCGCGGTGATGGCGACCATCGCGCTCGAGCTTTGGAACAGGCGATCGTTGACCTCGACCGCATGCCACTCGAGGCCGACAAACGCGACGGCAAATATCAACCACAACCCCCAACTCGGCGGGTCAGCCCAGGTCAAAACCGCTGCAAGTACGCCGAGTCCAAGGCCCAAATAGATACCGGCGATTCGTAATTGACGTCGAGTTAGTGGCTTCATGAAATGGTGGTGGGAGTACCCGGCGAGGCAAATCAACCGATCTTGAAAGAGGCCGAACCCGCAGCAATGAGAGCTGCGAGGCTGCTGGCCGCGGCAAGGATCCGAACGAGCTTGCCCTTCATATTTCTTCGACCACCTACTGGATTGTGTTCACCGGGCGCTCCTGCCCGATGGCACTTTCCGCTCCGCTTGGGTTGTTGGGTCGATCTAGGCAGATCGCTTCGCCGGGGTACCCCGCATGCTCCCGGATCCTCTCCGGGAACCCTCAGTTGTCAACATGGTCAGCCCCTGACTCGCCCGCTCGAAACCTCGTAGTACGGCCGCGCAACCGTACGACAAAAGGGCGACGCCTCCGTGGCGGCGCTCAGAATGTAGCCGTAGGGGCCCTTCTGCTCAACAGGTTCATCGGTCGTTTGGCTAGCGACATTGAGAGATAGCGAACAGAAGTCGGGCGTGTACCCTCCCCCGCAATGGATCTCGCAGCACTTCAGGGGAAGCTGGCTCGTCTCGACGGCGTGGAAGCTGTACGTGTGGTCGGCACGGATTCCCGCCTCGAGGAGATCCATGTTTTGGCCAGGACCAACAAGCCTGCCAAGCAAGTCGTTCGCGACGTCCAGTCCTTGGCAGCGGCCGCCTTCGGTATCGATGTCGACCGGCGGATCGTCTCCGTCGTCCAGCTCGCTGACAGCGACCTGGCGGGCGGTGACCGGCCGGTGATCGTGGACATCTTCGAGTCGACCAACGGGTCGAAGTCGTCGGTGCGCGTGACGTTGGAGTGGCACGACGAGATGCTCACCGGCGAGACGACTGGCGCCGCCGCCCGGGCAACGCGCAACCGGTTGGTGGCCGAGGCAGTGCTCGAGGCCCTCGGCCAGGCGATCCATTCCGATGCCTCGTTCGCGGTGGCTTCGGTGGACGTGCCCACCTTGGGCTCTCGCCCGGTGGCCGTCGCCCAGATCGTGCTCGTCACCAACCAGAAGGAGCGTCTGTTGGTCGGCTCGGCGCTGGTCGACGACGACGAGTCGCGGTCGGTGGTCCGGGCAGTGCTCGACGCCCTCAACCGGGTCGTCCCCGACCTTCGGCGCTGAGCCGAATGGCCCAGCCGACGATTCCCCTCCGCCCGACAGAAGTCACCGGGTTCGGCGGTGTCGCGGTCAGCCCGCATCGGCTCGCCACCCAGGCGGCCATGACCACGCTGGCACGGGGAGGCAACGCCGTCGACGCCGCCATCGCCGCCAATGCGGTCCAAGGGGTCGTAGCACCCGAGACCTGTGGAATCGGCGGCGACTTGTTCGCCCTCGTCGTCGAAACGGAGACTGACACCCCTAGGGCGCTCAACGCGTCCGGCCGGGCAGGAAGCGGCGCCGCCCGCCTCGCCGAAGAGCTCCGACGCGCCGGAGCCGAC
>CBFGTA010000203.1:0-2194 GCA_965651595.1 uncultured bacterium | reverse complement strand
CTGCGGCGACGCGTCAGCCTCCGGATCATTGCCCCCGACGACCCCCACCAAGAAGCCATGCGCAACGCCGCATGCTCGGCGGCCCGCGCCACCGACCAGGAACTCGTCCGAGTCATTGACGTGATCGATGACGACAACACTGTCGTCATCGTCTCGGAATGGATCGACGGGCACACTCTCGATCAGGCCATTACCGAACCCGTCGATGTGGAGTCGGCCCTCACCACGGCGTCGGCGGTCGCAGACGCCGTCTTCCGACTCCACTGCGCTGGCCTGAACCACGGTCACATCGACCCCGAATGCGTCATCGTGGCGGATGAGGGCCCCGCCCGCTTGCGCGGCCACATGGTTCGTGCTGCTCGGCGCGGCACGTATCCCGGTCACGATCCCGACCGTGCCGACCTGGCCGGAATCGGTGCCGTCCTGATGGGCTGTCTCACCGCCCACTGGCCCGGAACCCACCACGGTCACTTCCCACCCACCCCCCAGTTCGGGCGCCGGACAGCCCGCGCCGACCAGCTCAAGGCAGACATCCCGCCTGAAGTCAGCGAGTTCATCGATCGCTGCCTAGCCAGCGCGGCAAGTACGAGAACATCCCCTTCTGCTGTCCCATTCGACGACATCGTCGACCTCAGGGCAGCCCTCGCCCAGCTCGTGCTCGACTTCGGCTCGCCGATTCCGGCCATCGGGACGCACCCTGCCGCCCCCAGCAGCCCCGACCTAGGAAGTGATATCTCTTCGAGTAGCAGCGGTCGAAAAGTATTCGTTGGAGTCATCGCCGCCACCTTGTTGCTCGGGCTTGGATCGTTGACCGCCGCGGCAACGTTGGGTGGCCCCGAAACGCGGGTAGCCGCCGGACCCTCGATTCCACCCAGCGAAACACCTGTTCCCGACGGTGAGCCAGTGGAGCCGCGTGCCGAGATCCGCGACACTCTGGACGTTGCAGTCATAGAAGATCAGCCGATTGAATCCGTCCTTCCGATCCGATCTGCCGCGGTGTTCGACCCAGCTGGCCGGCACCTCGACGAACGGCCCGCCGAGAACGCTATCGACAACGACGTCACCACTGCGTGGTTGACCACTGAGCTGCCGCAACCGCAGTTCCCGTCGAAACAAGGCGAGGGCATTTTGATCGACCTCGGCCAGACTCGTGCCATCACGGCCGTCAACTTGCGTCTGGTCGGAAACTTGACGTCCTTCCAGGTCCTGGCAGGCCACCGGCCGAGCGAGAAGCTCGGACACTTTCAGCGGATTGCCCGCTATGAGTATGCCCCTGCCTCAACCGTAATCCGCAAGGCCCAGCCGACCCATGCTCGTTACCTCGTCGTCTACTTGGAGAAGCTACCCTGGGACTCCTCGGCCTACCGAGGGGGCATTGCGTCGTTAGAAGTACTCGGTTCGTGACGATTTGCGTCTGAGGCGAACCGATGACAGCACCTTCGATCACCGACGGCACCGACCTTCCCGATCTCGCTCTCCTGCAGGCGCACGTCGCCGGTGATAGCGAAGCATTCAACACCCTCTACAAGCGCCACCGGGACCGATTGTGGGCGATCGCACTTCGTACTGCTGGCAATCCCGAAGATGCCGCTGACGGACTGCAGGAAGCCATGCTGTCGGCCTTCCGCAACGCTCACAAGTTTCGCGGCGCGTCGCAAGTAACCACCTGGCTTCACCGAATCGTCGTCAACGCCTGCCTGGATCGAATTCGTCGGGCCGCAAGCCGCCCAACGGTCAATCTTCCAGACAACCACGGTTCAGCTGCTTCCGTGGCCGACAGGGCGACCGACTTGGATCGTCGGGAGGTGCGCTGGGACGTGGAATCGGCCCTCAGGCAGTTGCCCTACGACCAGCGAGCCGCAATCGTCCTCGTCGACATAGAGGGGTACTCCGTCGACGAGGCAGCCACACTCCTCGACTGTCCCAGCGGTACCGTCAAGAGTCGGTGTGCCCGGGGACGCGCGAAGTTGGCTGCGAGCCTGTCTCACCTGCGGAACCCCCCGCATCCGCCATCCGTCCCACCTACAGGGGAACAATCGCCAGTTCAAGCTAACGAAGGGAGGGGCCATGACTGATCGACCGTCGTCATCCGACGATCCTGACAGCGCTAACGACAGCACGCCCCCCCTCCCTGACCTAGGTCGGCTCGACGACCAAGACGCCTGGGTACTTGACGTTCTCCGCAGGCAGGGGA
>CBFGTA010000202.1:0-2242 GCA_965651595.1 uncultured bacterium | reverse complement strand
TCTACTCGAAACGTCCACGTTGAGAAAGACGCGTTCGCGCGGAAACAGGTCAACTAACTGCATGTTGGGCACGACCATTTGTTCTTGAAACATGCCGCCGGCACGCAGGCACAGGCCGACCGGCCGATGGTTGATATCCACCTACGCACGATCGCATGTCGGGGACGATCTCCACGCTCGCGTCGTCATATAGCCCGGACCTGAGAAGCGTCCCCTCAAACTCCCAGGCATAAACAGTGTCCGTTGTGACCAACGTTGGCGGTGCGCTTCGGTTCGATACTCACGCTTCGTTGTGCAGCGTGTACGGGGATCGCCGATTGATGTCGCGCAATCTACAGCACAATCGCCGGCCTAGGAACCGTCAGAATCCAATTGGAAATCCGGACCGGTGGATACTCCCGGCCGCGACAAGCGCGTGTGCTACACCGCGCTGGCTTGGGGGATTACCGCTCGAGATTTGGGTGAGCGCAGCCGATCTCAATCGAAGCCGCGCTTTCCCGCCCAATCCCACGACTTCCCACACAATCCCGCATCCCCGCGGATTCCCTATCAGCACGCAATAACGCCCCGAGACGGTGCCACATTACCGCACCCATGTGTTGTCGCTCAGCCACCGCCGCAAGAGCGTTACGGTACTGGGCGCCAGACGCCGGTGGTCCTTGATGGCCATCATGACTGAGGGGTCCAGCGCCTTCAGGCCCAGCTCTCGCATCAGATCGCCACTCTGCAATCCTCGGGCCGCCATGATTGTGCGGATGCGCTTTGCCGCCCAGTCGGTAAGCCTACGGTCGGCGGTGGTCACTGCCCTCACGACCTTTTTCGGTGTGGCCGCCACCCACGCCTCGAACTCGTCCCTCTCGGCCTTGCTCGCCTTTCGCCACGCGTTCTTCAGCTCGTGCAACGGCGTTCGTTCGGAGAGAAGACCCGCTGCCCTCCTGGCCTCACGCATGCTGCGGAACTTGCCCGCCCGATAGTCCCGATGGATATCCGGGTGGTCTCGCTTAAGGACACGTTCGTAGTAGCCGTTGTCGCGCTTCACGGTCGTCATGCCTTCAGAATTCGTAGATGCATCTACACTTTCTGCAGCAGCTCGGCAAGCGACCGCTATAATCGTCACGGTGGCATTCATCACAAGGAAAACTCATGCAATACGCCATCGCCTTTGACCACGTCACCCATCTTCTCGATGCCTACCGTGGGCCTCTGCCAACATCCAACGCTCGGGACGTCTTCGACCGGTCAAGCGCCTACCATCAGGAACAGGCCTGGGCCGATCAAATGGCGGAAGATCGGCACTTCGTGCTCGAGCTTCCCGCAGACCTCGCAAAAGAGTTTGGAAGCGAGTTCTGGACGGTGCCCGCCGGCCGGTTGCTGCAGCTGCTCGCAAGGCACAAGCAGAGGACAGACGCTGACCATGCAAGGGAGATCGGGGCCTTTGCAGCCAGGCACTTCTCCGGGTGGGAAGCTGAACCCGAATTCGACGTCGCGGAGGCTGTCGCGTGGTCGCGCAAGTTGGACCGCGCCAAGTTGGAGATGGTCGCTGTGGCCAGGTCGATGCCCTTCCGCGTCGAACACGCCAATGCGCTGGCCCTGATCAGCACTATGGCACGCGAGGTTGCGGATCCGCCCGTTCAGAACGTCGTCAATATTCGGCTGAGTGCCGCGGCGGCGGCCGATTTCGGTCGTGGCGAGCTGCATCTGCCTGCTGGCTATGCACTCAGCCTTGTTGCCGACGACGAGACGGCCCGCGACCCAGAACTGGCAGACCGGCTTCGTGCCCTTGCAGCTCGCTATCTGTTCAGGGCCGTCATCCACGTTGAGGGCGTTGATGCAACAGGAGTCGAATATGCGCTCAAGGTTGGCGACTACCTCGACGTCGGTGAAGCTCTCGAACTCGCCAGCCGTCACGGGGCCGTCGAGTTTCCGGGGAGCGTTCACCTGAGCCCCTGGGATCGGGGGTCTTGCTGGAGCGAGCACACCGAGCATGAGTATCGGCTTCACGTCTACGAGACGGGTGACGATGGCGAACGTCTTGAGCTCGGCTTCCTGATCGGAAGCAAGTGGGCATACGGCGTCAAGTTGCACCGGATGTCACATTCCGTCGACGAGTTCGAAACTCCCGCCGCCCACTCTCTGGCTTGAGATCCGACTATAGTTGCCCCTCCTGGCACAGCAGTGCCTCGAGGGGCATTCCCCTGCACACCCCCCCTTCTCCCCAAGTGCGTGACGCTGTGCTTCGGCG
>CBFGTA010000201.1:0-2269 GCA_965651595.1 uncultured bacterium | reverse complement strand
TGATCAACGAACTGTCGATCATCTTTTCGCACATGGGCATCGATACGGGTGAAGTGCTGGATGCCGCCGCCACGAAATGGAACTTCATCAATCTGCGGCCGGGGCTCGTTGGAGGTCACTGTGTTGGCGTGGATCCCTACTACCTTGTTCACAAGGCCATGGCGGCTGGCCATATCCCGGACATTATCCGTACAGCGCGCGAGATTAACGACGGTATGCCCCGCAACGCGGTGACGCGCCTGGTCAAGAAGATGATCGAGCACGATCTGGCGGTGAAGGGCGCGCGGGTGCTGGTTGCGGGCTTCACGTTCAAGGAGAACTGCCGCGACACCCGCAATACCAAGGTCGTGGAGTTTGTTGCGGGCCTCGGCAGCTACGGGATGACTGTTGAGGTCGTCGACAACTGGGCCGACCCGGTTCAGGTCTGTGAGGCGTACGGGCTCACAATCGCTACCAGGTTGCCCGAAACAGGCGAGTTTGACGTAGTCATCCTCGCTGTGGCCCACAACGATCTCATTGCCGGCGGCCCCGATCGCCTCCGCAGAATCATAAGGCCAGGCGGCTTGTTCTTCGACATGAAGGCCGCGTTCGCGGTCGGTGAGAGCGATCTGAGGTTGTGACCGTGGGTTTCGTGGGCAGCGACGAGATGCGGCGGCTCTCCGCCTCGGCGGCGTTCGATCCCGAGTGGTATCGCAAGACATACCCCGACGTGGATCTCACAGGCCTCGATCCTGCAACACACTACCTGCGCTATGGGCACCGGATGGGCCGCGACCCCGGTCCCGGACTGTCCACCGTTTTCACGCGGCAGGCATATGGGTTGAAGCCTGAGCAAGAGCCCGTTGCTCGCCTGGCCTGGCTTGCCCGTAGGGGGCGGAACGGTGCGGCTCCCAGTCACCCACGGGTCCTGTTCGCCGCGGCCGAAGTGGCGCGGCGTGGCGAGCATGAACGCGCCATCGCCCTCGCTGAGCAGCACCTGCCACCCGAGTTGGCCTACACCGCCAGCATCCTGCGCGCCAACGCCGCGATTGCGCGCGGCGACGATGACGCGTGGCAACGACACGTGAACACGTATCTGGCCCAGTTCGGCGTGTCGCCCATCCGGCTGGAAGGGCAAGGCAGCATCTTCGACCGGCTGGCCTCGGCCCCGCTGCCGGCGGTGACGGGCGGGCCACTGGTTACCGTCATCATGCCCGCATGGAACGCCGAGAAGACGGTGGCGAAGGCCGTGAGCTCGATCCTCAACCAGACGTGGCGCAACCTGGAACTGCTGATCGTCGACGACGCCTCGGAGGATGGGACCTGGCGCATCCTGCAGGAGATCGCGGCCGGCGACGACCGGGTCAGGATCATGCGCAACAAGGTGAATGTCGGCCCTTATGTGTCGAAGAACATTGCCCTGATGCAGGCTAAGGGGGAGTGGATCACGGGGCAGGACGCCGACGACTGGTCCATGCCGGACAGGCTGGAGCGGCATGTCTCGACCGCGAAACGTCAAGGTGCAACCGTCAGCCTCGCACACATGGTCAAAATCGACGCTACGGGCAGGTTCTCCCACCTGGGCCGTTTGAACAATGTCTCGCTCGACGGCGTCGCTCGCAAAGCTCCCATTTCCTGCCTGTTCGAGCGCCGGCTTCTGCTGGACACCTTGGGGTACTGGGACACGGTGCGTTTCGGCGCAGACAGCGAGATGATCTCCAGAGCTCAGCTTGTCGCCGGTCCGGCATTTCACCAGTCACTTGACGTGGCGATGATCTGTCTCGACCTCGATACAAGTCTCACCAACCATCCGACACTCGGGGTCAGCAGGTCCACCGGATTGTCCCCCGTCCGGCTGGGATACAGGGAGAGCTGGTCGGGCTGGCACAAGGGATCATCCTCGACCGAGGTGGCATTCCTTTCGTTTCCGCAAGCTACCCGTCGGTACCTCGCGCCCGAGGAGATGGTTGTGCCCTATGAGGTGCAACTCAGCACCTTCAGTTGACCTCCCGGGCGCTGGCCGCAAAGTTGACCATGACCTCCAGTTCTGCCGCCAACACCTCTCTTGAGCTTGCCCCCGACGGCGTGTGGACCTGGTTCAACGATCAGCGTGCGATCATGCTTCGCGATGGTTCCGTGCTCGCGGGTTACGTCAAGCGAGACGGCGCGGTGGCGCTCACGCGTCTTGATCCTGGCACCGGCGCGCGGCGCGAGGTGATCCTGAGCGAGCCGGCTTCCATCCAGCGCGACGATCACAACAACCCGTCACTGACGCAACTCGCCGATGGCA
>CBFGTA010000200.1:0-2297 GCA_965651595.1 uncultured bacterium | reverse complement strand
CGCAGGTCAACGGCACACGCAGGTCAACGGCACACGCAGGCCGACAATCGGGCAGCAGCGGTGTCCATGGCAACCACGGCCGCGACAGCATCGGTGGTGTCGTTGGCGAGGAACGCAAACACGATGACATCCCCGGCAGCAGTGACGGTCATGCCGGCGAGTGCGTTAACGCCGGTCAATGTTCCGGTTTTTGCCCGCACCACTCCGAGGCCCGCGGCGGTCGCCGGTAGCCCGAACCGGTCAGCCAAGGTGCCGGTGAATCCGGCGATGGCGGTTCCCGCAGCGGCGAGCCACTGCTGCTGACCAGTTGCCCAAACGTCGGCGAGAACTTCGACCACAACATCTGCCGACAACTGATTGAGCCGGCTCAGCCCCGATCCGTCGGCAACGAATCCAGACACTGCCGCCTGACCTACCTGCTCCAGCAGGTAGGCGCGGCTCGCTCGGGCGCCCCCGTCGAAACTACCTGAACCCACGGCCCGCAGCCCGGAATGGTGAGCCAGCATTTCGGCGGCGGTGTTGTCAGAGTTGGTGAGGATGTGATTGGTGATTGCCGATACCGGCGGCGATGTGACGTGCGCGATATCTGGGCCGGGCGCAACTGTGCTGTCGATCCGCCCCCCGAGATCGACAGCGACACTCTGGACAGGGAGAGCCTCTCGCAAGTGCCGGGCGAAGGCAGTTGCTGCTGCCTCGCTCGGCGCTGTGCCCCCATCGCCAGCGACCAGGCCGGTTATGGCGCTCACGATTCCGGCCGGAATCAGTTGGCTAGGCCAGGCAGGCCCAACTGTCGAACCTATGAAGACTGAATCGTCGTAGTAGACCGTGAGGGCAGTTCCCTCGCCTGGCTCGATGGCGCGCGCTACGCGTTGAGCCAGAGTCTTGAGCGAGGCCGGTCGGGCTGACATAGGCGCGAGGCGGGTGCCGGAAACGTTGTTCGAATCGGCCAGAACCGGATCGCCACCCCCGATGAGCACCAGCTCTGATGAATCCGAACCGGCCACCACCCGCGTCGTGAAAGTCTCGCTAGCGCCGAATAGGTCTAGTGCAGTCGCGGCTGTTACGACTTTGCCCACCGAGGCCGGGATCAGCGGCCCTTGACTGGGACTGCTGTACAGGTCCCGGGTCGTTGATTTACCGCTGCCAGCACTCAGCGAGCGAATCGTCACCGCGGCTGGCGAACCGCCAATCCGAGCCATGAGCTCGTCACCGATCTGTGCAACCTGCGCTACGTCGACGGCGGAATGATCAGTGGTGGCCGCATCCACTCCCCCCGGCAGTGCCACGTCAGCCGCGGACCATGCTTGGATCCGCTCACCGAACTGCGGTTCATCCGCCCCAGATGCAGAACAGCCCGCCAGCGTGAGGCCGACGGCGGCCGCGCCGACCACCCACCGGAATCGGTGACCCTGTCCACCCCTCACAGGCCCCGACCACCGGCGAGCAGGCCCCATTCGCGCCATGCGCCCAGACTCTCACACGGATGACAGGACCGTTGGCGTTCACCATGCGTTCGGGACCCGGTTCCGGTATGACTTGTTGGATAGTGTCGCAACCGGCCCAACGCTCCAGCAGTCGCGGCACTCAAACCCTCATCCAGCGAGCGAGCAGGAGTTCTGACCATATGAGCGAAATGGAATTTGACGTCCTCATCGAAATCCCGACCGGCAGCCGTAACAAGTACGAGATGGACCACGAGATGAACCGGCTCCGGCTTGATCGGATGCTGTTCACGGCAACGCGCTACCCCCACGACTACGGCTACGTCGAGAACACCCTCGGTCTCGACGGTGATCCGCTCGATGCGCTCGTCCTCGTCGTTGAGCCCACCTTCCCCGGATGTCTGATCCGTTGTCGCACGATCGGCATGTTCCGAATGACTGACGAGGCCGGTGGCGACGACAAGCTCGTGTGTGTCCCGAGCAACGATCCCCGCATGGAGCACCTGCGCGACATCTACCATCTGCCCGAGTTCGATCGGATGGAGATTCAGCATTTCTTCGAGGTCTACAAGGAACTCGAACCAGGCAAGTCGGTCGAGGGTGCTACCTGGGCGGATCGCCGGGCTGCTGAAGAAGAAATTGTCGATTCCTTGCGCCGATTCCAAGAGGTGGAAGGCTCGCACGAAGAAGACTCGTAGTTGCGCTGAACACTTAGTCCTCGAAGGCCCGGCCGGATTCGTTTCTCGGCCGGGCCTTCTGATGCCCGACTCGGGCAATGCCTCGTCGAAAGTCCCCCCGTCCGGATGTTTGGAGTGGCAATCACCCGGGACTCGCCGTCAGAATCTGCGATATGAG
>CBFGTA010000199.1:0-2344 GCA_965651595.1 uncultured bacterium | reverse complement strand
GACTCTGACTGCGGTAGTTTCAGTCCTGTCAGATTCGCGCTTTCCGCTAACAAGCTGAAAGATTGCACCAGATGCAGGGCCCCTATATGGGGCCCTGATCCTTTTCCCCTCCGATGAGCGGGAGGCTGCGGTACCCACCCCACTAGCGCCGTCACCCCTCGCCCAACGCCCGCACCATGCGGTAGTTGGTCATGGCGACGCCGTCGACGACAGGTGAGCGTTGGGCCTGCACATGGAAGCCGTGGGCCTCGAAGAACCTGCGAGCAGTGATGCTGACATGGGCCACCAACTCTTTGGTGCCGTGCTCTCTGGCCCGCTGCGTTACTGCGGCCAACAGCCGGCTTCCCACCTGCTGCCGGCCGAACCTGGGTGCCACGTACATCATGTCGATGTATCCGGTGGAGTCCACATCAGAGAAGCCCACAACCTGCTCATCCACTGTGGCCACCAGACTGTCGCGCGAACGCATGCGCGCGTCCCAATCAACCACGTTGTCTCCGGCCGCCCCCGCCCAGGCAGCGATTTGCACGGCCGAATAGTCGGCTGCCGCGGTCGTCGTAGCGGCATCGACAAACACGGACAACGTCGCGGCCGCGTCGTCGCTGCGATAGGGCCGCACCAGGATGTCCGACCCAATCACCTCCCCTGGCCCGTCACCCTTCATTTTTTCGTCCTCCTAGTCGTCACCCACCACTCGGCAACGCGATGTTGCCGTCGGCGTCTTGCTCCCACAGCGGGTTGTGCGCAACTTCCCAACGATGCCCGTCCGGGTCGGCGAAACATCCCGAGTATCCGCCCCAGAATGTCGCGGCACCGGACCGAAGCAGCAATGCCCCAGCCCGTTCGGCTACCAGGAGCATTCGATCGACCTCGCTCGGAGAGTCCACATTCATCGCCAGCGTCACGCCAGCCCACTGCGCCCCAGAGTCGCGCTCCACACCTGAGTCGGCCGCTAGTTTCTCCCGACTCCACAAAGCGAACACTGACCCGCCACTGGGGAAGAACACCACCTCGCCGTCTGGACTGGACCCCTCCCAGCCGAGCGCCCGGTAGAAGTCCCACGACCGTTGAACGTCCGACACCCCCAGCGTCGTGACCGATATGCGTGCCATCGTCTCCTCCTCACCTAATCCTGAGACTCCGAAACTGCCAAGCCAACTCAGCCCCAGCATCCTCCTCAGCCTGAGTGATCCACGCCCGGCCGCGCGTCCCGCCCCCAACTTTAGGGCGGGCGAGCTCGCGTGAACCGGCAGCGGCGCGGGCGGTGCCGCGAGCGTCGGGTCACGGCGCCCACCCGCGATCTGGCAACGATGCGCGCCCCGGTGGACGCGTGTGGAGCGCAATGCCGCGAGGCCGCCACAGCCGGGTCTCGCCGAATGTCCGACCCACCCCATAGCGTCGCAACACCTACTACTCGGGGGGAACCCATGAAGCGTTCACTTGTTGTTGTTACAGTCGCTGCTGTCGGATTGGGCGTCGCTGCGTGTTCTGGCGGCTCGACGGCTGCACCGGAGGCTGAGCCTTCGGTTGTGGTGGTCGATCCGCTTGACGATGCTGCCGATCCATTGGTTGACGAACCTGACGAGCCATCCGCGTCGGGCGTACTGACGGCCAGCGACTTCGTCCTGCGCACCAAGACGACGAAGCGCCAGTGCTTCGGGTCAGCAGGCTGCAATGTCAGTCTGCGGATCGTGCCTGTCTATCAGGGTGATTCGAGCGATTTGGACGGTCGGAACATCGAGATTGTGTATCGGGTGTCTGGGGACGAGTCCGGGCCGATCATCGGTTCGATTGAACTAGACGACGGGCAGTATTCGAAGCACGAAGCCGAGGTGAGCTTGAGCACGCGAAGTTCGTCGGTGAAGCCGAAGGCGAGTGTGGTGTCTGTCGAGGAGTGGTGACACCAGCAACGGGCCTCATCGATCCTTCATCCACATGATCTGGATCAGCTGTCACCGGCGTCTGGATTCACGCTAGCGTGAACTACCGCCAACGCGGCATACTGGGAGGCATGATCACGATGACCGAACCCCAAACCTGGACCATCATCGCGATCCTCTGCGCCGCCTTCTTCACCACCCTCACCCTCATCTCCACCCTCTTCACCCGCGTCATCCGCACCGAAATCAGCGGCCTCCGCAGCGAACTCGGAGGCGAGATCGGTAGCTTGCGCGGCCAACTCGGAGGCGAGATCGGTAGCTTGCGCGGAGAACTCGGTGGCCTGCGCGGCGAGATGAACGCCCGCTTCGACACCGTTAACGAGCGATTCGACTCCGTCAACGCCCGCATCGACAACCTCGACCGCGACGTCCAGTTCCTCATGAACCGCGAAGTCGAACGCTAA
>CBFGTA010000198.1:0-2364 GCA_965651595.1 uncultured bacterium | reverse complement strand
GAAGGGGTAGACCGGACCGGCAGGCTTGGCTCCGACGCCCTTGCACGCACTTTCGCGGCTATCGACGAGTATGCCGACCGGATCAAATCCCACGACGTCGAGGCGTGCCGGTTCGTCGCGACTTCCGCGACCCGCGACGCGGCTAACGCGAGCGAGTTCGTGGCCGGTGTGCGGCAGCGGCTCGATGTTGTTCCGGAAGTTGTCAGCGGGCAGGAGGAAGCGGCGCTGTCGTATCGCGGCGCCTTGAGTTCGCCAGCCGTGGCTGAAGTTGTGGCTGAGGCCGGACAACCAGGGCTGGTGGTTGACATCGGTGGTGGATCGACCGAGTTCGTGATCGAAGTCGACGGGGCTTTGAGGGCCTACAGCGCCGACATCGGATGTGTGCGAATGACGGAGCGTTTCTTACTCGATGACCCGCCCGATGGCGAGCAGGTAGCGGCAACACGGGCCCACATCCGGCGCAATGTGATGCGCGCGCTGACTGCCATCGACTGCCCAGACGACGTTGTCGTGGTGGGCCTGGCGGGCTCGGTCACGACGGTCGCGGCCCTGGCGCTCGGCTTAGACCACTACGATTCCCGGCGCATCAATGGCAGTCGTATCTCCGCTGGTGCCGTGCGCGAATGGGCCGATCGTCTCGTGTCGATGCCACGGCAAGACAGATCTGGTTTGGCCGTGATGCATCCAGGCAGGGCGGACGTCATCGGTGGCGGTGCCTTGATTCTTGAGGCCGTCGTAGCAGCTCTGGACACTCAGCAGGTGCTAGTGAGCGAGCACGACATCCTGGACGGAATCGCGCTGTCGGTCGCGGGTCACCTAGAGTAGTCAGATGAGCGAGACTGATCAGTTCCACTTCGCTGTGTCCGTCGTCGGGCATGACCGGCCAGGAATCGTGGCGGCCGTCACGGACATTCTTGCCGGGGAGGGAATCAACCTCGAAGACTCGGCGATGGACCTGCTGCGGGGGCATTTCGCGTGGACCCTAATCGTGGCAACCGACACGAGCCGGGTTCAACTCGAGAGTCTTCTTGCTGCTCTGCAGAGCGACGATTTGCGCATCAACGTCGTTGAACTGCCCGCCGCGAGCAGCCCGGATCACGGCGATCCGCTTCATTGCTGGCTCACCGTTCACGGGGCGGACCACCCGGGAATCGTTTCGGCGATCACCAGTGTCTGTGCTGCCCGCGGCGGGAACCTGACAAGCTTGTCGACCCGCCTGACCGGTGACTTGTACGTTCTCTCGGCTGATGTGTCGTTCCCTTCCGGGACTGTGTTCGACGAGGTTCAGTCGGAGCTAGCGGCCGCTGCAACTTCCGAAGGCGTGACCGCGTCGCTGCGTTTGAGTGAAGAGGACGTTCTTTGAATGCAGTGAATCCCTTCCTTCCCGACTTGCCAGCCGGTCGGCGACTGCCCGTCGTGGTGGCCCCAGATCCGGTGTTGAGCTGCCCAGGCGCAGTCGTTGATCCGTTTGATCCCGCCATCGCCCAGCTGGCGGCCGACCTGATCGTGACGATGGATGCTGAGCCCGGCTGCGTGGGACTGGCTGCGTGCCAGGTTGGCGTGTCTGCCCGACTGTTTTGCCTCGACGTTTCGGACCATCCCAAGACGCGCACCCACCACGGGAGGATGGTTCTGGCCAATCCGGTGGTGGAGCAGGCCAGCCGCAACGAAAAGGCACGCGAAGGGTGCGCATCGGTGCCAGCACTTACCGGCGACGTCAAGAGAGCGGGCCGGCTGACTGTGCGGGCGGTGGTTCCGGTGACGGGAGCGGAAGTTACGATCGTCACCGATGCGTTCGAGGCGCGAGCGTTACAACACGAGATCGATCACACTGACGGGTTCCTGTTCATTGACCGAGTCTCTGGTGCACATGCTCTTCACCAGCGCCAGACGTACCTGTGAGACGGCGACACAGTCGGGACACGACTCCCGGCCAGGTGTCCGGCCACGAGTGCGTCCAGCTAGGCGCACAGGTTGGCAGGAATCATCGCGTGGACGGGCAGTCGGTCGTCCAGCACTCGGAGGTGGTTTCATGGTCCCACCGGCCCAGGTGGCGGAATAGGCAGACGCGCTCGGCTTAAACCCGAGTGACTTCGGTCGTACGGGTTCAAGTCCCGTCCTGGGCACACACCAAAAACCCCGTTTCACCAGGCATTAGGCGTGGTGGGACGGGTTCTTGTGTTATCCGTGTCCACATGGTGTCCACTCGGGTGCTCGTCACGGGGCGCGCAATCCACAGCGAGTGGGATTATCCCCAATAGCGCCCGCTGTGTCTGGGCAAGGAAGTCGGCGTGTTCCCCCGGGTGAGGGGGCCCGCGACTGCGGGCTAAGGCACGTTCATTCGCGACCTGCCGACAGTCATCT
>CBFGTA010000197.1:0-2378 GCA_965651595.1 uncultured bacterium | reverse complement strand
GACTGCCGACAACCCCAGCTAGTCGACCGCCCCTGCGAGCGTTCGGGACACACCCACGATGGCCAGCGTCGAGCCACCAAGTATCAACGCCAACGTGCGAATCGAACGCGACAGTCTGGGCGAGGTGGCGGTCCCCATAGATGCATGGTGGGGAGCGAGCACTCAGCGGGCCATCGAGCATTTTCGGTTCGCGGGTTCGACCGAACAGATGCCCGCGGAGCTCGTAGACGCCTACTCCATCATCAAGCAGGCCGCTGCTGAAGCCAACCACGCTCAGGGTCGACTCGATGCCAACCGCCGCGACTTGATTGTGATGGCCTGCGAGCGGATTCGTTCCGGGCAACTCGCGGAAGCGTTTCCGCTCCCGGTGTGGGTTGCTGGCAGCGGCACGAGCCTCAACACGAATGTGAACGAAGTCATCGCGAACGTGTGTTGCGAGGCCAGCGGCACTGCTCGCGGCAGCAAGACGCCGGTGCACCCCAACGATCACGTCAACTTGTCGCAGTCCACAAACGACACGTTCCCCGCCGCCGTCCACATTGCGGCCGTCGGACTGCTCGACGACTCCCTCGTGACCGCGTTGTCGGCGCTCCGCGAGCGCATCACTGCCCACAGACACGCGTGGGAGCACGTCATCAAAGTGGGTCGAACCCACCTGCAGGACGCCACTCCCCTGACAGTCGGTCAGGAATGGTCCGGTTACGTGACACTGCTCGCCGAACACTCGGCCGCCATCGAAGCATGCCGAAACGAGCTGTGTGCCCTGGCACTCGGTGGAACCGCCGTGGGGACGGGACTGAACACGGTGGAAGGGTACCCGGGCGGGGTCACCGAGCACATCTCGCAGATCACCGGGACCAGGTTCGTGCCGGCCACCAACTTCTACTCCGTGATGGGCTCTCACGACGCCCTGGTGCGCTTGTCGTCTGCTCTGCGGGGGCTGGCAGTGTTCATGAACAAGATGGCCAACGACTTGCGGTTCTTGGCGTGCGGCCCCCGTGGCGGCATCAACGAGCTGAGGCTCCCCGCTCAGGAGCCCGGTTCGTCGATCATGCCGGGAAAGGTGAATCCGACCGGGATCGAGTCGCTGACGATGGTGTGTTTGCACGTCATCGGCAGCGATGTGGCGGCGGGTCTGGCGAACACGTCAGGCTCGCTGCAAATGAACGCCTACAAACCGCTGCTCGCCCACACCGTATTGCGCTCGACTCGTCTCTTGGCGGACTCGTTGACCAACTTCACGTACACGGTGATCGACGGCCTCGAGCTCAACGAGCCAGTAATCGACGACCACGTGCAGCGCAACCTCATGCTGGTCACGGCTTTGGCTGGAGTCATCGGCTACGACAAGTCTGCCGAGATCGCCCACTACGCCGCCGCCCACGACACGACGTTGAAAGAGGCCGCACAGCGGCTCGGGCTTGTCGACGCTGCTGCGTTCGACGAGTGGGTCGACCCCCGCCGGATGACGGGGCCGTCACCGGCTCCCGACTGAGACTTGCGGACTGAGACTTGCGGGGCGCCGGGTGGCGCAGCGGCGTGGGCTTAGGGGCTGACTCGACCCGCGTCGACGAATGCCTGGTGCGTGATGGGCATGAGTTGGGCGAAGTGTTCTTCCATCTTGCGGGCCACGAGTTCGATTTCGTACTGCGGATAGGAAGGAAACGCGGACGATTCGTCTTTGGTGCGCAGGCTCAAGAAAGCCATCAACGATCGCGCGTTGCAGGTGGCGTACATCGTCGAGAACGTCGCCACCGGCAGCACTGCCCGCGCCACTTCCCGGGCCACGCCCGCATCGAGCATGTCCTGATAGCGCCGGTAGGCCAGTTCGCAACTTTCGATGATGCTGTTGCGGACTAGTTCGAACTGTTGGGGGGTGCCGGGAACGAAGTCGTAGTGGCCCGGTTTGCCGACCTGCACCAGGTTCCGATTCTTCCCCGGAACGTAGAAAACCGGTGCGAGTTCCCGGTAGCGGCCACTCTCCTCGTTGTAGCTCCAGCCCACCCGGTGTCGGTGGAACTCGCGAAACACGAAAATGGGAGCCGAGACGAGGAAGGTCATGGAGTTGTGTTCGAAGGGCGTGCCGTGGCGGTTGCGCAGCAGGTAGCGAATCAGTCCGGCTGATGACGTTGCATCGGTGTCTACCGCCGCGACTGACTTCTCGCCAGCGGTCGACACTCGCGCTGACCAGACAACGTCACTGTCTTGGGCGGCCGATCGCACCAGTTCGACGGTCACGTCCGAGCGAAATCGGGCACCCCCAGCAGTAATGAACTCGGTCGTCGATTCCTCAGACTTGATGGGCGAACTCATCGGTTCCACCTCTCATCTCGATCCCGCTTGCCCGGCCCGACAGCGGCCGAGCCCCAAGTTACTCT
>CBFGTA010000196.1:0-2406 GCA_965651595.1 uncultured bacterium | reverse complement strand
TTTGTCTTGCACCCACCCACACTGTGATTCCGTCCCGCCGTCGGCACGCAGGGCATCCCAGTAGGTGTCGATCTCGGTCTGATCGTCGCACATCACCATCAGTGAAATGCCTTCTGTGAAACCGAAGGGCTGCTCGCCGGGGCCATCCATCGCGGCGATCCACGATCCGTCGAGGCAAACCTCACCGAACATGAGATCCCCCAGCCCGAAACCCTGGTCTGTCGTCTCGGAAGTTGCGATCGTGCCGAGTCGCGAATTGGGGAACACGTCCCGGTAGAACTGCAGCGCCGCCTGGGCCTGTCCGCGCCGCTCGTTGGTGAACATCAGCGACGGAATAACGAAGGGGCGTGGATCTCCATCCGGATCGGTGAGCATTACTTGCCAAGAGACACCGAAACGATCCTGCACCCATCCGTAGCGCCCACTAAACGGGTACTCGCCCAACGGCATCATCACTTGCCCACCGTCGGCTAGCGCACCGAACAAGCGATCGACGAGTTCGGGCGCACCGTCGACAAACGCTGGGTCACAGTTGAGGAAGAACGACACTGCCGGGTTAGGCCCAAACCTCGGTCCGGCATTGATGAACTGGAACTCCTGGCCCCAGATCGACAGGGTAACGACGTCGACGTCGCCCGAGGGAGTGTCGGACAGGACTGTGCGGTTGAGGATCTGCGAATCGGGCATGGTGCGGACATAAAACTCGGCGGCCTCGATCGCCTGGGTATCGAACCAGATATGCGGCACGACGCGACTCGCGGGTACCGGTATGGGTGCAGTCATAACCGCAGCCTAGGCGAGTGGCGCGTGAAGATCACGCCCGTTACGCTCGTTCGCATGAGCGAAGCGATCACGATTGCCAGAAACATCACAGTCAACGCACCGCCACCGGCAGTCCAGGCCTACCTCGTCGACTTCCGCCGATGGCAGGACTGGTCGCCGTGGGAGGCCCTCGACCCCAATCTGCAACGCACGTTCTCGGGCCCAGATTCAGGCGTTGGAGCTCATTACGCCTGGACGGGAAACCGCAAGGCTGGGGCTGGCACAATGGAGATCACATCCGTTACGCCCGATCGAGTACTCATCGACCTCAACTTTCTGAAGCCGTTCAAGTCCTCAGCCACAGTCACATTCGACGTCGTGCCTTCCGCTGATACCACTACCGTCACCTGGACGATCAGCATGCCGCGAACCTTTGGTCTGCGGGTGGCGGGGCTGTTCATGAACTTCGAAAAGGCCATCGGCGGAGACCTCGAGCGGGGCCTCTCCCAACTGCAAGAGGCGGCCCAATCCTCCTGAACGAACAACGTCCGCTCCTCCGCGCCTAGTCGGCGCAGCTGATTGTTGCGCGTACCCTCCGACCCGTATGGAAAGCTGAGACGGTGGCCGCGCATTCTGCTGATCCAGGCCTGGACCCGGACGAACCATCAGCGTATGTCCGACCGCACCCCCTCGTGATCGCCCATCGGGGCTCTTCGGGAACTTACGCGGAGCACACTCGCACGGCTTATAGGTCAGCCATCGAAGAGGGAGCCGACGGGCTCGAATGTGATGTACGGCTGACCGCTGACGGCTACCCCGTGCTGGTTCACGACCGCCGCATTGACCGCACGTCAGACGGGCAGGGTGTGGTGTCGACGATGACCCTCAAACAACTCGACGAGCGCGACTACGCCTCGTGGAAGAGGTCAGGCATTCATGTGGCTGGTGACGAACCCTTGCTCGATCCGAGTCACAAGGGTGTTCTCACCCTCAACCGCCTCCTCGACCTCGTCCTGGAAGCCGACCGACCGATCGATCTGTCGATTGAGACCAAACATCCGGTGCGGTACGCGGGAATGGTCGAACAGAAGGTCGCTGAAGTCCTCACCGAGTACGGTCTCGACAAGCCGGTGCCGGACGGCCCCCATGTGCGCGTGATGAGTTTCTCGGAGACAGCCCTGCGGCGCGTCCGCTTACTGCTGCCCGGAGTGCCGACCGTCTACCTGATGGACCGGGTGCCGATTCGGGCTCGATCCGGGTGGTTGCCGGCCGGTGCACGCATTGCGGGACCGTCGATCAAGGTGCTGAGCCAGCATCCTCACTATGTGGAGCGCATGCACTCTGCAGGTATCCAAGTGCACGTGTGGACCGTCGACGAGCCCGCCGATATTGACCTCTGCATTGCCCAGGGAGTCGACGGAATTATCACGAACCGCCCCGCGGAGGTCCTCCGGCGGCTGGGGAACCGCTGACTTACCGGCGGGGCTACTGCCGATGCCAGGCCACGCTGGCGCCACCCGCCTAGAACTCAACCTTTCGGCCGATATAGCACGCTGGAAGTGGCCAAAAGGTTACACAACGTTGCCGTTTGTGACCGCAATCTCAGTTGGACAGGTTCGAATGGACCAGACGCGGGAACAACAC
>CBFGTA010000195.1:0-2433 GCA_965651595.1 uncultured bacterium | reverse complement strand
CCACTCTCGCGGCCTGGCACACCTACCCCGAGCCGCACACGCGACAGGCAGAACTAGCCAGATGTCACCTGCACAACTTCTTGCGGGCCGTGCTCCGCGCCTGGTTTCACCGCATGAAGTCTCACTCCGTCAAGTCCCACTTTGCTGATACTCCAGTCTCTCGATCCGAAAGGTTGTCATGTCTCTCACACCTCCCCAGCCGCCCAGTCCATCGGGCCGATTTCACTCGCGTGTCCACCCTCGCGTGGGCGCGGGAACACGCCTGCCTGCATCGGCGGGGGCCACGCTCAAACACGACGCACGACTGTCCAAGAAGCGTTCTCGTCTGGTCGCCTTCACTGTAGGCCTGCTGGCAACGATCTTCGCCGTGACGGCTTGCTCATCCGGCCAAGCTGCTCCCGAGAGCGCGGCCTCACCAGTGCGGCTCGGCTACTTCCCCAACATCACTCATGCCGCCGCCGTCCTCGGAGTTGCCGACGGACAGTTCCAAGCCGCGTTGGGGGACGTGCCGTTGCAGGTGCAGACCTTCAACTCGGGCAACGCCGCAGTTGAAGCCCTCAACGCGGGGGCCCTCGACGCCACCTTCATTGGGCCCAATCCGGCACTCAACGCGTGGGTGAACTCCGGTGGGCAAGCGGTCAAGATTGTGGCAGGAGCTGCCTCGGGCGGTGCTCAGTTCGTGGTCGCGCCCGGCGTCACCGACGATTCTGCGTCCTTGACTGGGAAGTCGTTCGCCACCCCGTCGCTGGGGAACACCCAAGACGTAGCGCTGCGCTACTGGCTCAGCGGGAAGGGCCTCGCGGCACCGCCAGACCGGGTGGGAGACGTGAACATCCTGCCCCAGGAGAACTCCCAGACACTGGACCTGTTCCGCCAAGGCCAAATCGACGGGGCCTGGCTGCCGGAGCCTTGGGCGTCGCGACTGGTCGTGGAGGCAGACGCTGAAGTACTCGTCGACGAGGCCGACCTGTGGAAGGACGGCGAGTTCGTGACGACCCACCTGATCGTTTCGCAGAAGTTTCTGGAATCACGCCCCGACCAGGTGGAGGCATTGATTCGGGGACTCGTGGCGAGCGTGGACGCGATTCAGACCGACCCGGACCAGGCCCGCAACGACGTCGACGCTGCAATCAGCGCGATCACCGGTAGCTCGTTGGACCCCCAGGTACTGGCACGGTCGTGGGACAACCTCACGATCACGGTCGACCCCATCGCCTCGACTCTGCAAGAGAACCTTGACCATGCAGTGGCAGTCGGCGTGTCTCAGCCAGCCAGTCTGGACGGAATCTACGACCTGACGATCCTCAACCGCATCTTGGTTGCGGCTGGTAAGCGGCCGGTGTCGGCAGCCGGGCTCGGTGCCGAATGAGGCTGCGCGCGCCGCAGCTTGCGGCTCAAACGTTGACAGTCACTAGCGACGGGCGCCGAGAGGCTCCGGCTGCTACGGCAGCGGCCGTCACATTCGACCGTGTGACGAAGGTGTTTGATCCGGCGCCGGGAGCGATCCCGGTTCTGGATCGGGTCAGCCTGGAGGTTGACCCCGGTGAGTTCGTGTGCCTGGTGGGGGCGTCGGGCTGCGGAAAGTCGACGCTGCTCTCCCTTGTCTGCGGACTCGAGCAACCCACGAGCGGCTCCGTGACGGTTCGCGGGAATCGTCCGGCTCTGATGTTTCAAGAGTCAGCACTGCTCCCATGGCTGACGGCTGGTCGCAATATCTCGTTGGCTCTGCAGCTGGCCGGTGTGTCGCGCTCAGACTGGAACGACGAGGTCGACCGGCTGTTGGAACTCGTGAACTTGACCGGCCATCGTCACAAGCGGATCCATGAGTTGTCGGGCGGGATGAAGCAGCGAGTGGCGCTCGCTCGCGCCTTGGCGCAAAGGACATCGACGCTTCTCATGGACGAGCCTTTCGCAGCTCTCGACGCGATCACCCGCGACGTCCTCCACGAAGAGCTGCAGCGCATCTGGTCCGAGGAGCGACTAAGTGTCATATTCGTTACCCACAACGTGCGGGAGGCCGTCCGGCTGGGCCAGCGGGTCCTCTTGATGTCGAGTCGACCTGGCCGAATCGTTCGCGAGTGGCCGGTCGAGATCACTGGTGCGCGCCGCATCGAATCCCCCGAAGTTGCCACTCTGGCGACCGAGATCACTGAGGAGCTTCGCAATGAGATCAGTAGACACGCCCGCTAAGGGTTCACTGGAGGAGCTGGATAGCGTCGCTCGCATTGAGGCCGGACTGGATGCTCTCGACGCTCCGTCGGCTCGGCCTCAGTCAGTTCCCCGCTGGCGCCGGATGGTGGGCAGCGTATGGCCGCCGGTAGTGGGCTTGGCGATTCTCATCGGTATCTGGCAGGCCGCGTACTGGATGGAGGTGCGGCCTGAGTACGTCTTGCCGAGTCCTGGCGAGACATGGGCGGCAATCATCGCGGGCCT
>CBFGTA010000194.1:0-2438 GCA_965651595.1 uncultured bacterium | reverse complement strand
CCCGACAGCGGGCTCGGAGCCGGCTCGGTGTGACGGAAGTCGATCCCGATCGCCCCCTCGGCCGCCAGTTCTTCGATCACTTCGGAGTGGACGTCCAGCTGGGCCGACGAGGCTACCTTCAGGAGCTGGTAGCGGTGACGCTCGCCGTCGATCTTCAAGTCCAGGGTGGCCAGCAGCGAGGAGTAGGAGACGTCGAGCTGCGCCCCGGCAGAGGCGGCGATCCGGCGCAACGCGCTAGCGGCGGCGTTGGGGGTTCCATACGGACCGAACCTCCGGTTCGGCAGATTCGGGCTGATAGAGGACCACGTACACAGAGTCTTCCCCCGATGGACAGGTGTCTCAGTCAAATTGCCCGACGTGGCGTGAGCCAATCGGCCCATTCGGCGAATCCGCTGTAACGAAGATCCCTGCTCGGAGACTCGGACGGGAAATGAATGGGTCCGGATCTTTGATGTGGTCGAACGCGCGCGAGCGCGGCGCGACCCTTGTTGAGTTCGCTTTCGTCGCGCCACTGCTCTTGATGCTCGTCATAGGAATCGTCGACTTCGGCTGGTTCATCTCCCAGCAACAGGACGTGCGATACGGGGCTCGAGAGGCAGCGAGACTCGCCACCGTCAACACGGCATCGACAGCTGACATGACCTCGACGGTGTGCGACGCGATGGACATCGCTGGTGGTGTGACGATCGTGTGGGACGAAGGGGCAGGCACGATCGGCAGCACCGGCAGCGTCGAGGTGACTGTCGAGGCAGGCTCACTAACTGGCTTCTCATCCCTTCCCTTCGTCGGAGCCCTGTACCCAGACACCCTCACCTCACGAGTGGAGTTCCGGCTCGAGCAGCCTGCCTCCAGTTGGTCGAGTGGAACCGCTTCATGCTGAAACACAACAGCGAGAAAGGCGCCGTCGCGATCCTCGCAAGTGCCGCCCTGATCCTGGTACTCGGGATCGCAGCCTTCGCAATCGACCTCGGATTGGGCTTCTCTGAACGACGCGGAGATCAGACCGCAGCCGATGTCGCCGCTATGGCGGGCGCTGTAGAAACGCTTGGATCGAACGCAACCATTCGCGACTACATCCTCGACTTCGCCGAGCGCAACGTTCCGTCCGGATCCATCACCGTCGAGCAGTGGGCCTCATGCACGGATCCAGAGCGCGCCACGCTCAACTCGAGTGGACACAACTTCGTGCCTGTAGCCGCCCCCAGCGGGTGGCCGACGAGCATCATCGACTGCGTCTCAGTCGACCCGGCTGGATATGTCCGTGTGAACCTACCTCCTCAGACAGTCAAGACGACGTTCGGCCGGGTCCTGGGCGTTGATGAACTCTCAACCGGTGCCGACGCCATCGCCCGCATCACGAATCGTGGCGGCGGAGGGATCCTGCCATTCGGAATCCTCGCGACTGCTGGAGATGGGCAGCATGTATGTCTTCGGGATAACTCGGCCGGGCTTGCCGAGCCGCCATGCGATGGCGGCGATCAAGGCAACTTCGGCGGCCTCGAGTCACCTCACTATGGCAACAGCGAACTCGGAACGACAAAGAACTGCACCGGATCCCCCAAAAAGGATGTGATCGCGGTCAATATCGCCGTCGGTCTCGACCATCGTGTGGTCCCGGACCCGGATGGCCTTTCCGGCAACGAGATCCTGGATACTTGTGCCCAGATCGACGCCGGGCACACGCCCGACACGCTCAACACATTCCAAGGCATCTCCAACGGGCTCGCCGAAGGGGTAGCTACAGGGCCAATCCCGGGCGGCTTCAAACCACGACTGCAGCAAGGGGCAAATCCCAAGCGAGCCGTGTTCGGCTACTCCCTGGACGACCGGCCGCTCTGGTATTACCTCCTGAGCTCACCGTCTGGAGCGACTCCGGCATCATGCGCCAAGTCGTCGTTTGACAACAGCAACCCGGACTTCGACTGGGACGGTGATGGAACAGACGACCATCCGGGGTCGTGGCAGCACATGGTGGCATGCCTCACGGACTACGTCGATGGCGGGTACTCGGCGGTGCTGTTCGACGAATCGCTTGCTCAGTCTCCACGATTCGCCTACGTCCCACAATTTTGGGAGTCGACCTGGCCGTCCGGAAATGGATGGCGCCATATACTCCGTTATAAAGCCACCTGGCTCCAGGGGACTTGGTGGAAGAAGGGCGGAACGACCGAGGTCTTTTATCCTGGGGAACCGGGCACTTTCAACATGGGAGGCAACTGGCAACTTCGCCAGTTATCGGGAATACTCTTGCCCGACGCTGCTCTTCCGGAAATGCTGAGGGGCGACCCTCCAACGATGGGAGGGGTCAACCCCTACACAGCGGAGTTGTATCGCTGAGTCTCGATCCACGCATTCAAGTCGTACTCTTTACGGCATGACTCCGCCACCTCGCGTCATGCCCGCCATCCTCACCCCGTTCGACGAGCGGGGGGAACTCG
>CBFGTA010000193.1:0-2451 GCA_965651595.1 uncultured bacterium | reverse complement strand
TTCCCCGCGCGAGCCGGTGCGAAGCAGGATGTTCCCTGCCGAATCGAAGAGCCAGATCTGATGCCGGTCGAGCACGACCAGGCGACGATCCGGAAGCTCGATGGCGTCCAGCATGCCGTTCTGCGCATCGAACTCGTCGTCCGGATCCGGCCGGACACCTCCAACACTGAGCAGGATGTCCAGCGAATCAATTGGCAGGGTCCCTGGCGCCGGGTGAGGCAGCCCAAGATCCGTGAGCGTGACTCGGCCGAGCACCGGCGAGTCCAGCGTTTCGGTGCGGGGGCCGGCATCGCACGCGATCAGGGCGCATACCGTGACAGACGCAATCCAGGTGGGTCGAGCCATAGGTGATGGCGCCTCAGGCGATCGTGTCGATCGTGACCAGGGCGAAGATATGGCACCGCTGATCATGACTGTTAGCGAACATTCAACTCCCATCCGCTTTGCAGACTCCACCCCTGCGGCAACCTGTCGCGACAAGACCGGGGCGAGGCTGATGGGCAGTTGACATTGATCCCTCCGGTTGAGAGGCAGCCTGACAAAGGCCATGCACGCCGGTGTGTGGCGCTACTCGACAACGGGGTCGAGGTGATAGCATCTGATGGTCTCGACCTCATCGACATCGGTCACGATGCCACAGGCTCTCGCCCCGTTGAATCGAACCAAGCGGAAGTCCAGCGGATAGGTCATTCTTCCCTCGAACCGGCCGTCCTGATCGAAGATGTCGTAGGACTCGGGCTCCCGCCACCGACCAGCGAGCTGCGAAGATGCGGTGGCGACCATTACCAGCAGTCGACCGTCCTGTGTGTACGACACTCCGCGCAATGGCGGCTTCGTTCTCGGAAGGGCCGGTATGTGAATCTCCTGCCCCCCCGGATGCAGCGCGACCTCGCCCCTCAGCATTTCCCTCCTCGCCTCGCGCTCACGCTCGGTCACCTGAACGGCTCCCATCCGACGAGCGATCGGCATCGGTACGCTGCGGTCGCCCAAGGCGGTCAACGCGGCAGACGCTCGTGAATCCGCGGAGACTTGCATGCCGACAAATGTCACCCGGTATTCGGAGGTATGAATCCTTGCGAAGGCACCGTGAGGCCCCCAGGCCCATTGTTCGATTGGCCTGAAAGGGAGGTGCCACCCCACTCGCCGAACGCCACCGCCGACAAGACGGGTGGAGAGTTCAAGGTCGTAGGGGTTTGCCGCAACTTGCGGGGCTTCAACCACGCCAAGGGGGGTCCCCCCAGGAGCATACACCAGGTACACGGATGGCCGTTGCCCAGGTGACGGGCGACCGGTGTTGTGCACCCACAAGGCACCGCGCGTGCCCACCTCCAATGCCGGGCGACCGCCAATAACCGTAGATACACCCGTTGGTAGTGTCCACTCGTTCAGGAACTCCCCACCGGCGTCAAAGAGCATGACCCGCCCGGGGAACCCCTGATCTCGAATGGCGATCCGACCGTCCCTGAACTCGACCATTCCAACCGGATTGCGGAACTCTCCAGGTCCGCCACCGCTACGCCCCACCTCCCTATCGAACACCCCTAGGCTATCGTACACCAGAAGTCGGTGCGGACCATCCTGACCGATACCTCCCTGATCGTCTATAACCCAGAGTCGACCGTCTCGTGCGATTAGAAGATCCCGAATGGACACGAACTCATCCGACGATGCCGCAGACAGGTGGCCACCGATCTCGAACGTGACTGTCGGCGTCAGAATGCGGGTCTCATCAACCTTCGTTGCCCGTGTGCAGGCGCTCGTGACGGCCAGCGCCCCCAGTACGCAATGCACTAGCTTGTACCTATGCGATGCCGTCAAAGGGGATGCAAGCATGCAGACCGCCTGAGGCGCAGTTCCGGGGGGGACATCGTAAGACTGACGCACTTCGGACGCGCTAGCCACCGGCCGTCGACTCCCGCGCATTGTCCCTTCGGGCGGCTTCGATCACGCACCAGCGCGAAAGGCGAACAGGCGATCGATCACCTGTCCCGGGGCGGTGTGCGGGATTCCAAAATGATATACTCACCCGAATTTCCGATCCCGCCACCCCTGCAACCTTGTACTGGTGATACTAGGACTTTTCCTAGTGCCGACCTTCAGGTCTTGACGAAGGGATCAGCAACCCATATCGTGGCAAGGATCCTCATCGCCACATCCTCCTGTGGGAGTGCTGATGCCCCTTCCCCCGACGACTTCCCCGCCCCGGGCGAGGCTGCCGCACGCGTTACCGATGCCGACCTGGTGGGTTGCAAGCTTGGTCAATGCCAATCTGCTGCAGACCGATATCGTCTGAGTCCGCGTGAGCGCGACATTCTGTTCCTGAGTCTGTGCGACCTCCGACCAGGCGAGATTGCGGCCAGACTGGGATGCCGCACTAGCTACGTGCGACGGATCCGTCAGACTGTCGCGCGAAAATTTGGCGTCTTCGATGGCATATTGGGTATCCGCAAG
>CBFGTA010000192.1:0-2451 GCA_965651595.1 uncultured bacterium | reverse complement strand
GTCCTGTTCGACTTTCCCGCCAATGCCGTAGTTCTGTTCGTGGCCGGGAACATTTCTGAACAGATCCTTTTCGGTCTGGTCATCAAGCGGCTCGGGGTGGCTGTCCTGGAACGGCCGCGCGATCTGCTGATTTTTGCAGTGACTGTGCTGTGTGTGGAGGCGATAGGTGCGACCATTGGCGCTATCGCCGTCGTGTTGACTTTCGGCGACCCGTATTGGAACGCCTACCGGGCCTGGTATTTCG
The DNA here is from genome assembly GCA_965651595.1 of uncultured bacterium. GTDB lineage: Bacteria > Actinomycetota > Actinomycetes > S36-B12 > UBA10799 > CBFGTA01. The sequence continues at coordinate 2,207 of CBFGTA010000192.1, read as the reverse complement.
GCGGCGTCACCGCCATGCTCGTTTTTGCACCGTTCTTCCTCACGTTCGCCTGGCCTCGGGTGATTCGGTGGAAATCGACGACAGAGTTCGTCGTCTTAGCCGCAGTAACGATCAGCTTGTCGTACTTCGTATTCACTCAACCCGCCACCTTGGGCGGCCTAAGTCCCTGGATCGTCGCAGTAACTCCCCTCTTGGGTTGGATCGCCATCCGCTTCGGAATCGCTGGAGCCGCGCTGGTCTCCCCCATCGTTGTGCTGATTGCTGCAATATCTGCGGCCCGCGGATTGGGCCCGTTTCAATATGGGTCAGGCATCACTGACCTGTTCGTTACCCAGGCATTTCTGGTACTCGCCACGTTGACGATGTACGTCGTGGCGATGGTGGAGGAAAGCCGAAAGCGTGCCCTGGAGTCTGAACAGCAGACTACGCGTGTGATCAATGCACTGATGGCTGAGTCGCCCGCTTTGATCGCGGTCAAGGAGATCGACCGATCAACTGGAGAGGGCCACTTCGTCCTCGCCAGTGATCGGTTCGCGGCAATGCTCGGCCGCGCGACCCGTGACATCGTTGGGGCTCGAGACGAAGACGTACTCGGTGAGGCACTTGCGGCAGATAGAGAGTCAGACCGGGAAACGCTGGCAACGGGCCATGCCTACCCACTGTTGCAACGGACAGTTCTGGACGGCTCCGAACGCGAGCTGCAGACCGTCAAGTTTCCCATCGGCGACTTGCAGCAGGACATCGTCACGATCGGCTCTGTGTCGATCGATGTCACGGAAGCGCGCCGCCAGGCGGAACAGATGCGCCACATCGTGGATCAGTCCCCTGTGCCGATTGCTCGTTTGGCATGGGCGAAACCCGAACGCGGCCGAATCCTTGACGGCAACGCCAGCTTCTACCGAGTACTCGGGCGCGACGCTGCGGTCGTGGGTGAACATCGGCTGTCGGACTTTGAAACTGAACGATCAGGCAGCCAGGTCGAACTCGCCACCGCGATCGACCGACTCGGTGACTCAGGTAGCCTTCGCGTCGAACTCGCTCTCCGACGACCCGATGGGGCCGCGCTGTGGTTACTCACAACGCTGTCCCTAATTCGACTCGGGTCGGATGAATCAGAGTGGTTCGTGCTCTTGATTGCCGAGGACGTCACTGCCCGCCACCATGCCGAGAACCGCCTCCAGTTCATTGCCGAGCATGATCCGCTCACTCGACTCCCCAACCGGGTGGCTCTTCTCGACCACCTCGACCGAGAGCTCGACGTCGCTGAGTCCGACCATGTCGTGGCCGTACTGTTATGTGATCTCGACGGTTTCAAAGACATTAATGACCTCCTTGGTCACGCGGCCGGGGATGTGGTTCTCAAGGAGGTGGCCGACCGCCTCCGCGAATCCAGTCGAGGCGGCGACGTGGTGGCACGAATCGGTGGCGACGAGTTCGTCGTCGCGATGAGCGGACGCTTGACCCAAGAGAAGACCGACCGAATTGCCATGCGAATCCATGAGGCGGTGTCGCGACCAATCGCGATGGGCGATGATGATCACCCCCTGAGTATGAGCATCGGGGTCGCAGTCGAACGGGCCGGCCAGGGGGTAACGGGTCTGGAGTTGTTGCGCCGGGCCGACACTGCGATGTACCACGCCAAAGAACAGGGGCGCTCGCGTGTCGAGGACTACGATGCCGAGCTCGCCGAAGCCCGCCGGTCACAAATCACCATGCGTAACGAGCTACGACACGCTATCGAGGAAGGCCGTATCGAACTGTGGTACCAGCCGGTCATCGAAGCCAGCACTGGACGAGTGGCTGGTGCCGAGGCCTTGGTACGGCTGCGTAGCTTGGACGGCACAGTGGTGTTCCCAGATCAGTTCATCGAGATCGCCGAGACGTCAGGCCTGATCAACCCCCTGGGTGAAATCGTGTTCGACACAGCACTAGGGTGGCTGACTCATCAGCATCAAAAAGGCCGAGAGATCGACGTCGCAATCAACGTCTCAGTACGCCAGTTGACTGAACCGGGCTTTGCGAATGCGGCCACGCTCCAGGTACGCACTGCTGGAATCGATCCGGACCACGTAGTACTCGAGGTGACTGAACGAGTGGCTCTAGATCCGACCGGTCGTGCTCTGGCGACCCTCCACGAGTTGGCTGCCGCTGGGTTCCCCATCGCGCTCGACGATTTCGGGACCGGCTATTCGAGTTTGACGGCATTG
>CBFGTA010000191.1:0-2510 GCA_965651595.1 uncultured bacterium | reverse complement strand
CTTCTTTGACGAGCGATGCCAAGTTGCCGTGGAAACCTCGGTGCGCTCCGGCCTTGACGTCCTGGAACACGTCACCGGCCGACTTGCCCCACTTGCGATTGATCTCCCCCAACACCTTGCCACCTTGCGACGCGTCGTCGAACAAGGCCAAGGCGGCGAGGGTGGTGGTGCCCTTGGCTTCTGCCAGCTCCTGTTCGACCGCGGTGTGGGAATCGCCTCGCCCGATCCGGCGACGTCGAACCGCCTCCACGCAGGCGGCTTCGATCCCGAGGCGACACAGGCCGGGCACGACTCGGGATGCCACTCCGTCTGGAAGGTCTTCGTCCTTGTCGATCGCCCAGGCGTCCCGGAAATACTGATTGACCGGATCGACCGTCCTGCGCACCTCGACGATGGATCCGGGCCGGCGGGTCACCTGCAGCGTCGTGTGGGGGATCTGGAGCCGTTGTAGCGACGACGGCAGGCGGTCGTCGTGGGTGAATACCACCAGCTGGCGTGTCTCGGCGATCCGGGCGAACACCCGGGCGAGGCCATCCACGCGGGCCGGATCCATGGCCTGGACCGGGTCGTCGATGACGATGAACCGGAACGGACTGTCGGGAAGCATCACCCGGGGAAAGAACAGCGACAGCGCCAGGCAGTTGACCTCGCCTTGGCTCACTACTCCCAGCGCCGCCCCGTCGGCGCCGTCCACCTCGACCGACAGGTCCACTCGCCGCCTGTTGCGGCTGCCAGTCAGTTCCACACCTACGAGTTCCACGTTGGATTGAAGACGAAGGGCCTCCCACAACGAGATCGCCTGGTCGGCGATGGGCTGGAACCGTCGGGACCGGATGTCGGTGGTGGCTTCGGCCAGAGCGTCTTCGGCTCGTTTCAGCTGCTTGGCCTGCTCGTCCTGAGCTAGTGCCTCTCGGGCTCGTTCGACCACTGAAGCGACTCGAAGGGCCAGCGGACGCCAGGCGTCCTCTCGGTCGGCTTTCAGTGCTGCGGCTCGTTTCTGGAGCTGCTCCAGTTCTCCAGCCACCAGCGGAAAAGCACTGCGGAGGTGTTCGACGAGTTCAGAGGTCTCTTCGGGGGCCTGTGCCCAACGGTCCCACGCCTTCCGGCACGCTTCGCTCTCCAGCTCCTCAGGGGCTCGGCTCAACTCGGTCGGCACCGGCGAAACGAGCGCCCGGGCTCGCTTAGTGGCCTCGTGGACTGCAGCCGAGGCGGTGTCGTAATCTGCGCTGCGGCGACGGAGCTCGTCGACCTGCGCCTCAGCTTTGTCCCTCCATTCGGCGTCGAGCCGGCCCCACCCACACACCGGACACGCCTGGTCGCCGTGATCGGCGTGTTCGGCCAAAGCCGTCTCCAAGATGTCGATGGTCCGCCGCGACCGGCCTGCTTCTGTGTCCTCCAAACCTGCCAGGCGAGCCGCGGCTGCCTCGAGCTCAGCGGCGATGGCATCGATCTGGTTCACCTCCGGCAGTCGGAGGCGGAGGACGCCGTCGAGCGAGCTCGAGCCATTCGCCGGCCTGGCACCCGCGGCGGTGGCGGCGGCCGTCTCGAGGTCCCATTTCCGCCCGCTCAGGGCCTCGGCGATGATTCCCGCCCGCTCGTCGTCACTCTCGGCCAAAGCGGGGAGCAATTCGTCTTTGATCTGTTTCTTGACTGTCTTGAGGGGCTTCTCCAGCTCGAGACGGCGCCTTCGCAGCAGATCCGTGCCGTCCACCAGCTCGTCGAGGCCCAGGACGCCGGACAGGGCATCGAACAGGGTCGATGGATTGTCGGCCACGACACTCAGCTCGGAGTGCGACAACAGAGGTCGATGCAGCTCGACTGCTTCCGCCCACCCGAAACCCGCCAAGTCGGTGGGCGACTTTCCGTGCACCTGGACCACCGTCGAGCCGTCGCTGGCTTCTTTGGCATCGGCGTCCCAAACACACGACATCACCGTGGGATGGGCTTCGCCTTCGACTGTGAATCGGGCGGTGACAGACGGCCCCTCGGACGAATGCAGGTTGCGCCATCCCTGCTTCCACTCGACCGGCTTGCCCTTCCAGCGGTAGGAGTCGCCGGTCAGCAAGACTTCCAGCGCCTCAGCGAAGCTCGACTTGCCCGACCCGTTGCGGCCGACGACCACCGTCAATCCAGGACCGGGTTCCAGTTCCAGTTTGGACGCCGGACCGATGCCTCGGAAACCTTCCACTTCGATCGACGACAGGTAGGCTCCGGGCGCTTCGACGGTCTCACTCGCCGTTTCGGTGTGAACCGGCCTGGCTACCTCTCTTCCTTCGAGGGCGGCCGCCAGCGAATCTTCCCCACCCAGCGCCGCCAGCACCAGGTCGACGATTTGCTCATCCAGGGATCGTTCAGCGAGTGCCGCCAGCGTCTCGTCGATCAAGCTCATCGTCCATCCGGCATGTGTTTTCCCGGGACCCGACAGTATCCGATGAGATCGTCCTGGCTATGGGCCGAAAGGCCGAGCGTGTCCCGGGAACGACAGCTAACCGCGTGGACCCTGTGGCCGA
>CBFGTA010000190.1:0-2530 GCA_965651595.1 uncultured bacterium | reverse complement strand
GCACCTCATGACGAATATTGCGCTTCTTGAGCAGCGTTGACAAGTACTCGCTCTTCTCAACGCTCGTAGTTCCCACCAGGACTGGCTGCCCCCGCTGGTTTCGCTCGGCCAGATCGTCGGCAACTGCCTCGAACTTGGCCGCTTCGGTGCGATAGACCATGTCGGCCTGATCGAGGCGCGCCATCGGCCGATTGGTCGGGATCGGAACGACTCCGAGCTTGTAGATCTGACTGAACTCAGCGGCCTCAGTCATGGCTGTGCCCGTCATGCCGGACAGCTTGTCGTAGAGGCGGAAGTAGTTCTGAAGGGTGATCGTGGCCAGGGTTTGATTCTCTGCCTTGATCGTCACACCTTCTTTGGCCTCAATTGCCTGGTGAAGGCCCTCGTTGTAGCGCCGTCCCGACAACAGCCGGCCCGTGTGTTCATCAACAATGAGGACTTCACCGTTGATGACGACGTAGTCCTTGTCACGTTTGAACAGTTCTTTAGCCTTGATGGCGTTGTTCAAGTAGCCCACCAAGGGCGTATTGACGGCTTCGTAGAGGTTGTCGATACCAAGCCAGTCTTCGGTCTTGTCCACGCCGCTTTCCAAGATGCCGACCGTTCGCTTCTTCTCGTCCACTTCGTAGTCGTCGTCACGCGTGAGCTTGCGAACCAACTTGGCAAAATCGGCATACCACTTCGGCGACTGGTCGCTGGGCCCTGAAATGATCAGGGGGGTGCGGGCCTCGTCGATCAGGATCGAATCTACTTCGTCGACAATCGCAAAGAAATGATCACGCTGAACCATCTCGTCGCGTGACCAGGCCATGTTGTCGCGCAAGTAGTCGAAGCCGAACTCGTTGTTCGTACCGTAGGTAATGTCGGCTGCGTAGGCCTTGCGTCGTGCTGGCGGCGCCATGCTGGCCAGAATGGCGCCGACCTCTAGTCCGAGAAAACGATGGATGCGCCCCATCCATTCTGAGTCGCGTTCGGCGAGATAGTCGTTGACGGTGACAATGTGGACTCCGCGACCAGCCAAGGCGTTCAAGTAGGCGGGCAAAGTTGCGACCAGGGTCTTACCCTCGCCGGTCTTCATCTCGGCGATGTTGCCCAGATGCAGCGCCGCACCACCCATGATTTGGACGTCATAGTGGCGCTGGCCGAGCGTCCGTTTGGCGGCTTCGCGAACAGTCGCGAAAGCTTCGGGGAGCAAATCGTCGAGGGTTTGGCCGTCGCTGATGCGCTGTTTGAACTCGTCAGTGAGTTCGCGCAGTTGCGCATCCGTCAGGTCGACGAAGTCGTCTTCTAAGGCATTTACCTGATCCCTGATCGCTACTAGCTTCTTGAGGACCTTGCCTTCGCCAGCACGGAGCATCTTGTCGAAAAGCTTCACGTCGGCCATCGTACGCATACGCCGCAATCCAGACGAGCCCAACATGAAAGTTGGCGCGCCCAGCCCTCCCGCCGGGCCACATCGCTGCCCGGAGTCGCGACGACACTTCCGCTGAAATTCGGAGGAGGTGACCGCTCACTGGTGGTGGAAATGTTCCTGTTGCCTTTTTTGATCAAACCCCTGGACAGCGACGGCTTCCGGCGGCACTCTGAACTCCATGCGCGGAGGAATTTCAGTACCTCGATCAACCGATGGCATCTTGCGAACGTCTGATATGGAACTCGTTCAGGTCAGCGAAGGCTCGCGCTCAGGGGCCCTTGCTGCACTCGGATCCTGTATTCGTGACGCCGATTCAGTGTGGATGGCCCGGGATGCGTTCACTCACCTGCCGAGAGCCTACGTGTCGGTCACGCTGTCAGAGTCCTTGCGAGTAACGAGCGCCCCTGGTCTTGCTGGCACCGATGACGATGCCCATCAGGCGGCCGGAGTGGTTCGTGCGCATTGCGCAGAATTGGCCCGACGAACGACGTGGGCATTCGACCATTACTCGGCTTAGCGGGTTCGAATGGCGCCGCCGATTCGTCACGGTTCCTACCGCAGCCCTAACAACCCTTTTCTGGCAGCGGTCACCACGGCCTCGGTACGTGTGCGAACCCCGAGTTTGTCATGAACAGAACGCATGTGATTCTTGACCGTGTTTTCGCTGATGTGTAGTTGATCAGCCACTTCACGGTTGGGTAGTCCGTCTGCCACGAGTTGGAGAACGTCAAGCTCCCGCCGAGTCAACCCCCCGGAGGCTTTCGCCCCACCGACCCGCACGGCATTGGCTAGCTCGGACACCAACCGCCCCGCCATGTCGGCAGCCAGGAGCGATCGACCCGCCAACGCGTGCCGAATGCCGTCCATGACTTCCGCCACTGGAGCGAAACGGGAAGCAACCCCGGTCACTCCGGCAGCGATGAGATCGGAAGCGGCAACCGGTTCATGCGGATCAGTCAGCACGAACACGCGCACGCCAGGTCGAGTACTCTTCAACAGGCCGATAGCTGCCAAGAGTCGCTCCGGTCGGGTGCCGATTCCCACCACAACCAGGTCAGCGGCGCTATCGGCCGCACTGGCAGGAAGAATCTGTGGGTCGATCGAACCCAGTATTGC
>CBFGTA010000189.1:0-2563 GCA_965651595.1 uncultured bacterium | reverse complement strand
TGCGACGCACGGTTTAGGAAACCGACGCTCTATCCACTGAGCTACTGGGGCGGGGGACTCGCGGATTGCTCCGCCGAATCCTACGGTCCCAGCGCTGTGTTCGCCGGGGGTCTCTCGGCGACATGCGGCCATGCACGGCCTGTCAGAGTGGGCAACGACTCGCCACGGTTCCGTGGGTCCGACATCGAAGCAACGCGATGGAGCGTGTTGCGGTCGGAGTGGCCGAAGGTGGCGGCGAGCTGACTCAGCTTGAGCGTGGTGGTTGCCTGGTAGCTCCATGTGTCGTCGGCGCTCGTGACGATGGCCGCTCGGTAGCTGAGCGAGGTAGCTCGAGCTGCGAGGTAGCGGTTCTCACCGATCGCGTAGTTGGCGTCGTCGCGTTGGGCCTCTACCCAGAGCTCTCGGTCGCCAGCGGCGGCGGTACCACCCGCTAGCACGGAGATGCCCCTGGGAACCACGAACGCTCGGAGCACCTCTCCGCTCTCCGGGTCCCACAGCCAGTAGCCGACTTCCGCATGGAACGGGACCGTTTCGTGGCCTCGCCACATCGCCGCTCGGTAGTCGAGCCCGAACAGCTGCTGGCGTCCGTTGTGGACCGGACCGAAGGGCTCGAACGTTGCGCGTTCGCGGTAGGGCGTGCACACGATCTTGCCGTGGTGGTGCGAGTAGGCGGTGTCGATTCCGCCGTCGCCCTCCCAGCTTCCGACGAGCGCAGCGAGGGGTCCCCATTCGCTGTCCATCATGAGCCACCCGCCAAACCATCAGCGAAGATCGTGCGGCCGAGAATCGCGAAGTACGTGTGGTCGTGTCCCTTGTATCGGTCGCGGGAGTTGTACCGCGCGCCGGGTCGGCCGTCGGGAAGCCTGTCCTCGAGATAGATCGCCCCCGACGGACAGACGTCGAGGTGGCAGCACGCACCGCACCCGGTGCACTCGTCAGCGTTGACGTACAGGATGGCGGCGCCGAACAGGCCGGCCGCGTCGGGGTCTGCCTTGTGTCGATGAGCGACTTCGCCGCTGCCCGCCAAAACCTCGGCGAACAGCTCGCCGTGCACCGAGTCGAGTCGGTAGATGCAGTGAACCGGACACACGTCCACGCACGCCTGCTCGTTCGAGTCGAGGCAGGCCTCGGTGATGACGGCGACACTACTCATCGGATGCTCCGGCGGCCGTCACTGGAGGTATCCGTCAACGGTGCTAGCTGGCCGACTCGTGGCGAGCGCGATCGACTGCTGTGAGCTGCGCAGAGCGCGACGTTGCCGGAGCAGATCCCAGCACTGGTCGAGCGTGCCTTCGATCTCGCCAATCCGTTGGATCGTCTCGGCAGAGACAGGTCCGGACTGGCCGCGCAGGCGGTGTTCCTCGTCGACGAGGCCACCGATCTGGCGAATGATGTCGCGGTCGTCCATCGCTCTCTCCGAGGTCGTCGAGCACTCCCAACGTCCGGTGTTCCGGCAGAGGCTCGGTAACCATCTAGACAACGCAGCAGGCGGCTCCGTGACAGCGTGAGCCAGGAAGCGGTGTCTGCGGGCGCAGGGGAGCGACAGGACGTGTCACAGGCGCTCGCGTTCGGCGGTCTGTCGATCAGACGCTGGGTCTGGCGTCATCCACGTCACACGAGGAGATCTCCATGCGCTCATCGACCGCCCATGCCACTGCGTACTCGGCCTCCGCCTGGGTTGTCGAGGCGCCCGTGTTACTCGTCCTGCTTCTATCGGTTCTTCTCGGTTGTAGCGACGACGGTCCGGCCGGCACACGCCCCGACTACGAGCCGATTGCGGTTGACGTGCATACGGAAGCCCGAGACTTCAATGGCGGCAATGTGTACGAGTTCGTGGTCGATGAGCACGGCTTCGTGAGCGCCCCTACGTCCGTGCCCGCCGGCGAGGTGATGCTGACACTTACCTATGACGGCGCGTCGCCGGCACCGCACAGCCTCGTATTGGACGGCCTGAATGCGGACCAGCCGGTGGTCGCCGTCGATCTGCCTGGCTCGAACAACGGTTCCGTCGTGGTACCAGCCGGACATCGAATGTTCTTCGACGGTGCACCGGGGAACCGTCAGAAGGGGTACGAAGGCCATCTCGAAATCGTCGGCGACGAGGCGGCGATTTCGGTCGATGCTGAGGCCACGGTCACGTGGGAGGCGGAAGGGCTCGCGTTCACATCGGTGCCACACGGGTTCTCGCCCGCCGACGCGCCAGTCGCCTTGGAGCTGACGGTTCTTGACGCGCTGCCGCACAGCATCGCGTTCGAGCAGGTGCGTGGCGACCAACCTCTGGTGGCGGTGGATGGGCCCGGAACCAACCGGCGCACCATCACGCTGCCGCCCGGCACCTACATCTACTTCTGCGCCGTGCCTGGCCATCGCGAGGCTGGAATGGAAGGGCTCGTCACCTTCGGCTGACAGTGGAGGCATCCGACGTCCGACAACCGACCTTTGTCTCCGCTGCGGTTGGCTGTAATGGCGACCACACGTCAACGAGTCCCGCGACCAACATGTGACTTGTGTGTTGCATCTGACTTCGCGCGACAGAATCCCGGTTCTTTCAGACCGCATCTGA
>CBFGTA010000188.1:0-2570 GCA_965651595.1 uncultured bacterium | reverse complement strand
GTAAAACATACGTTCGATCACGTTTGCTCACGCATCACCGAACAGTTCGCAACCCTCGTCGAGTGGTATAGGCGAAGGGAGAGAGCTTTCGACACGGCAACAGACGTGGGATCATGTGGCCGGGTTGGATCGGGCGGATCCTTGTGCCTGTCTCAGCGGTGTGCACCCGAACTCACAACGGCGAGAAACTTCGTACGCACCGCTTGCCTTCTACGGGCAAACCCCTCATCTCCAATCAAGCATGGTCGAAGTTCGGCGCGATCAGCATCTCGATGGTGATCCTTCGCCGTTGTCTAGCGGCATGAGTGATGTCAACTGTGTCCTGGCGGGTCTCGTCGACCGCAGTTGGGTCGACCCGTGACGGCATCAGGGCCATCGATCGATGTCGATGTGCCGCTGTGCTAGCAACCGTGGCGAATCCCGGCGTCTGAGCCCGTCGCCCAATAGACTTGCTGGTCGCCCTGGCATCAGGTGAAAGGTTGAGCGCAAACGAGTGAAACCTCAAGATGGCGTTCGGAGCTCGCATTGACTCGCCTCTGAGAGTGCGAGTGGTGATCCCGATAGTAATGATCGACTTCGGGCGGGACTCACACCCATCGTTGCGGCCCGCGGAATCAGCCGGATCGCCACCGAATCCGTATGGTCGTGGACTTTGGCTCATCCCGGCACAGCGGCATCCCGCTGACATGCTGCCCACCCGCACGCCACGACAACCAGTCTCAGCCCTGGAGGTCCGATGGCTTTTCGGTGGAATTCGGTAACGCGTCAGAGTGACTCCCTCGTGGTTGTCGTGCAAAACAAGTTCGCATGTGGTGGAGTACGTGCGGATGCCACCGAAGCCAGCCTCCCTGCCCCACGGGGTCCGTCGGTGATCAAGGTAGTCCCACGGGTCACTCCTACAACGAAAGCGAAGTCGCCATGATACGCATGCCCGTCAGGATGTCTCGGCAAGCCATTGTGATCGTCGCATCATGCGCGGTAGCGGCAGGTCTTCTCAACGTGGCGTCCCCTGCCATGGCTGAGTCCGGGGCCAACGGCGCGCCCGTGCTCGCACAAGTCGGGAAGTCCGATGCTTCGCCGATTGCCAGTCGGGTCGGTGGCAGTCAGAACTCGACCGTTCTAGCCCGCACGGGAGCAGGGCCCGACGGTATCGCCGTCGATGTTCTCGGCAACGTCTACACAGCCAACACGCGAGACAACACCGTCACCAAAATCACTAGATCCGGTAAGGCCTCCACGCTGGGTTCTACCGGCAACAAGCCCCGAGGCATAGCGGTAGATCCTGCGGGCAACGTTTACACCAGCAACCTCGGGGCCAACACCGTCACCAAGATCACTCCGGGCGGTACGTCCACCGTCCTCGGATCGACCGGCGCCAAGCCGATTGGCATTGCGATTGACTCTGACGGCAACGTGTACACGACGAACTACGCAGACGCCACGGTCACCAAGATCACCCCTGGCGGTGTGTCGACGACTCTGGCCCGCACTGGCTCGCGGCCGCTAGGCATTGCCGTCGATCGACGCGGTAACGTCTACACAGCCAACGAGGGCGCCAACACCGTCACCAAGATCACCCCCGGGGGAGTTGCGTCGAGATTCGGTAAGACGGGTAAGTGGCCCCAGGCCATCGCGATCGACAAGAATCGCAACGTTTACACGGCGAACTGGAAGTCGCACAACGTCACCAAGATCACCCGCAACGGCAAGTCGAGCACCCTCGGTCGGACGGGGCGTCGCCCCATCGGCATCACGGTGGACTCGCATGGCCGGGTGTTCACGACCAACAATGGCTCCCGCAGTGTGTCGAGAATCGATCAGCAGGGGCGCTCGCAAATCATTGCCCGCACCGGCAAGCGGCCCATCGGGATTGCTTCAGATCTGGCCGGATTCCTGTACACGGCGAACTTTGCGTCCAATACCGTCACCGAAATCTACCCCAGTAGGCCAGCGTCTCCCAACGTCGTGACTCTCGACACGGTGAGCGTGCGAGCGCGCGGCAACCGCAACGCTTGGATCATCCCGTTCTGGAACGATGTCTATCGCAGCAAGGCACAGTGCCTAAAGGCGTTCCCCGGGGTGCGAGCCATTATCGACAAGGATCCTGACCCGGCCGTTCAGGCAAGTTCTGCGACCTCTTGTATGGGAGTCGGTCGAGTCCCCTACGAGTATCAAATCGCTGAGACAGAGTTGACTATCGCTCAGTGGGTGACGTTCCTCAACACTGTTGATCCCAAGGGCCGCAATCGCCATCACCTGTGGGACGCGGCCCAGAGTTCCCACGTGTGGCCGAAGTACGGCTCCATCAACCGCAACAAGCGGGCCCCACGAGGGCAGCGCTACTACGTTGCGTCTCCCGAATGGGCCAACAAGCCGTACAACGTGGCCGACTTTGCCCGAGCGGCACGGTTTGCTAATTCGATGAACAACGGGCGAGTCATCAAGACGCGCCACAAGGTCATTTCTGTTCGTAAGGGGCACCGGGTGGTGCGAACCACGTTCACCGTCCGCCTGTCGCCCAAAACTGAGACTGGCATGTACACGATGAGCAACCGCAAGGCGACGCGGAC
>CBFGTA010000187.1:0-2571 GCA_965651595.1 uncultured bacterium | reverse complement strand
CTCAAGTCTCGACTATCAAACCCCAACCCAGGCCTGGGCACACCATCAAACCAAGCCCAAAGCAGCATAACCCAACACGAGAGACTGTCCGGAAACCTTGACACACATCACGACGCGCAGGAATACCGCGAGCGCCGCGACGCCCTGCGCTCAGGCTGATGACAACCGCCCAGCCAATAAGCCGAACCGCTCTCGCGGCGCTGATCGTTGGTGTCGTACTCGCGGCAGTCGTGTCAACGTTCGCGATCGTCGGGTCAACCGGCCAAGGTGGCCCGTTTCCGCGCGGCACCGCCGCCGAGATCCCCTGCAACGTCCCCGCGCTGCCAGGCAGCCTCGTCGATGTGACCCTCGCTGACTACGGCTCGGCAATGATGGGCGGACGCTTCCCGATGATGGTCAGCGTCCGCGCCCAACCCCAAGTCGTGAAAGCGGGAGCGGTGTCATTCCTCGGTCGCAACCGCGGTTACTACGTCCACGAGCTCACCGTCCGGCCTACGTCAAGCGCGGGTCTTGGCACGCGGATCACCGCACCCGACGGCACAGTCTCGGAAGAAGGCGCTCTCGGCCAAGCTGAAACTTCATGCGGGGCGGGCGAAGGGGATGGCATCCCGCCCGGCGGTACTAGTTGGCTCACCCTCGAACTGCCTCCCGGCCAATACGAGCTGATCTGCAGCGAAACCTGGCACTATCAGGTAGGCATGTACCAGGTACTCACCGTCACGTAACCGGCCGATCCGGCCGCTTCTGATGGGGGCAGCCTCAGGAACTGGAGCGGGGCTTTTCTCCTTGGCTGACCGCTGTGGCGGGAATCCATCGGTAGAGGGTGGGCACGGATACCCCGAGATTCTTGGCGACGTCTTTCGGTGGGGTTCCGCTGGCGAGCAGGCGGCGTGCCGATTCGATCTTGCTCGGTGTCATCTTTGGTTTGCGCCCGCCAGTACGGCCCAATTTGCGTGCGGTTTCCAGACCCGCGCGGGTGCGTTCCACGGTGAGTTCTCGTTCCATTTCGGCGAGGCTGGCCATGACGTGGAAGAAGAACCGGCCCGAGGGCGTGCCGGTGTTGATGGCGTCGGTGAGACTGTGGAACTCAATACCTTCGGCACGTAATTCTGCGACGAGGTCGACGAGTTGTTTGACGCTGCGCCCGAGGCGGTCCAGTTTCCACACGACGAGGGTGTCCCCGGTTCGAAGCGTGTCCAGGGCTTGAGTCAATCCCGGCCGTTCGGCGCGGGTTCCGGAAATGGTGTCTTCGAAGATCTTTCGACACCCGGCACCGGTGAGGGCTTCGCGCTGAAGGTCGAGATTTTGTTCCGCGGTTGAGACCCGCGCGTAGCCGATCAACATCGGTGCTCTACCGGGGCTCAAGGGGCAGCAGCCGGGCACGGGTACGCCCCGGCTCAACGGTGAGCAGCGCCCCATCGTCAAGTTCGGTGCTTAGCTGGCGTACTGCGGTGATTACGTCAGCGGCGATCACTTCGGGGGCAAGGTTTGAGGCGCGGATCTGAACCACTGACGGTTTGTCACCATGGGTGGCAGCCAGGATCGCTCCGAAGTCCAAATCGTGGGTGAGCACGATGTAGCCGTGCGTCTTAGCGAAGGCCATGATCGCGGGATCCGATGTCGTTGCAGCGCCGATGGATGACCAGTGCACCGATTCGATCCCGGCGTCGGCCAATGCTTCAACCCAGCGCGGAGACAGGTTCATGTCGATCAGCAGTTTCACGCGCTGGCCAGCACCACTTCGCGTTCCTCAGCCAGCCAAGCGGCGTATTGCAGCGCCTGCATGATGTCGTCGCGCTCAAGGTAGGGATAGTCGATCAACAAGTCATCGATGCCACGACCCGCGCCGACCTGTCCGACGATCATGCCCACAGTCACGCGCATACCGCGGATACACGCGCGCCCGCCCATGACATCGGGTGCTTGGGTGATGCGGTCAAGTTGCCCCATCAGAACCTCTTTCTCGAAACTCGTTGTCAGAGTACCGGGCCGAAAATAGTATTTCAAGAACGGTTTTCGAGAAGACGTTTCCTTCGTGGGATCAGGAAGTCGACCTTCGCGGCCAATTTCTCTTGGAAACCTACGTTTCCGAGAAGAAGGAGCACCGGCATGCCTCGCCGCTCGATGCTGTCGGCCGCCGAGCGTGAAAGCCTGCTCGCGATGCCCGATAACCCTGGCGACTTGATCCGGCTGTTCACGTTCAGCGATGCCGATCTAGCGGTGATTCGTCAGCGGAGGGGCACCGCCAACCGTTTGGGCTTCGCCGTTCACCTGTCCTACATGCGCTAGCCCGGAGTGGCCCTCACAGTCGATGCTGCGCCGTTCGCCCCCCTTGTCGATCTGGTGTCCGCCCAATCGAATGTCGACGCTGGCAGGTGAATTAAATACGGTCAACACGCTGAGACGCGGCGGGAACATCTCCAGGAGTTACAGGCGGTTTTCGGGTTCCGGCCCTTCACGGCGGTTCAGCACCAGTCCAGTGTTGAAGCTCTCGCCGACGTTGCCGACCAGACGGACAAAGGAATCGTGCTCGCCACCGCCCTCGTCCATCGGTTGCGTGCAAACAAGATT
>CBFGTA010000186.1:0-2588 GCA_965651595.1 uncultured bacterium | reverse complement strand
GTGGCGGGCCGGGCGCCCCTCGGCGGACTCTCATCCATGAAGTCATGATGCCATCTGGCCGGGGGAGGCTGTGCGCGCTACGGTGAGACTATTGGCCTTCGAGCGAAAGGACTCCCCCGTGGTGTATTACCGGTTCACGCTCGTGCTCGATCGCGAGCCCACTGACGACGAGATGGTGGCGTTGTTTGATGCTGGCTGTACTGATGCTGTGTTTGAGGTAGCCAACGGGGAGAGTTTGGGTCACTGGCAACGCCGGGCCGCCAGTTTGACGACGGCCATCACTCGTGCGGTGCACGAGGTGGAAGAAGCGGGCCTGCGGGCCCTGGGCGTGCGGGCCGACGATCCTGAAGACGACGACCATCACGACGAATACTTGCGTGAGATTGCTGCCGCGAATCTCATGGTGCACACGCGCACGATGATCGCCCAGCAACGCTCCGGCCACGCCTAGGGGCCCACCTGCCCCGCCTCGCCGCTTCTCGCGGCGTGCACTGGACCTCTGGGTAGTCGTTGGTCTGTGGGCATCCGCTGGGGCCTGGGGGTATCCGTTCGGGCTCAGGCCGCCCCTGGCCCATGACCAGCACCCGCACAACCTGACCTTCCCGACTTCCGCCGCACCCTCGGGCCAGTGGCCTGCCTCCGTTGGTGCGTGTGCCGACTGCCTGGGGTTGGTCTTGCTCCAGCGGGCGAGCGACCCTGGACAGGGTTGTGGCCCGCGCCGAGGGGTGGGTTCGGTGCGGGCCACGGGGGTGGTGTTGCGGTAAAGCTTACTCCACTGAGTTGCGGCGATTCGCGGCAATGATCAGGGCAATGATTCCGACGAGCAGCACTCCCGCGCCAACAGCCGCGATGGTGACGGTGTTGTCATTGGCACCCGTGTCGGGAAGGGGGCTGTGGGTGGGGCCAGGTCCCGGGCCGGGGCCAGGTCCCGGGCCGCCGCCGACATTGACGTCGACGTAGTAGATGGCCTCTTCACCGCCGAGTTCACCGGTCATGAAGACCCGCCACTCACCAGCCTGGCTGATAACGACCTGCTTGGAGAAGCTGCCGTCAGAGGCAGCCGTACCCGATCCGAGGTTCAGGGTAGCCCGCGTCGTGGTAGACAGCAGTACCGCCTGGGCACCGCTGGCAGTGTCGATGTCGACGCTGCGCTGGGGTGCGCTCTGGTTCTGGGAGTTGCTACTTTGAAACAGCAGTTCAGCAGTCACGACGACGGTTGAGCCTGCCGTGAACGAGTTGGCACCAACTCCGATAATGAAGGGCTCTCCAATTCCGGGCGTAGTTGTGCTCGTGGTACCACTCGGCTGAGGCTCGTAGGCCTGTGCGGAACCGGCGGCGAACACCGTTCCGAAGAGCAGGGTCACGGCCGCTGCGATAGCAAGCAGCGACTTGCGGGTGATTGTGGTGGTCATGGGGTCCTCTCCACCTTGGTCTGATGTGCAAGGCTGGCGAGCCCTGCCTGCCCACGCACTGTGGACAGTTGTGTACCACTGTAACGTAGACATTCCCTGATGCTCCACAAGGGGCCATTTGGTGGATCTTCTCACAGAACCCTTGCGAGACGTTCGGCTATCCGGACACCTGCCCGCCGCTGCCCGGTCCTGGAGCGGTTGTCGCTGCGACCGCCTAGGGCGCGCACGGGTTGGGTGGTGTGATGGCTACCTGGTCGCGTACGAGTGGCTGGGTGACGATGCGGGGTTGGGCGTCGGAGGCTGGTTCGCTGAACGTGACTGCGACTGCGACGGGAGTGTCGCGCGGCAGTTCGGGGTAAACGATGATGCCGGGGCGGCCAGCCTCGGTAACCGGTGTGAACAGGGCGGTCTCGCCGTCGATGTAGACCCGTTCCACTGATGCCCCCATGGGGAGCATGATCTGGGTCCACAGGCGGATTTGGCCGGGTTTGGCGCGGTCGGCATTGCGGTCGACGCGGCCCGCCACGATTTCGGGTTCCCCGCTCGCGGGGAGATTGTTGACGAAGGTGGCGGTGATGCGACTGTTCATGGCGCCCGGACTGCACCCGTCGATGCGGTATTCGACGGTGCGGTCGAGGAAGAACTCGGCCTTGTTGCCAGACATGTTGTTGACCGCGAGGTATGCGTACGGCCCCGGCTGGTCGTCAACCAGTCCCCCGATGGGCCATCCTGCCAGCACGGACTCAATCCCAGGGTCGGTGGAGTACACGAGGATCGTGCCGCGCGAAGCACCCTCACCGAGGGCGGTGAGTAGGTCAGCTTCGGACGCATTGGTGGTGCGCAGTTGTTCGATCATCCCTTCGGCTGCCGCCACCTGGTACGCCTTGCGCTCGCCGGGGCTCGCAAACTCTTTGTAGATGCCGTTGCCGAAGAAGTTGACGAGGTTCTGGCCAGCAAGTTGGCGGCCGTCGGGCATGGTGAGCGGACCGGTCACGTCAGTGAGGTAGCCGAGGGTCTGCATGTTGACCGCGATCACTCCGTCGAGCTTTTCGGACTTCTGCGTGTTCCATGCAGCTAGCCACAGTTGGGCCGCGTAGGGAAAGTGCGGGCTGGTGTTCATATTTCGCCAGTCGCCGGCAGTGGCCCCGTGGACTCGGGTGAAGTCCTCGGTGAACT
>CBFGTA010000185.1:0-2663 GCA_965651595.1 uncultured bacterium | reverse complement strand
GTCACCGTCGACGATGTTGTCGCTGCTGGGCAGCCATCCATATCCAACCCTTGGTCTGATACGGCCCAGACCAAGCGCTACCCCGGTCTGGGCCGCGCGTACTTTGCGCGAATATCCGACGCTCAGGACGCACTCGAGGTCTTGTCGAGCATCTTGCCTGATGACAGCCCCCTAGCTGCGAGCTATCGGCAGGCTCTGCTGCGAACTGCATCAGCCAACTGGGCCAACAAGCGATCCGAGGCCCGCGCGCTCCTGACCCGAGTCACCGACGAACTCTCGGGGACGATGGGCCAAGTGCGTGTACTGTCGCAGGCGGCTCTGGCAACCGGATCGAACGATGTCGACATTCCCATCACCATCGCCAACGGCCTCGACACTCCTGTGCGCGTGGGCGTGACATTGACGAGTGACACGCCCGTTCGGCTCGTGGCTGATCCCGTTCCCGTCATGACCGTTCCGGCCCAGCGCACAGTTACGGTTTCCGCCCCAGTGCAGGTCCTGGGAGCTGGAGACTTGCAGGTGAGTGCCCAGCTGGTGACCCCCGATGGTGAGCCACTAGGCGATTCGACAACATTTGAAATTCGCTCGGCCGCCTACGCTCAGGCAGCGGCATGGGTGGTGGGTATCGCCTTCGTTCTGCTGGCGCTCCTGTTGGTGCTGAACTCGATCCGGCGAAGAAAAGCCGCCGCGGACACCACGAGCTCACCCTGATGAGCAGTGACACCCGCCCACCCGGCGATCAACCATCGCAGGAGGACCAAGCAGTCCTGCGCAACAGCGCCCTCATGGCCAGTGGAACGATCCTGTCTCGGATCACCGGCGTCTTGCGGGACACGATGGTCGCGGCAGCGATTGGCTCGTTTCTCCTTGCGGACGCCTACGCGCTGGGCAACTCCCTCCCCAACATCATCTATATCCTGATCGTGGGCGGAGCACTCAACGCAGTGTTCATCCCCCAACTCATTCGGCGAATGCGCTCAGACGCCGATGGCGGAGACGGCTATGCTGATCGGCTGTTGACCGCTACGGCGGTGATTCTGCTCGGCCTGTCCATCGTGGCCATGTTGTCGGCACCGTGGATCGTTCGTTTGTACAGCTCGGCTGAACTGTCTGATTCCGATGTCGAACTCGCGACGGCCTTCGCCCGCTTCTGTCTCCCGCAGATCTTCTTCTACGGGATCTACACAATGTTCGCCCAAGTCCTGAATTCGCGCCTGCGCTTCGGGGCGCCGATGTTCGCTCCCATCATCAACAACCTCGTCATGATCATCGTTGCCGTGTCGTTCATCGTAGTGGTGGGAACAAGCGTCACATCGGGGACGATCACGGACACCCAGGTCGCTTGGCTCGGCATCGGCACCACCGTCGGGGTGGTGGCGCAGGCCCTCGTGCTCGTGCCGTTCCTACTCAGGGCCGGTTACCGCTGGCGGCTACGTTTCGACTGGCGGGGCCACGGACTAGGTAAGGCCGGAACCATGGCTGGCTGGACGATCGGCCTCGTACTGGTCAACCAGCTCGGATTTCTCATCATCGCCCGACTCGCTACCGAGGCCAACGCTATAGCCGCCGCATCGGATTCTGTAGTGGGCGGCCTCGCCACCTACCAGCGGGCATTCCTCGTCTTCATGATGCCGCAGTCAGTCATCACGATTTCCCTCGTCACCGCCTTGCTGCCGCGCATGAGTGCCGCCGCGGCCAACGGGAAGATCGGTCGCGTGGCGGGCTATGTCGCCGAAGGAACTCGCACGATCGCTGTCTTCATCATTCCAGCAGTTGCGGGCCTCATCCTGTTCGGACCCATGATCGGAAACCTCCTGTTCGGCTACGGCCAGAACGTTGGGGAGCCAGCCACGTACACCGGAGTCGTGGTCGCAGTGTTTGCCCTCGGGCTCTTGCCATTCAGCATTTTCTACATGTTGCTGCGCGGGTGGTATTCGCTGGAGGACACCCGGACACCGTTCTTTATGACCGTGGTCTACAACTTGGTGGCGATCCCCCTGACCATCGCACTGTTCGCGATCGCTCCCAACAATCTGAAGGTTGCCGCCCTCGCCCTCGCCTACGGCCTGGCCTACTGGGTGACGACCGCGCTCGCCTGGTTCGTCTTACGGCGGCGGGTGGGGAGGCGCCTCGAGGGACGAGCCACCATGTGGGCCGGATTCCGTCTGCTCGCCGCCGCCGCCATCGCATTCGTGGCGTCTGCAGCGGCGATTCTGGTGCCTGCGAGTTTTGCCCTCGACATGGATCTTGCCGAGTCGTACACGTGGCTAGTCGAGAACCATTTGTGGTCCGTGGTGGCGATGCTCGGCGGTGGCATCGTCTTCGCCGTTGTGTACTTCGCAATCGCTTACACCTTACGAGTTGCTGAAGTCCGCTCGATAGTGACGACACTTCGCGCCAGACTGCCGATTGGCCGCTGACAGGCGTGGTGACTACGGCATCGCGTGCGGTGGTCGGCGTCACGCCCCTCGGTGTGTACTCTGCGACATGCTGGGCCCTCGACTAGGATAGGCCCCATGCACACGTCTGGTCGGCAGACGAACTCGGGCGGCGAGCCAGCGTCCAGGGGCGATTCGCCGACCCCGCACGTGGGGCGATTTCGCCTCGACGATCTGATCCATGGTGATGAGCGGGCCGGTCTATGGCTCGGATGGGACACAGTT
>CBFGTA010000184.1:0-2689 GCA_965651595.1 uncultured bacterium | reverse complement strand
CGGGGGCAGGATTTGAACCTGCGACCTCTGGGTTATGAGCCCAGCGAGCTACCGAGCTGCTCCACCCCGCGTCGGTTGCAAGACACGACTATACAACATTGCCGGTCGAGCCCCGCACGCGGTAGGGGCGGGCTCGCAGTTCCAGGCAGATCGCGGCGGAAGCTGCTTGCCAATGACCCACCTGTGCCCGAACTCGGCGGCAATGTCAGCCCCTCAGAGCAGGATCGGCGAGTACGTGGCGTTGAATGGAGCGGTGACAGTGATCGTAATCGGACTCGATGGAGAAATGTCTGCCTCAAGCAGGGATGATGGCGGCAAACTCATCCAGGCAGGATTCGCTGCGGCGACCTCTGCTGGCATCGATGTGTTCTCATCGCTGATCCGAATGGACGGCGGACTGTGGGCGGAGCAAGCTGCCGCGGTTCACCAGATTCCCCGCGCAGAACTTAGTGATGCTCCGGCCGCCCCTACTGTCGATGAGCACGCAGCTAGCTGGATGCGCGGCCACGGGGGCCGCGGTGACCGGCGACATCTGGTCCCGGTCGGATTCAACGTCGGTGCGTTCGATTTGCCGTTCTTCCTCGACACGCTTCCCGCCACGATGTCCTATGTGTCACGGCGAACCATCGACCTCAATGCGGTGTGCTTCTTCCTGGACGGATCACATTGTCCTGCCCGTGGCGAGGCACTCGACTGGAGGGGGTGGAAGGCGGCTGGACGAGAATTCGCGGCCGAGCGCCTCGACACGTTGGGAGTTGCTGCTGGGCCACACGATGCCGGGTGGGACGCCGCCGAAGCGTTGGTGTGCTACGACTGGATGCGCTCCCAAGCCGAGCAGGCACAAGGCAAGGCGCCGCTCAGCCTTCCGACATTGAACGCATAGTGTCGAGAGCCTTCGTGGCCAACTGCAGCCGCGTCTGCGCCAGCTGCAGCCGCGATTCCGCCCGATCGACTCGGGCACGTGCCACGATCACCTCGGAACTCTCGGCTTCAACCGGAGCGTGTAGCTCAGCTTCGGCTGCCGAGATCTGTGCCTGAAGTGCATCGACGGTAGCCTGCTGCTGGGCCACCATCGAATCGGCCTGTTCCCGCAAGGAACTCGTCGGGCCAGAAATGACAGGCAGGTCAGTCAGCTTGCGGACGAGTTCGGCAGCCGATCGAGTAGCCTCAAACCGCTCGTTAGCGTCCGCGAGCTGCAGGCGAAGACTAGCCAGCTCCGCCTCCACCGCGGAGCGATCTGCCCGCTTTTGATCGTTGTGGGCGCGCTCTAGTTCGTCGCGACTGCGCCGGGCCGCACCGAGTTCGGCCTCCCGAGCCGCTACGTCCCTCTCCGCATTTGCGACCGCTGCTGCTGTCCGCTCGCGAGCAGTTTCCAGTAGTCCCATGACTATCCTTCCGGATCCTGAGTTTCCCCGCGCAACTCCGCCTGAATGTCGTTGGCCCGTTGTAGCGCCCGCTCGAGTCGAGCCTGAGCGTCACCGTACGCCGCAAAATCACCATTAGAAAGGGCGCGCTGGCCGTCGTTGAAAGCAGCTTGCGCCTCGTCTAGTGCCGCCACGAGTTGTTCGATGAGGGGGAGGTCGTCCGGAGTCGTCTGCCCGTTGTCGGGATCGGGGCGGTCACCACCGCCGCCACCACCACGTCCGGCCGGGATCACGCCCGCAGCTTCGAGGGCCTGGCCGAGAGTGTCCCGCATCTCGACCTTTTCACCGAAGCCCACCAGGATCTTCTGCAGCAACGGGAAGCCGTCCTGGACGGCCCGCACGTAGACCGGTTCCACATACAGCACGCCATCACCGACCGGCAAGCTCAGCAGATTTCCGAGCACAACGTCGGCCCCTCCCCGACGCAGCAGCGATAGCTGACTAGCCACGTTGGGGTCCGATTCGAAGTTGTTCTGCACCTGGACCGGGCCCGGGATCGTGGTGTTTCGCGGAAGTTGCAGCACCTGGAACCGGCCGTAGGTCTCCCCCGGCGTCGAGTCAACCGCGGCGAACGCAGCTAGGGTCGGTCGGTTGATCGGGGCGAAAGTCGTCGTCAGTGAAAACCGTGGGGTTTCCTCGCCCGGCATCTGCAGGATGAGGTAGTAGGGCGGCTGGAACTGGTTGAGGTTCTGGCGAGTCGGATCGTTGGGGATCACCCAGAAGTCCTGGCCCGAATAGAAAGCGGCAGGGTCGGTGACGTGGTAGCGAGCGAAAATCTGTCGTTGGATCTTGAAAATGTCCTCGGGATATCGAACGTGGGCGAGAACCTCGGGATCCATTTCGCTGGCCGGAACGACCGTACCGGGGAAGACTCCTTCCCAGGCCTTCAGGAGCGGATCATCCGGGTCCCACGCGTACAGGGTGGGCATTCCCTCGTAGGCATCCACGACAACTTTGACTGAGTTGCGAATGTAGTTGATCTCCGATCGCTGCAAGACGGCGGAGGCTCCCGCCATCGTCACAGCAGAGTCGCTCACCGCGTTCTCCACCACGACGCGGCTCGAGAACGGGTACGAGTTCGTGGTGGTGTAGCCATCGATAATCCACTTGACGCGACCATTGGCAATAACTGGGTATGGGTCCGAATCGACCTGCAGCCAGGGTGCGACCTTGGCAACGATTGTCTGCGGATCGCGGTCGAATAGGATGCGGGACTCGGAGTTGATCAAGTTGGACAGCAGGATGTTGGGCTCTTGGTACTTCAC
>CBFGTA010000183.1:0-2719 GCA_965651595.1 uncultured bacterium | reverse complement strand
AGAGGCTGCCCAGGAACACAACGCCACCAACAACAAGCAGCACCGCGAGCAAGAGGAACGCGGCCGCAGTCATATTTATGTTGGACAGCCATTTGAGGCCTTTGCTCACGCCGGACGCGACGGAGAACGTGGCGATGGCAGTGATGGCGGCGATGAGGAGGATGATTGCGAGGTTGGTGGGTTCGTCGATCCACCCCAGATACACCATGCCCGCCAGCATCTGCTGTACGCCGAGGCCCAGGGAGGTGGCGATCCCGAACAGCGTTCCCACGATGGCGACGGTGTCGATGGCGTGGCCGATGACGCCCTCGACGCGTTTGCGACCAATGAGAGGTTCGAGCAGCCACCGAATCGACAGGGGCCGGCCCTTGCGGTACGTCATGAAAGCGATTCCCAGGCCGATGACGACGTAGATCGCCCAGGCGTGCAAACCCCAGTGGAACATAGTGAGATCCATGGCTTGTTGCGCGGCATCGATGTCTTCGGCCGTCTCGCCGTTAATGCTCGGTGGGCTCATGTAGTGGTTGAGGGGCTCGGCCACGCCCCAGAACACCAGGCCGATTCCCATCCCGGCGCTGAAGAGCATGGCGAACCAGGGGATCAAACCGAACTCGGGCTGCTCGTCGTCGCGGCCGAGCCGCAGAGTCCCGATGCGTGTGAACATGCAGTAGAACGCGAAGATCACGAACCCGGTGACGATGAGGATGTACCACCAGCCGAGGGATTGCGTCACGACCTCGTTGATCGAGCCGAACACTTCCTCGGCTCGGGATGCGTTCGCCAAGGTGAAGGCCATGAGGGCCACGACGATGATGACAGCGGGGATGAAGACAGGTTTGCGAATGTTCGACCACGGATTGCCAGCCGGAGGGGGTGGCTCGGCGTTGGTCGGGCGATCGATGCGGGTGGTGTGGTCGGCTTCAGATGGGGGCGTTGTGGGCATCGGCTAGCTCTCGTCTCATCGCTCAGGCTCCGCGCGGACCTCGACCAAGTCTGGACCGAGGTCTTGATGGTGTTACGACATGCACGTTAGCCGCTCGGACGCGCAGCTTCATTTTGAGAGGGCTCACACACAGTTGAGCGTGAGCAGCGTCACCCGCCGGTGAACTTTCGGTGGCAGGCCTACCTAGTGTTCGACGGGGGCAACGTGGGCAACGTGGAGACGGTTGCGGAATCGGCAGACAACCGGTTCGGATGCTGACAAACTGCCACTATGTCAAGCCCGAGCGACCGCCCGATTGCGGTGGCCCACCACGGTGGCCCCGGCTGGCGTGGGTGGGGGCGCGGTCTACTCGTGACCATTCTGACTATTGGTTTGGGTGCTGGCATTCTCACGGCACCCGCCGCTACTCACGCCACTAGTTACGGCACCGTGGGTGTCGGCACCCCGAGTGCTGTGGCGAACACACAGGTCACGGTCGAGACGTTTGTGGCACATCGTGAACGGCTGCGGCAACGGCGCGCGCAGCTTCGACAACGAGTCGCTCAGTTGAAACGGCAGGTGCGCGTACGAGTCCGGGCTACGGCGCGCCAACCACCGCAGCGAGTTCAGCAGAAGCAGCGCCAGGTCCGGCAGACGCGGGCCAAGTTGCAGCGTGCCCGCGTGAAGTTGCAGCGAACGCGGGTGAAACTGCGGCGGACTAACGCGAAGTTGGCGCAGGCTCGGAAGGCTCAAAGAGCTAGGGACCGAGCCCCCGCAGGCCCGGAGCCGATTCGGCAGGCAGGGCCAGTGTTTGGTCTATCCGCTCGCGACGATGCGGCCTTGACTGCGGCCGAATCACGGCTCGGAGTCACGGCCGGAGCTGTCGGAGTGTTTGCCGACTTTCGCCAAGACTTCCCGATGCGCGACGCCGAGCGGGCAGCTGAGCGGGGAGCGGTCCTCGTGGTGGCATGGGAGCCACACGACATGTATGCCGGGACACCGATCCAGCCCGACTTCGAGCTGCGCGACATTCTGGCGGGCCACCACGACCAGACGATCAGGGCGTTCGCCCGCGACGCGGCTCGATCGCCGGTGCCGGTGTGGGTGAGGTTTGCGCCGGAGATGAACGGTGATTGGCATGCTTGGTCGCCGGGGGTCAACGGCAACCAGGTGGCTGAGTTTGCGCGAGCGTGGAGGCACGTGGTCGACACTGTGCGGGCCGCAGCGGGCGACGCGAACATTCGGTGGATGTTCAACCCGATTGTGTCGTGGCCCGGCGCGACCGCAATGGTTGACCTGTGGCCGGGTAACGAGTATGTCGACTGGGTCGGTCTCGACGGTTACAACTGGGGAAACTTGAAGTGGGGCTGGCAGAGCTTCGACGACATCTTCACCTTTGGCCTCGCCGAGCTGCGGCAGGTTGCGCCTGACCTGCCCCTGGCGATCCCGGAGGTCGCGACGACGGGAGGGCCGCAGGCCGCCGACTGGATCGCCGACACCATGGACCGAGCCCGGGCCGAAGGTGTGCGATTGCTGGTGTGGTTCGAACACGACAAGGAGACCGACTGGCGGCTATCGGTTCGTTCCGACACCCGCTCTGCCCTGCTAGACGCCCTCAGCCGAGGCACCTGGCTCACCGGCGGCAACCTGCGCTCGACCGCCACAGCCCTGCAGTAGGTAGTTGGGGAGTCGGGGTTAGCAGGGGAGGGCTACCAACCTCTTTGCTCGGTATGGGGTGTGTGCCTTGTGGATATATTCGAACGTGTGTTCGAATAGTGGTGTAGGTTGGGTTCATGC
>CBFGTA010000182.1:0-2725 GCA_965651595.1 uncultured bacterium | reverse complement strand
TCCTTGAGCCGCTTGGCGTCGTCTGCTTTCATCCCCCCGTACTGATTCAGCCACCGGAACCAGGTCTGCTCGCTGACCTCCAACTGCTTGCACACAATGGCAAGCGGCTGCCCCTCACCGAGCAGCCGCTGCCCCTCCCGCACCTTACGGATGATCTGTTCCGGCGTATGCCGACGTCGCTTTCCACTCATGGTAATGAATCCTCCCGCCCCAAAAGGGCATCGGACTCTCACAACACGTGGACCACTACACGGGGATCAGGTCAACCCAGCTGGGCCGCCGCACGGGTGGGTGCCCCTGACGTCACCCCTAGGTGGTCCGCATCGCGCTGATGCGCTGAATGGGACGGAGCACTT
This sequence comes from uncultured bacterium, assembly GCA_965651595.1. Lineage (GTDB taxonomy): Bacteria > Actinomycetota > Actinomycetes > S36-B12 > UBA10799 > CBFGTA01. The sequence goes on along the minus strand of CBFGTA010000182.1, from coordinate 2,369 downwards.
AACCTGCGACTAGACAGTCACCGTTGAAGTGCCGGCAGTGGCTCACGTTACCCAGGGTTAGGGCCAATGATGGCGTGGTCCACGCAAGCCGCGAAGCCCTGTGGACCCCACGAGTCCGGAATCAAGTGCTACTGTCGCCTAGTCGGAAGGGGTAGTTGTGGAGTTGCGTGACCTCATTACGGTGCTCAAGCGCGGGGTCATTTGGATCCTAGCCTTCCTGCTCGGCGGGATTCTGCTGTCGGTTGCCATGACGGCGTCATCGACCAAGATCTATACGGCTACGGCCGTGAACTTTGTCGCCCTTTCGGAAACCTACCGGAATCAAGGGGCATTCACTGGGGCTCAGTTTGCCAGCTCACGGGTGAAGTCGTACACGGAGCTCGTCACTAGCCCTGATGTGCTGCTTCCGGTCATCAATGAACTCGGCCTGGAAACCACACCGTCGTCCTTGGGGGGATCAGTTTCGGCAAGCAACCCTCCCGGGACCGTCTTGTTGGAAGTGTCGGCGTCCAATCCGACTCCGGCGCTTGCCGCCCAGATCGCCAATGCCGTCGCCGTTCAACTCGGCGTTGTGGCTGAGCAGATAGAGACGCCGCAGGGGCGGTCCAATGCACCTGTGAAAATCACTCTGGTGCAACCCGCTGTCACTCCGTCGAGTCCGTCTGCGCCGAACTCACGCATGAACCTTGGCTTAGGCGTTGTCGCTGGTCTTGGGCTCGGAGTAGGAATCGTCCTTCTCCGCCACGCACTTGACCGCACCGTCAAGGACCCGGCCCAACTGCGTGAACTCACCGGCGCCCCCAGTCTCGGGCTGGTCCTCTATGACACCGGGTTCAAGCCCGGCAATGTCGTGGCCCTGAACCAGAAGTCTGTGCTTGCGGAGGGCTACCGCACAATCCGTACCAATCTGTCGTTCATCAATGTGGACAATCCGCCCAAAGCGATCACCGTCACGTCCATCGCCCCTGGTGATGGCAAGACCACGACGGCTTGCAACCTGGCCGTGGCGCTGGCTTTGGCTGGCCAAAAGGTATGTCTGGTCGAAGGCGACCTTCGTAAGCCTCACGCGGCCAGCTACCTGGGCCTTACGCCGCCACTGGGTCTCACGGACATCTTTACCGGCAACGCCACAGTGGAACAGGCGCTAGTCGGCTGGAACCGTGACTTGCTGAAGGTTCTTGCCGCGGGGCCCGTCCCCCCGAACCCCTCAGAACTGCTCGCCAGTCAGCACATGCGGGACGTCCTCACCGAGCTCACCGCCATCTTCGACATCGTGATTGTCGACGCGCCGCCGCTGCTACTCGTTAGCGACCCGGCGATCGTGGCTTCCCAGACCGATGGCGCAATTATCGTGGCCAGGCACGGGCGCACCACCCGTGATCAGGTGGTGCTGGCATGCGAAGCCCTAGGGACCGTCGGTGCGCGGATCCTGGGAACGGTGCTCAACGCGGTGCCGCCCAAGGACGCGAGCTCTTACGGCTACTACGGGTACGGCTACTACGGGTCGGGAGAACAATCGAGCAAAATATCGAAGCGGCACATGAGAAAGGCTGCTCGGGACGCTCGCAAGCGAGCCGAGAACTCCGACGGTGGCGACGCTGGAGCGGGACTGTCCATCACGGGTGGGCAGTAGCTCACAGGCAGTCCACTCGGTGCTCATGCGCTGCCCGGGGATTCCCCGCACCCACCCGGCCAAGCATCGCTACGAGGACGGGCACGACCGGGCAACATGATCGACCTTGTCACGGACCAGCGATTCGCCGTCGGTTAACCTTGCCCCATGCCCTCCCACACCTCGTCGCGTCGCCGACGGCGCAAACGGTCGCGCGCGGCGCGGCGGCAGGATCGGTGGCGCGCCGCACGGATGTCGGTCCTGGCCATCGGGATCGGCATCGTGGTGACGCTCGTAGGGGGAGCGGCCATTGCGGGTGCGGGATTGTTTCTCGCCAAGAGCGATCTCGAAACCGTGCGCGACTCGGAGGCCCTGCTGGAACCGGCCACTGCCTCTACGGTCTCGTCTGCATCGGTCAAAACCGGCTTCGCCACGGCTGCCACCAACAATCCCGTGTGGTGGGTGGCGGGTCGCCTGCCAGTTCTCGGCCCCAACTTCCGCGCCATCAGCGACATCTCGGCCGCGGCCGACATGACCGTCAGCCGCGTCGTTCCCCCTTTGAGTGATGCCGCCATCGCTTTACGGTCCGAGTCGCTGAGGACCCCCTCCGGTGGAATCAACCTGGCGGGCTTCGAGGCCGTCACCCCCCTGACCGAACTCGCCGCCGCCGAAGCCCTGCGCGCCGACACCCGCCTCGCACCCGAATACCACTCGGCCATCGCGCCAGTCGGGGACCTCTACCGGGAAGCTCGGGAAG
>CBFGTA010000181.1:0-2734 GCA_965651595.1 uncultured bacterium | reverse complement strand
GGCCGTCGCCAGCGAACTGGGGTGGGCCTACCTCGACACCGGCGCGATGTACCGCGCAGTTGCCTGGTGGATGGTGACCAACGGCGTGGACATCAGTGACGCCGAAGCCGTTGCCGCCGAGGTAGATCGAGTACAGGTTCGTAGCGTGACCGATCCGCGGGCGCCCGACATCTTCGTCGGGGAAGTGTCAGTCGGTGATGCCATTCGCGAGGCGGCCGTGACCGAGGCCGTGAGCTCGGTGGCGGCCGTACCAGCTGTGCGGAAGGCGATGGTGAGCTTGCAGCGTTCCGTGGCGCACGCGGCCAGTTCTGGTGGCCAAGGGCTAGTGGCCGAAGGGCGCGACATGGGAACTGTGGTCTTCCCGGATGCGGCTGTGAAGATTTATCTCACGGCCGACCCGGCTGAACGGGCTGCGCGGCGGGCCCGCGAAGATGCCGCCGCGGGCCGCGGCCAGTCCGACGCGTCGGTGGCCGATTCGTCGGCGGTTGATGCGTCCTCGGTCGATGCGACTCGCGAAAGTCTGTTGCGCCGAGATCACGCGGACTCCTCCCGCGAGGCCTCGCCTCTGCAGGCTGCCGCCGATGCCGTCCACATTGACGGGACCCATCTGGAACTTCCTGAAGTTGTCGACCGGGTGATCGCCTTGGCGCGCGCATCCTGGCCAACCACCACCGTGACCGGGACCTCCGAAACGGTTGACCGATGAGCTCCGATAACCGTACGAACGAAGAGGCCCGAGACGACAGCGGGCGTACCAGCGAAGCCGGTTTTGGCGAAGAGACCGTCGAAACGTTCTACGTCCCTGACGGGGGAGACGACTACGAGGCCGCTGTCGCCGCTGCCGAAGAAGAGTTCGGTGACGCCCACGACGACGATGCGGCCCGCACCGAAGACGTCCTGCTGCCCGTCGTTGCCATCATGGGCCGGCCCAATGTGGGCAAATCGACCCTGATCAACCGCATTTTGGGTCGGCGGGAAGCAGTCGTTGAAGATCGGCCTGGTGTCACTCGGGATCGAGTGCGCTACCGAGCGGACTGGGCGGGTCGAGATTTCTGGCTGGTGGACACGGGAGGCTGGGATCGCAAGGCCGAAGGCCTGTCTGCGTCAGTGTCCGAGCATGCCGCGCTCGCGGCCCAGGACGCCGATCTTGTGCTGCTGGTTGTTGACACGGTCGTCGGTGCCACCGACGCCGACGAAGATGCACTGAGGATGTTGCGGCGAGCAGGCGTCGAAGTCATGCTCATCGCCAACAAGGCCGATTCGGCAGCCCTGGAAGCCGAAGCCGCGGCGCTATGGTCGCTCGGGGCGGGTGAACCATTCGTCGTATCGGCGTTACATGGGAGAGGTTCTGGAGACCTCCTGGACGCCGTGGTAGCGCGTCTACCGGAGGACGGATCCCTATCCGCCGATCAAGAGGGCCCTCGACGAGTGACATTGGTGGGTCGGCCGAACGTGGGCAAGTCCAGTCTCCTTAACCAGTTGCTGGGAGTGGATCGTTCGGTCGTTGACTCCCAGGCAGGAACGACAGTCGACCCCGTCGACGAACTGGTCGAACTAGATGGGCGCACCTGGCGGTTCGTCGACACGGCCGGAATCCGTCGGAAGGTCGCCCACGCGTCGGGCATGGAGTGGTACGCCAGTCTGCGGACGGCCGGGGCGCTCGATCGAACCGAGGTGGCCCTCGTGGTGCTCGATGCGAGTGAACCGATCTCTGAACAAGACATTCGCATCATCGGTATGGTCACCGAAGCCGGTCGAGGTCTCGTGCTGGTGATGAACAAGTGGGATCTCGTCGACGATGAGCGCCGCGAAGAGCTCGACCGGGAGTACGATCGCGACCTCGCCCACGTGGCGTGGGCACCGCGGGTCAACATTTCTGCCCGCACAGGTTGGCACACGAACCGTCTGCCCGTCGCTCTCGATGCGGCGTTCGACGGATGGTCGCAGCGGGTCACCACCGGCAATCTCAACTCATTCATTCGCGAGATCGCTGCCGCCCATCCCCACCCGGTACGTGGTGGTAGGCAGCCGCGGGTGCTGTTTGCGACCCAGGCCCGGACGGCTCCGCCCACTTTCGTGTTGTTCACAACTGGATTCCTCGAAGCCAGCTATCGACGCTTCTTGGAACGCAAACTGCGCGAGGCATTCGGATTCGTGGGGAGCCCCTTGCGCGTCGAGATGCGAATCCGTACCCGACGCGGAAAGCGGTAACAGAATCCGATAAGTTTGACCGGCGTGCAGAGATGCACTCGGGCTGTGGCGCAGCTTGGTAGCGCACTTGACTGGGGGTCAAGGGGTCGTGGGTTCGAATCCCGCCAGCCCGACATTGGGGACTGCCCTGAGTCAGGTTGACTCTGGGGTTGGTTGGCCAGACCTTCTCCGCAGTTGTGGCGAGGGATCCGACCGCGACCAGAACGCCGTTCTGAAGCGGCCCGAGCCCGGCCGAAGGTCAGGTGATACTGGTAGACGGTGGCTTGTGTGGTGCAGTAGCGTCGCGTTATGACCGCTGAACTCACCCCCGCGGTGAAAGCCCTGTTCGACGCTTCTAACTTCGCTGTAGTCGGGACGATCAATCCCGATGGGCGGCCCCAGTTGTCAGTGGTGTGGGTGACGACCGACGGCAACGACGTCCTATTCTCCACCACGATTGGTCGCCGCAAGCACAAGAATCTAGTAGCTGACCCGCGCTGTAGCGTCCTTGTCAATCCGTCCGCCAGCCCGTACTCGTATGCAG
>CBFGTA010000180.1:0-2742 GCA_965651595.1 uncultured bacterium | reverse complement strand
CGGTGGAGTGGTGCAGGTGAGGTGGGTGGACGAGTGGACGGTAACGGGGTGGCACGGTTGTTCGCCGAGGGTGACGGTTGTGTCTGCGGTGAAGTTGTCACCGGTAATCGTGAGGAGGACTCCACCGGACGGGTGGCTGTGGGTCGGGTTCACCTCACTGACGTGAGGCGAGCTTGGTGTGGCGTCGCCGTCGGTGACGGTGACGGTCTGGGTGGCTGGGTCAGCGGGCTGGTAATTGTGGTCGCCAGCTTGGCGAGCAGTGATAGTGCAGGTCCCGGGTTCGAGGAACTCCACGACAGTGGCGGCGAGTTCGCAGACGCCGCTGGGATTTGACGCAACGGTGTAGGTGACGGGATTGTTGCTTGGTCCGCCCGTAGCTGTGGGGCTGTACGTGGTGCCAACCCTGGCAGGCTGGTCGGGTTCGGACGTGAAGCTGATTGTCTGCCCGCCCTTGCGAATCGACAGTGTGTGGCTGGCGTGTGCTTCGGCGTAGCGATCGGTTCTGGCTGCGGTTGCGGTGATGGTGCAGTTGAACGTGCCAGCGTTGATGCCGTCGATGGTTCCGTCGGTGGGGTTGACCGCACAGTCGGGGCTTGTGGTGGTGTAGGTGATTCGTCCGTTGCCGGTGCTGGTGGCCGTGATAGGCGCGCTGGAACCCACCGCGACCAGCGGGGGTGGAGCGAACGTGATGAACTGGGCCCCAGGGGCTGGTGCGCCGATGGTCGTGGTGAGGCGGACTCCGGAAGCGCCTTGAAACTGCGCACCGCCGATGCGCGCTCTGCGGAGTGTGGCGCCCGTGAAATCGGCGCCCGTGAAGTCGACATCCGTGAGGTTGGCTCGGTTGAGTCGGGCTCCGATGAGGCGCGTGTTGCGCATGTGGGCGGACGAGAGGTCGGTCCGGTTCAGATGGGCACCGGAGAGATCGCATCCGGTGAGGTCGGCCCGATGGGTAATGACGGTCGTGCGGCAGCGCTTCGACGTTTCTCGGGTCGGTGAGTGATTGGTGCGCGAGGTAGTGCGCGACGGCGGCTCGCCCTTGAGATACCGGGTGGCAACGTAGGCATGGGTGTGACGTCCGGTGGAACCATGGGAGCGGTGGAGCTGAGTCGCAGCAACGATGACTGTGTCGCTCGCTCGAATGAGGCGGGCCTGCTTCTTGGTGAGCCGCAAGTGCACGCGTTCGATTCGTGGCCCGGCCTGGGTGCGGGCGCGGACGGTTACAACTCGACGGGCCGCATTCGAGTGTGGTCCTGAGGCCAGCAATCGCACAACGAATCTATCGGCAGAGCCCTCACGCTTGACCAGGCGCCGATCCCACCTGACCCGCGCCAAGACGACTCGAGAGCCGTCGGTCAACGATGCCCGTACGACGCGAACACCTGCTGGTCGTCCTGCATTGCTCGCCCGGCCCGCCACGGCCTCGTTGCCAGGCGGTCGGGATCCAGGGCGCGGCCCAGCCGGTGTAGTAACTTCGCCCGAGTCGCCGGGTGAGTCTTGGCTGGCGGTCGAGTTCGGGTCGGATTCGACGACCACGTTTTCGGTAGCTGGGAGAGGTGGGGTCGACGAGTCAGGACTGTCGGCTGCTGCCCACGCTCCCATGGGCTGGGCAACCATTGCCAATACCAGGAAGCCTCCGATGGCAGCGGTGACACGGCGATAGCGACTCCCTCGCTGGCCGCGCCCACGTCGGCCGCGCCGCCGGGCACCAGTGGGCCCCGGGGCTACACGTGCAGCGCGCAGTTCCCGGCCATTCTGGTGGGAGTTGGGTGGGCTCATCGTTTGGGGGCTCCTAGTCGCTGGGCTCTCGCCGCATAGTCACATCGCACCAGTGCGGACGTAGGGCTGCTGCGGTCCGGCCCGACACTCGTGTCTGGCGCAGCAACGTCCAGTCTTATCGTCGCACAGATTCAAGCAGAATAGACGCCATCGTATAGCAGTTGCTGTCCACTGGCGGCAACTTCACCCATTAGGTCGAATCGGACTCAACTGCAGGTCAATCGTGCGCTGAAAATTGTCAGCGGGAGTTGTTGATCTCCATCGCTCAGACATGGCAAGCGGGCCTTTACCCAAGCTAGCAGTGCGTGGAGTCGACGGATCCCGGCCACCGGGCACGAAGATCAGGCCAGAACTGACAGCAGTCGAAGTCAGCTCCTCACGGCAGGGGCAGGCTTCTACTGTCGGTCGTTCGTACTAGTTACATAGACCCCAATGGGTGAACATGCGTGTATGAGTGGCGGGGTTGCTCGGTGGATGTTTAGAGTGGCCACGTTCTACGCCGTGCGCGGTCGGCAGCCTACTGGTTGCCGTGATCCATCTCTCGGCCCCGAAGATTGGACCTGACGTGTTGAATACAGGATTCCGGCGCAGTCTTGCGGCGATCGTTTCTGTGGCGGTACTGGTGACCGGAATGCAAGGCGCGCAGACCGCCGCTTCCGCAGCTGACGAGTCCGATGCGTACTCGGTGCCTGCTCAGTTGCGATCAGCCTCGTGGTTTGAGCTGCCTCCGAAGAACCGCACCGGCGCTGTGCCACGGTCGGTCGTCAAGATGGCACCCGGGGCTCGTGCCATTTGGGGTGCCGAGGTTCGGGCGGGATCAGAACGCATCGGCGACGACAACCCTGCGACCCTCATCTTCAGGGGACTGCCCGAATCGGTCGAGATTCGTGCCGCCGCCGGAGTGCCGACCCATGTGCTCGACGAACACAAAGCTCAGGTGACGGGTTGCGCCCGACAGGGAGCTGA
>CBFGTA010000179.1:0-2863 GCA_965651595.1 uncultured bacterium | reverse complement strand
AGGATCAAGCTAACCGGCTCGAAGGCTGATGGCGTCGACGAACGCCGGCAAGGCGTTGACGGAGGCGCACCGACTGGAGCAGGCGCGGATCGGAGTTCAGACAGCCCGGCAGTTGCGGAGCCTGTGGGCGCTGCTCAATGCCGAGGGGCGCACGCCCACGGTCGACGAATGGTTGGGCGCTGTGACAACCGTGCTCGGGAGGCAGCATGGGTTGTCTGCGGCCGCAGCACGGGACTACTACTCGGCGTTCCGGCTAGCCGAGATCGGGGAGGCGGGGTTCGCTGCCCGCGGTATTCCGACCCTGAACCTCGAAGCTGTCAGAGCGTCGATGGTCGCCACAGGCCCGTATCGGCTTCGTCAGGGCATACGACGGGGCTTGACAGTGGAGGAGGCGTCTCAGAGGGCGATGATCTCTTCTGCCGGTGAAGGGGTGCGGATCGCTTTGGATGGTGGCCGTCAGCAGATCATCAGGAACGTCCAGGCGGACTCTCGGGCGTTGGGTTGGGTTCGGGTGACTGATGGTGACCCTTGCGCGTTCTGTGCGATGCTCGCTTCTCGGGGTCCAGTGTTCAAGGGTCGTGCGACGGCGATCGCCGGGACTGTGTTCTCGACCAGTGTGAACGACTATCGGGCGCATGCCCGTTGTGGCTGCACCGCGGAGCCGGTGTACCGGGCTGATACCGAATGGCCTGGCCGGGCCAGGGAGTTCCATGACCTGTGGAACCGTGCCCAACAAAAGGCCCGGTCTGACCCGGAGTGGGCATCTTCCGGGACAAAGAACGACGCTTTGAACAATTTCCGGAAGCTAGTTGAGCGAGGCAGCTCCGGGGATAGCTGACAGTTTCGGGTCGGTCTGCCGGTTCCCTGCCTGCCGCCGGATCGGCCCGTTCTGAGCGGAGCGGATTGGTATCCCGCACGGATTCATGATCCGTGTCCCGCACGTTCGATTCGTGCCTCCGCTACGAACCAGAGGCATCGAAATGGTGCCTGTACCCGAAACGGGAGATATCTGATCATGGCTGATGAGCCAACTGTCGAGGAGACGGCTGCCGAACCGGAGCCGACTCCTGATTCTGCACCAAGTGTGCCGGATCGACTGCCTGACGACCATCCGCTGGTCAAGGCGTATCAGGCGACCAAGACTCAGCTCGCCGAGGCGAAAAGCCGGGTGAAAGAGTTCGAGGATGCCAACAAGACCGAACAGGAAAAACTCGCTGAGCGGCTCGCTTCTCTGGAGAAGGAGAAGGAGTCGACCGTCTCGCAGCTGACTCGCCTTGAGGTGGCGTTGGAACACGCCCCTGAGGGGATGCCAGCGAAGGAGGTGGCCCGGTGGGCTAAGCGGCTTTCTGGTTCCACTCGTGAGGAGTTGGAAGCTGACGCTGCGGAACTGTTCGAAGGGTTGAAGGCTGACGGACCGAAGGTGCCGAGGCAGCCGAAACCTGACCTGAGGGGCGGTTCGGACCCGACCGAGGATGTCGGACCGGACGTCAAGAAGGTTTTCGATTCGATTCAACTCTGACGGCGCTTAGGCCGTCAGGATGACCCAACCATGAAGGAGAACACATGGCTACTTCTGACGGCTATTCAGCCATCAAACCCGAGAAGATCGTTGATGGCGCTCTGAGCCTGCTGGTGCGCGCTTCGGTGCTCGGTAACACGGTGTTCCGTAACGCCGGCGGTGATTTCCGGGGAGCGAAGAACGACACGATCACTCTTCGCCTGCCCGCCTACGCGAAGCCCGGGAAGCGTGCTCTGCGGTCCAATACTGCCCGTACCCGGTCGAAGCTGTTCGAACGGAAAGTCGATATCAGCCTGACCCACGGCTACAACATCGACGTTCCTCTCACCGACGAGGAAATCACCCTCGACATTGAGAACCTGGCCCGTGAGGTGATCGCCCCCTGCGTGCAGGGTATTGTCCGCGAGTACGAGTCGGACATTGCCGCTCTGATGGCTGGCGCTGATTACGCGAACGAGACGATCGAGATCGACTCGTCCAGTCCTTACGCTGCGATCGTGCAGGCCCGTAAGACGCTTCTCGACATGCAGGTTCCCCAGTCGGGGTTGACGCTTGCTGTCGGGTCGTCTGTGGCTGCTGTGCTGTTGGAGTCGGATCAGCTCCGCCGGGCCGACCAGGCCGGTGATAGCAATGCTCTGCGCCGTGCCGAGATCGGCACGCTCGGCAACTTCAGTGTTGTCGAGTCGCAGGCTCTCGACCCGGACATCGGTGTCGCTTACCATCGGACCGCTTTCGCGGTGTCGACGCGGGCTCCGATGGTGCCTGATGGTGTGGCTTGGGGTGCTTCCCAGTCCGCCGATGGCTATGCGGTGCGTGTCATGCAGGCGCTCGACCCGTCCGATGCTGACGGTCCGACCAACGTCGTGTTCCATGACGCTTGGGTGGGCATGAAGGCCGTCACCGACCTGGGTGCTATCGACGAGACGACCGGCAAGTTCGAACCTGCCGTCGACCCTGACGAGTCGGGTGCCGACGATTTGTTCGTCCGGGCTGTGAAGCTCGAACTGGCATCGTGACAGTGGGAGGGGGGACCGGTTCGCCGCCTCCGGTCCCCCCTCTAACCGTTTTAACTATCGGCACTTTCGATCTTCCCCATATCGGTCATGCTCGCCTGTTCCAACGGTGTGAGCGGTTCGGCCGGGTTGTGGTGGGGGTGAACACCGACGAGTTCGTGCAGTCCTATAAGGGGTCTGCGCCGTTGTACCGGACTGCGGAGCGGGTGGCACTGATTGCCCTGCTCGGGTATGAGGTGCATGAGAATCATTCGGCTGGCCGTGAGCTGATCGAACGTGTCCGCCCTGACGTGCTGGTGGTCGGTTCGGACTGGCTGCGCCGGGACTATCT
>CBFGTA010000178.1:0-2898 GCA_965651595.1 uncultured bacterium | reverse complement strand
TCTTGGTCTTGGTGGTGGTGGGGTCGGATCGTCGTATCGTCACCTCGAGCGCGTCAAGGTCGACGTCCTCCCATCGCAAGCCTCGGGCCTCACCCGGTCGGCAACCCGTATGAGCCAGGATCAGGACCATGGGCCGGATCCAGAAGTCCTCTAAGTGCGGTCGTATCTTTTCCTCAACTTCCTCGGCGGTGATGACGTTCACCTCCACCCGATTGGCTTTGGGCCTCTGTAGCGTGCGTAGCGGGTTTGTAGTGAGGTACTCGTCCCGTACGGCCTGGTCAAGCATGATCCGCAACTGGTCGAACGCCTTGACCTTCGTTTCACCGGCCAGGGGTTTCCCGTCGCGCTTCTTGTAGGCGTGTAGTCGCCTGAGCCATGCACGGGAGTCTCTGGGGAAGTCGCGCATAGTGACGTCTCCGAGTGTCGGCGTGAGCGGACTCGTCGCCACCGTCCGGTAGATTCCCTCGGTTGAGGCAGATAGCCCCCGCAGCGGTAGGACCTCATCGAGGTACAGCGTCACGTAGTCGATGACGCGCGTGCCCTCGTTATCGAGCACCCGGGCAGTCTTAGTGCTGTACTCGGTCTTGAGCTCGGCTAGTAACTGTTCGGCTTGCTCGCGGGTCTTGGCGTACTTGCGGATCCGCCGATACCCGGTCCTTGAGTTCGGGTCAGGTATCCGCAGTTGAGCGTCCCATCCAACGTGTTGCTTGGTGCCATCGGGCAAGGTCTTGTGCCGCTTGATTACGCCACCTGTGCCGCGTCTGCGTCGTTGCGTTGCCATCGTGCCCCTCATACCTCCGTGCGGCCATCAGTGCGGCCATTGGACCGATACCTGCCGTGGTCTGCAGTCTACAGCGTACTACGGACAATGCCATATTCCCCTGTATTTACAGTGTTTTCTGCACCTACAGTTGTCAGGGCCGTACGGCAAGATCGACCCTGACACGGAGGGGGTCCCCAGTTCAAATCTGGGCGGGTGCACCACGACCGAATCCCCTGCAAATACAGGGAATTTTGTCAATTCTGGGCCGGCCCGTAGAAGGCCGTTCAGCAATCGGAGTGTTCCTAAATGACCTCGATTCGACAGCGGGGTCCTGCGGCGCTGGCTAGACGTTGGTCTCTGGTGAGCAGAGTGGCATCTAGGCCTTCGGCGAGGGCCACGTAGACCGCGTCATACATACGAACGTTCGCTCTCAGCTCCCAGGCCCGTGTTAACAGCGGTCCATGTGACCAGCGCTGGCCCGGCCAGGACCGTAGGTCCGCAATCGCCTGCATTGCGGCGGTGCTGTCCAGTGGTCCTGCGAACCACTGACGCTGTATGACGGCTGCGACTTCGGTGTCGATGAGGTGTGGCGCGTGCTGGTCAGGATCTAGGCGGAGTCTGTCACGCAGGTAGGGAGCGCTCGCCGTATCGGCGACAATCTCGAATAGGACACTGGCGTCAAGGACGAGCATGCGGCCAGTTTCCGCGCACGTCGTCGAGCGCCTCAATTACGGTGGCCTTGTCGATATCTGATGGTCGGCTGGCTGTGCGCTTCAACCACTCTTCGAGAGAAGGTCGCGCCGCGATTCGGGTGATTTCACGCCGCAGGAGTTCCGGAACGGTTATCCCCGAATCCGCAGCATGACGTGCCAAAGCAGAGTACACCCCGTCATCGATGTCGCGAATCTGCACTGTTTTAGCCATCCTTGCATAATATCATGCAACTTTGCATACTCTCTTGTGGCAGGGTCCCTGAACGCCAGGCTCTGCCACTCATGTGTCCCACCGCGAACTCCAAGGACCGCCTGCTCCCCTTGAAACACCAGGGGTTTCGTCGTGTCTGGGTTTGCACCGTGGGGCAACTACGCCGGAGGGTCGACGACGAATGTGGTGGTGGTCGCTTCGCTCTTTGTCCGTATGTAGTCGATTTCGTAGGTCCATCGATACGACTGGCCAGCTGCGACTCGCTTGCTCACGTAGGTGGATCCCCCGCCCGTAATCTGACCCGCGGCATTCCGTGTGACGAAATAGATGTCGGCATAGTTGAGAGCGGTCGGATATGTGTTGGTCAACACTCCGGTGGCCCAGAACCATCCCCAGTCCGGATCGTATGACACTTGGGCGGTGCCTCTGATCAAGCCACTCGCGGTCGGAACGGCAGCAGAACAAGTCACCCGCAGCGCTAAGGACTTGACGGCCTTCTTGGTATATGACGTACTACCGAGCTCGACGGTCTGACCTGCTGGTATTCGCGAGAAGAACACCGTGTCCTTCTCTACTGCGTTGCCCTGGCCGTTTCGATAGATCAGTCGGATATCGACGTCGGTTGCATCCAGCGACGGAGATTCGTTGCGCAGCACAAACCCTGCGGCCAGAACTCTCTTGCGCAACGAGTACGCATGCTCCCCAGTTCGGCACAAGTGTCGGAAGTCTTCCGTGACTTCAAACCATGTGTAGTCGCGGCCAGATCCCTTGCACCGGGTGATCAGAGTGTGGTTACCCAATGGCAGCCTGGACGTTCTCACTTTGAACTTGAGCTTGCCGTTGGGGTTAGCCCGTTTGGATCCCAGCCGATAATTTCCTTCGTCAGTCTCCACGCGGAATGTGCATTTGCTTCGCGGCTTAGCGCGCTTGACCTTCGCAACCGTGACGCCGCCCTTGATAACTGTGTGCTTTGTCACCGACACCCTCAGCGAGGGGGCTGCTACAGCTTGTGGGGCCAATCCGATCAGCATGGTGAAGGCACCGACCAAGCCAACGAATATCCGCATACCTCCGAAGCTACCAAAATGGACAGACATCCGGAGGTGACTGGAGAGCATGCGCTCACGCCATGCCTGTGACGCAACCAGTCGATCCTGCTAGGCAACTTTGGCGAGGCGGATTTCGAGGGGTGTGGCGGGGGCGTCGGTGGG
>CBFGTA010000177.1:0-2899 GCA_965651595.1 uncultured bacterium | reverse complement strand
CTCCCGAGTACACCAACGCGCCGTTTCGAGTCCGCCGTCTATGGTGACAGCCCGCACGCCCGACTGAATCATGATCTGTTGGGCATTGTGGGCTCGTTGGCCGACTTGGCAATAAACCACGACGTCCTCACCACGGAACTGTGTCACCCGTTCCCGCACAGTAGAGAGGGGGATGTTGATCGCCCCGGGTAGGTGTCCGGTGGCGAACTCAGAGGGCTCGCGCACATCGATGAGGTAAGCGCCCGACTCGACGGCAGCACGAACATCGGCACACGCAATCGCCGGGGCATCACCGCGCAGGCGATTGTCGGCCACGTAGCCAAGCAGGTTGATGGGATCTTTGGCCGCTCCGAACTGAGGTGCGTAGGCCAACTCCAGATCGACAAGATCTCGCGCGGTTAATTCCGCCTTGATGGCAACGGCCAAGACGTCGATGCGCTTGTCGACCCCCGATTCGCCGACAACTTGCGCGCCGACCAGGCGGTGGCTCGAACGATCGAAATGTGCCTTGATGGTCAGGCGAGCGGCACCGGGGAAGTAGGTCACATGTGACCACGGATGCAGATGAACCGTCTCGACATCCAGTCCGAGCCGCTCGATCTGGCGGGTCGTGAGGCCAGTGGTGGCGACTGCCAGGCCAAACACAGACACGATCGCGGTGGACTGCGCGCTGTTGCGGCCCACCTGCCGACCGGCCATCGAATCGGCGGCAAGCCTGCCCTGGCGGGCCGCGAGGTTGGCCAATGGAACGACCAGGCCTGGGCCAGCCAGTCCGATCGGCTGCTCTACCACATCGCCAGCCGCCCAAATGTGGGGATCGGACGTGCGCATCGAGGCATCGACCACGATCGCGCCACTGAGTCCGATCGCCAAGCCAGCCGCTCGCGCCAACTGGGCACGAGGAGCCACTCCCACTGCCATCACGACCAGATCGGCCGGGATCACGTCTCCCGCATCGGTGACGACTTCGCGGTCAGTAACTTCAGTCAGCTCGGATCCGGTGTGAACGGCAACGCCGGACCGACGCAAATGGTCAACAACGATTCGGGCCGTGTCAGCGTCAACCGCCGACAGAATCTGGGGAGCCCGCTCAAGCACCGTGACTGCCAGACCTTGTTTGACAAGGTTCTCCGCGACTTCCAGCCCGATGAATCCTCCACCAACCACCACAGCTGTGCGACTCTGCGCTACGGCACCCTTCATCAGGTCGAGGTCCTCGATGCTGCGCAAAGTGAAAGCTCGTTCGATGCCCGGCAGGTCGGGCACAATCGCGGAGGCTCCGGTAGCAATCACTAGATGGTCGTACGCCAGGGTGTAGGCCGCACCGTTCTCGTGGTCGACAACCGACACTTCACGCTGGGCCGGTTCGATAGCCACCGCCTCGTGGCGCACGCGCACGTCAATTCGCGCTGTGTTCCACAGGTCTTCGGGAGATTTCAGGAGCAAATCGGACCTTTCAGGAATCACGTCCGACAAGTGATACGGCAGTCCACAGTTGGCGAACGAGACGTACCCGCCCTTCTCCAAGATGACGATCTCGGCTGCCTCGTTGAGCCGCCGATAACGCGCGGCAGCTGCGGCACCGGCGGCGACACCACCGATGATGACAACCCGCTGCTGCGAAGGAACCAACTCGTCCTGTTCGCGGTTCTCAGTCATGCAACTCCTCCAGTCTCGACCTGCGACCACTATACCCCTAGGGGTATCTGACTGAGACGGTCAACCGGCGCAGTGAGCAAGTTATTCCCTCCGGCAACCGTCCCGCCATCGCACCCGCCGCGACCACCTGTTCGTGCGATAATCAGCCCATGTCGCGACTCGTATGCCACGTCGGTCAACCCAAGACCGGCACCACCTATATTCAGGCGGGCGTGATGGGCAACGCTGAACTGCTGGCCAACTACGGCGTGGGCGTGCTGCCCGACAGCCCGCGGGCTCATCACCGGTTCGCCCGCTCCTACCGGGACGGACTGACTCGTCGCCACCGCGACCTAGGACTCATTAGCGACAAGGACAAGCAAGCGGCTCGCCGGGAGGCCCTGCAGAGCCTGCGTAAGCTCAGTCGACTTCAGGCCACGGTGTTGTTGTCCTCGGAGGATTTCTCTAGCCTAACCCAGGTCGAAGCACAACAACTACATGATGATCTTGTTTCGATCTTCGAGGAGGTGACGGTTGCCATCTGGCTGCGGAGACAAGATTTCCTCCTGACAAGTGCCTATTCTCAATCGATCAAGGCTGGGGCGACTAAACCCAACACCCGCCAGTTTGTGCGGCGCTCCAAACGAGAACTGAACTATTCCACACTCTTACAGCGTGCCGACTCCATGGGCAGTCGTCCCGCCATGGTGTTCCCTTATTTGGAGCGCGCCAAGGTAGAGCCAAAGGCAGGTACGCATCAACTGCTTGCTCTGGCAAATGTCCCCCTCGCCACCAATGAATTTGAACGATCGTGGGTCGAGCCCCCGCCCGGCAAGAATGCGAGTCTGTCCACTCAGGCCGCCGCCATCTTGCGAGTCATCAACCCTCACATCCCACGGATGACTGCCAGCGGGGCCCACAAGCTGAAGGCACGTCGGGCCGCTATCGAGTACGTGAGTGCAACGTATCCCGGTTCGAGTGTGCGACTGACCCAGAATGCCGTGATCTTCATCCGTGACAGAGTCCTGCCACTCAACAACGAGTTGCGTGGCAGATTGACTGGCCCGGTGTGGGAGGAGTGGTTCGCACAGGATCTCGTTGCTGCCGGCCCCCTGGCTACCGCCACGCCTGAAGATGTGGCCGCCACGATGGCCGCACTTGGAGTGCCGCGGGGCCCAATCGAATGGGATGGCTACGTGAGTTCTGGCCAAAACGGGTCACTTGGCGGGCTGAGCGACCGCGTGGGTCGACTCCGGTCAGC
>CBFGTA010000176.1:0-2927 GCA_965651595.1 uncultured bacterium | reverse complement strand
AAGGCAGGTTTCGGTCGATCAGTCTGAATCGCCTAGCCCAGGCAGTCGTCCCATGGGTGGACGAATATGCCTTGGATCAGCCGTGCCGAACTTTTTCAGCCCCGAAGCCGTGGCCCTGTGACCAAGCACTCGACACTTTGGTAAGTAGTTCTCCTCGGCCGTTGTGGGAGGAGGAGATCGCAAAGGTGATTACGGAAGGCATTCCCGAGAATTGCGCACTCATGGCCGGTGTGGTCCGGACATACTCACACGATCTAGACGTAATGGTTCGGCTCAGGCACGTGATTCTTCGAGGGTCGCGCTCCCCAGGCCCATGTGGAGTCGTCCTCAACGCGCGAAGCGTGCTCCTCTATCAACACGGAGCTGAGGCTTTGGACCGGATTCGATTGCCCGGTATTCCTGGCCAAGAATGTATTACCGACGAAGTCGGAGGGATGCAGGTATTCGCTCACTCAGTGCTAGACCAGTTCCCTAACCCGATCTGGCGCAGGGTGCTTGGCTGGGAGCCCAGTGAGGAAAGTCCTCTTACCTGGCACCGCGATGGGCGTCGAGTGGGCTGGCACGAGCGGCTTTGCGGTACTGTGCGGCGGCTCAGTTCACAGGATAGGGTCTTCAGGCAGCCGATGGCGACAAGGTGGCTTTGTCTAGCAGATGAGTGGGCGCGGATACGCGATCTGATTGGCGAGCCGCACAGGTTCCTGCACTCGGAGTTCGCTCGTGCGGGTGACGACTAGCCGGTGGCATGTAGGCGCCGCTGGCGGATACGATGGTGCCAACCAGTGGTGCCAGTCCAAATGGGTGTGCTCGGGTGCAGGAGGGTGTGACGCTAGGCGGAGCGGCAGTGGCTGGTCTGGTCCACACCCTTTGGGGCGGCCCAGCACGCCTGATAAGCGTGAGGTCGGAGGTTCAACTCCTCCCAGGCCCATAACCAAAGCCGCACTACGACCGGCCTTCCGGGCGATTGCCCCGGGAGGCCTTTGTCTTCTACCCGAATACTGGTCGCAGCCGGGATGTCGGTGGCTGCCGCGCCGGCGGGCAGCACAGAAGATACCGACTTCAAGGACGACCACGCGTGTGCAGAAGGGTCCCCATCGGGCAATGATCCCGACGCACAGCTCTCCCTCTACTGAGAGCAAGAGTCAGCGATCATCTCAGCGTGCCCACGAGACTCCATCGGCCTGGTGGGGCCGATCAGCAACCACCTGCTACCTGCCGTCCTGCCCCGGCCGCGGCGGCTTGTCCCAGGTTGGCGGCTTGGGTGGCGGATCGGCAAGCGCAAATCGCTTGTCCAGTGCATTGTCCACCGAAATCACCCACTCGTAGAGGTGTTCCAGCCAGTCCGAGTTGGCCTTAGTGTAGCGTTCGAGCCAGGCCGAAGTGGCCTTTGCGTGTTTCTCGAGCCTTTCGACCCGCTGGATCAGCCCGCGCTCCTCGCCACCCTGCTTCGCCAGCTTCGAACCCTTCTTCGGACCAGTGGATTTCGAACCGTTCTTCTTGTCGTCCGCCATCTCCGGACTCCGGGGTCATCGGGCCGCAGCTGCCTGTATCAGGTCGCTGCGTCCCAGGTTGCGCAACCGGGCTTCCATCAACTCGGCGGTTGCGCTGCGACCGAGTTGTCTTGCTGCCTGACGCCGAATCACCAACGATGCAGGCAAGAAATACAGGTACATCGCACTCTGGCTGTTGTCGAAACGTGACGCGGAGGCAAGCGCCTCCTCCGGCCTGCCAACTGCAAGCAGCAGTCGTGCATGAAGCAATTGTTCCGACGCGAGAGACTGCCACAAGTCCCACTGCACTCCGTCATGGCCCGGTTCCAGCCGACCCAACGCGTCGATGGTTGCCGCCGTGTCGCCACGCAGCAACAGCGCTCGGGCACTGAGCATTCCGCGAAGCACGGCTGCGCCCCTGTCGGCGGGACGCGACTCAAGTTCTGCGATGATCGAGTCGAGCCTGGGAGTGTTGTGTCGCGACCAGCTCCAGATGGCGTGGTGCCAGAGTTGGTTCACATCGAGGTCGCCGAGCGGCCTTCCGATCACCTCGAGCGCTCGAAGCGCATCCAGTGAATCAGTGCCGAGTTCCACCGCGTCAAGAATGTGCAGGCCAATGGCCTCCAGTGTCAGGTCGTTCACCGCAGAGTCAGTCAACGCGCTGGCCTGATCGAGATCACCCCTCGCCACGGCAAGGTTGTGCAGCCACTTGAACGCCGCCCATCGCACGGCAAGCGGGGTGTCGGTACTGGTACCGGGATAGAGTGATCGGGCTGCTGCTTCGGCGCAGTCAAGCCGTTTTGCCGACACACCCAGCGTTGCGGTGACGCCCAGCACCCGAAGCGGTTCGCGGGACGCCATCGCAGCCCAATCGACAGCGTCCGGACCGCTGCGAAGGCAGGTGAGCATCATCTCCAGTTGGGTTACCAATGCGGATTCCCGAGTCACTCCTCGGAAGCGAGTGAGCAACTCAGAGCCGGTTGCGACGTCGCCCCGACGCAGAACGGATTCTGCCAGGTGAAACACCGCCGGGCCGAAGCCCGGGTCCAGCTCGACACTGCGACGGAACGCCGCCTCCGCCTTGATATCCTGATCGACATGGCGGGTCACAAGATGATGGTAGGTGTCGCCCACCATCATCCAGCCGTGCGGCCAGAGGCTGTCGATCTCAAGTGCGGTGGAAAAGTGATTCAACGCCGAATCTGCCCGGCCATCGAGGTAGCTGACCATCCCGTTGATATATGCCAGGTTGCGGGGCGGCAATCCTTCGCTGTGACGCAGCGCCAGGTGGGCCAGCGAGTCGGCTGTCCCCGAGGCGTGAGTCCAGAGTGCCACCCCAGCACCGGTCAGCGCTGCCACGGCGAGGGTGGAGTCGAGGGACAGTGCACGCCGGTAGCTGTCCAGGGCCGCACCAAAGTCTGCCGAGCGCATCTGTTGCTC
>CBFGTA010000175.1:0-3004 GCA_965651595.1 uncultured bacterium | reverse complement strand
GGCCAACATACTGCCATTCGTCCGGCTGAACGACTGACGCTCGTTCAATTGCCTGGCTTGACAGCAGCGGGTCTTCGATGAAAGCCGTCATGCTCGTCGGCTCGGCCAATGGGCGGAAACTTCCTGCTAGAAATCGGGCGACTGGAGCCTGAGTGTCGACTATCGCGTCCAGCCCACGCCCATCGACGATGATGCGATATCGCCCATCGGGCACAAGCTGCCCCAAGTCGTTACGGCCATCCCACGTCCATTCCTGAAGCTCATCGGGAACGGTCGCGAACTGCAATGATGTCTGCCGCACAAGGGAGCCGGCCTCATGCTCGACACGGATGTCGACCTCGATCGGCAGGTAGACGCGAAATGTTGCGCTGGTGGTGTCAAGCACACCATCGTTGTTCGGCGAGAAGTACTTTTCGGTGATGCGCACAGTCCCGAGGCGTGCCTCGTCGAACCATTGAAGCGGCACCTGCGCACGCTGTACGTTTCCCGCGAGATCAAAGACGCTCAGACGTAGTTCGTACGAACCGTTGGATGGTGGCGCCCAAAATCCCACGATCTCATCGACGACGGCATCTCGTCCGGAAAATATCGACTGCCATGCCGAACTGACCCCTGAGCTCCGATACTCGATTTCATAGCGGTCCAGGTTGATATCGGACGCAGTGGCCTCGATAGCCAAGGCTCGAAGTACGCCGGAATACTCTATCCGCAACTGCGCGGTCAGGTTCATCAGCGACTGAATTGAAAAGTAGCCCGCAATTTCGCACGGACCGTCCCACGGGCCTGACCGCGCCAGCAACCGTGTCCCTGTCCAGTTGGACGATTCTATATGCAGATCATCCCATGTCCCGGGCCTTCCTCCGATCCAGTTGCGAAGTGGCAATATGCCTGTATCCAACGATTCGCCGCCACTATCCATGCGGACCAGCAATTGTGGCTCCCCCGGAAGGAGTTTTATATTGCCATGGGATGGGTTGAGGACATTCACCTCATTTGCAAGCTGCTCATCCAGTGGCGGGCTATGCAAACCCACAAAGGTACTTCGAACGGCCTCCGGGTCCGACCACAAATCGACGCGCATGGCGAAGGTGGCCTCGCCGAACTCACCACCCGCCTTTTCACTCGGAGGGATAATGCTTTCAGTTATATGGACATAGTCAAACAAAAGAAAATGCCCCGATTCCGACCATCTGAATGCCCCAAAGAACTCGGCTCCGCTACCCGCGCTGACGCCGAACAGCTCCCTGACTCGTGTCGAGATATCCATGCTCTGCCAACTATTCAGCCCTGCAACCCTTCGGTGTAGCAATAGGGCTTGGGGGTCGAACAGCAAAAGGTCGCCGTTACCTGGATTCAAGGTGATCGCAAACCGTTCAGCTCCTTCGGGAACGGGAATTGGAACGACCGCACCACCGACCAGATCGACTTCCAGCAGCGAAGATGACGCACCGCCGCCGGGGTCGGAAGACGAGGCGACATAGAGGATTTCTCGTTGTGGGTCAATTGCCCATTGCTCCAGTGCCGGCGCGAGAACTACCGGTGTAGATGCATGCAAGTCGATCTTCAGCCAGTTCGAGGGGTCACCCCAATCATCCGATTCGTGGCCCCTGATTAGAAGGTAGTCGCTGGTCAAGAGGTGGTTGGAGGCCCCGGGATAGTCGACGGACCACTCTCCGCTGAGAATCTCCGGCAAGCTGTACATCGGGGGCCGCAGCACCTCGAGACGCAGCCTCGAAGTGCCCGATTCGCGGTTGACGCGAAGAACATCACCAGCAATAGTTACACCCACCAGTACCGGATCATGGCTGGAATAGCCCACCGGACCTACTGCCTGAGACTCGCCTCCGGTTATTGGGACGCGAAACATCCTCGCCATCGACGGAGCGCTGACTGCCTGCCCCGTGAAGTACAGGTGTGGTCCAGCAATATCAAGCAGCCGTGACGGAACCCATGTCTCGCCTTCGATCAAGAGTGAATCGGCCTGCACGATCGCTTTCGGCGCTGCGCCGTCCATGTTGAAAAGGTAGACACCTCGACGTGCTGAGTCATCGGCAGTCCATCCGACGGCGAAGTAGCCGAGTCCGTCCGGGTGATACTGCACCTCACCGGATTGCCGAATGTTCGAGCAGCTCAAGGGCGTTATATGCTCGTATACGGTCCCTGCGGCGAGCAGGACTGGTAGTCGGTTGGTGTCGACGACAACTCGCAATGTGCGGAGAATCACACCATCGGCGGCTTCGACGTGGACGTGGTAGTCCGCATCCAGGACCAGTCGACCACCCTGATCCTTTCCGTCCCAATCGAGCGTTAAGGAAGTGGTATCGACCATTTCACCCCCTTCGAACCGCCGAACTTCCTCGCCCCATCCTGTCACGATGCGGATAATCGGGGTTGTCGGGACATCGAATCGCGCGACGATGCGGGTGGTGTCTTTGATGCCATCTCCATTGGGGGAGAACACAGGTTCGGTCACGAAGAAGTCAACGTCCAGCAGATCGAAATCAATCGTTGCACGGTTATTGCCTTCGTCGCCTTCCCGAACGGAATCAAGGGGATCCACCCGCACGACGATACGCGTATCCGGCTCGTCACCGGATGGAGTCCACTCAAACACATGCTCGGCCGAACCGTTCGCCGGCAGCACCTGGACCACATGCGGTGGCGCGAGCATGACTCCATCCTGTTCCGGTAGGCCAAGATGGACGTCCAACCAGGCACCTGTCACTGCCTGTTGCCCGTTGTTGACAACGCGAACCCTGATCAGATTGACTTCGCCGGGCACGGGACGCGATGGCTCGAGACGCACGTCACCTTCACGAACGGCCAGGTCCGGCAATCGCAACACGGGTCGAACCTTCATCGCTAGGTTGTCGGCCTCACTAGTTTCAATGAGTTGACCCTCGTCGTCCGCACGAACGGCAACCACGATCTCACGAGTTCGTTCGAGTGACGGCAGGTTCGCCTGAGCAAAATACGATTCACCGGCGGCAAGACCCTCTGCCAC
>CBFGTA010000174.1:0-3076 GCA_965651595.1 uncultured bacterium | reverse complement strand
AACTCGCCGACGTGTTCGCTTGCGACCCCGGATTCGCCGCGCCGCCTCGTTAGACGCCCATTCTCGACTGGCTGTGCGGGCAGCCTCAGCGCGTGACAGACTAGGCGAGTGAAGATTGCTCTCCTCGGCGGTGGCACCGTCGGCAGCGAAGTAGTGCGCCTGATCGAATCGGGAGCCAGTGATTTTGCAGCGCGAATCGGTCAGCCCATCGAGCTAGTCGGGGTTGCTGTGCGGGACGCATCGCGAGAACGGCCCGGAATTCCCCGCGGATTGATCACAACCGATGCGCATGCGCTGGTGTCCGATTCGGGCGCCGATGTGGTCGTCGAACTGATGGGCGGGATTGAACCGGCCCGGGAGCTGATTCTGTCTGCAATTTCCGGCGGAGCCAGCGTCGTGTCGGCGAACAAGGCGCTCTTAGCCAGCCATGGTGCCGAACTCACCAGTGCCGCTGACGCCGCTGGGGTCGACCTGTTCTACGAAGCGGCAGTTGCTGGCGCCATTCCGCTGTTGCGTCCATTGCGTGAATCGTTGTCCGGAGACAAGATTCGGCGGGTTCTTGGGATTGTCAATGGAACCACTAACTACATGCTGACGAAGATGAGTGAGGGTGAGGCGGACTTCCACGAGGTGTTGGCCGAGGCGCAGCGGCTCGGCTATGCGGAAGCGGACCCGACTGCTGACGTAGAAGGCCACGATTCGGCGGCCAAGGCAGCGATCTTGGCCAGTCTGGCTTTTCACACTCGGGTCACGATGGATGATGTCTACTGTGAAGGGATAACCGCGATCACCGCAGCGGACATGGCCATGGCCGCTGACCTCGGATTCACCATCAAGTTGCTGGCCATCGCTGAACTCGCTGACGACTCGAGTGGGGTCATCGCTCGCGTTCATCCCGCGATGGTGCCGCTTTCGCATCCACTCGCCAACGTGCGCGACAGCTTCAACGCAGTGTTCGTGGAGGCCGAAGCTGCTGGGCAGATGATGTTTTACGGGCGGGGTGCCGGGGGTGGTCCGACTGCTAGTGCGGTGCTCGGTGACTTGGTGGCCGCTTGCCGCAACCGTGTCCTGCATTCGCGAACCCAGTCCGGCAGCGCTTATTCGGGCCTACCTGCCCGGGACATCGGGCTGGCCACCACTGGTTACGCCGTGTCGATCGAGGTTGACGATCAGCCTGGAGTTTTGGCCACCATCGCCTCGGTGTTCGCAGCCCATGAAGTTTCTATCGAGGCAGTCCGACAGGAGGGTGCTGGTGAGACTGCGCGGCTCGTGGTTCGGACCCATCGGGCATTGGAGGCGGCGCTGTCAGCCACGGTGTCGGAGTTGGCTGAGTTGCCGGCAGTCAATCGGATCGGCAGCGTTTTGCGGGTCGAAGGGGAAGGTGCGGCATAGTGGCTCACGTATGGCGCGGAATCATCGAAGAGTACCGCGATCGTCTGCCGGTCATCACCGACAAGACGCCGGTCATTTCTCTGAGAGAAGGTGGTACGCCACTGGTGCTGAGTCGCGTGATAAGTGAACGCACCGG
Organism: uncultured bacterium; assembly: GCA_965651595.1. Classification (GTDB taxonomy): domain Bacteria; phylum Actinomycetota; class Actinomycetes; order S36-B12; family UBA10799; genus CBFGTA01. The sequence continues at coordinate 1,548 of CBFGTA010000174.1, read as the reverse complement.
ATGCGACGTGTGGCTCAAGGTCGAGGGGGCGAATCCGACCGGTTCGTTCAAAGACCGCGGAATGACAACCGCGATGTCAGTTGCCGCGCGCGAGGGGGCCCAAGCGGTGATTTGCGCGTCGACTGGCAATACCAGCGCGTCAGCGGCCGCGTACGCGGTGCGCGCTGGCATGGTGTGTGCTGTCCTCGTTCCCGACGGCAAGATCGCGATGGGCAAGTTGGCTCAGGCGTTGGTCCACGGGGCCCGACTCCTGCAGGTCGACGGCAATTTTGACGACTGCCTCAACCTGGCTCGGGATCTTGCCGAGCTCTACCCGGTGGCCTTGGTCAACTCGGTCAACCCTGCTCGGATCGAAGGTCAGAAGACCGCGAGTTTCGAGATCGTCGACCAACTCACCGACGCACCCGACATCCACTGCCTCCCTGTCGGCAACGCAGGCAATATCACCGCCTACTGGAAGGGTTACGTCGAGTACGCAGAAGCCGGAGTTTCGGACCAACGCCCCCGAATGTGGGGGTTCCAGGCTGCTGGCGCGGCCCCCATCGTGAACAACGCACCCGTCAAGAATCCCAACACCATCGCCACTGCCATCCGCATCGGCAATCCGGCCTCGTGGGACCAAGCGGTCCAGGCCCGTGATGATTCCGGCGGTGTCATCGAAGCCGTGACCGACCGCGACATCCTGCGTGCATATCGTCTGCTGGCCGCCTCGGAAGGAGTATTCGTCGAACCGGCGAGTGCGGCCAGTGTCGCCGGGTTGCTGCAGCGTCATGCTGCAGGGGAACTCGACAGTGGCCAGACCGTGGTGTGCACGGTGACGGGCAATGGACTCAAAGATCCACAGTGGGCTATCTCCGGAGCACCGTCTCCCACCCACATTTCTGCTGATGCGAAAGTGGCCGCCCGGCACCTGGGTCTGGAACGGTGACGCAACGACCCGCGCGGCAAGCCCTTGGCGATTCAGCCGGCGTACCAGTTCTGGCAGGCCAGGAGGTGGAGGTCACGGTCCCGGCGACCAGTGCCAACCTGGGGCCCGGATACGACAGCCTGGGCTTGGCCTTGGACCTGTGTGATCAGTTGCGGCTCAGAACGCGTGACGAACCCGGAGTGACCGTGCACGTGTCGGGACCGGGGGCTGGAGTGGTACCCGGTGACGAGCGACACCTAGTGGTCCGCTCGTTCAACGCTGGTTTGGCCCAGCGGGGACTGTCATGTGCGGGTATTGACCTGCACTGCGATAACTCGATCCCCCATGGGCGGGGGCTGGGCTCGTCCTCAGCCGCAATAGTCGGCGGAATTGCCCTCGCCAACTCAGTAGTTGTCGAAGGTTCAAGGCTCCTCGACGAAGGCGAAATGTTGGACCTGGCCAACACCCTAGAAGGACATCCCGACAATGTGGCCCCGGCGATCGCCGGTGGTGTCACGGCCGCATGGCTTGACGAATCCGGTCGCGCCCGCGCTGTCCGCGTGGATCCGTACCCCGGTATTACTGCCGTAGTCGGCGTGGGTGTCGGTGAGCTCAACACCGCGCATGCCCGGACCTTGCTG
>CBFGTA010000173.1:0-3148 GCA_965651595.1 uncultured bacterium | reverse complement strand
GACACCGACACCGACACCGACACCGACACCGACAGTCGACCCCACACCCACGCACGAACCCGCCCCCACACCTGAACCCACCAACATTCCGCGACTCCGGTTTCCCCAGCAGCCCATCGAAGCTGAAACCTTTGACGACTCCTACAAGGCTCAGATGCACGGGACATCCGTCTCTTTGGGACGTGGCGGCTGGTTGAAGTTCGACAATGTCGATATCGGCCTGACACCCGCTCTGGTATTGCAGTCTGTGCACGCTGCAACCGGCGCCTCGGAGACGGTCGTGAGTGTGCGAGCCGACAGTCCGGACGGGCCAGTTATCGCTCGGTTCCCCGCCAACAAATCCCAGACGATGACAGACTTCGTCAAGCAACAGGCCGACATCGTTGACCGCACGGTATTCACTGGCCGCCGCACCCTTGTCCTCACTGTGGAAGCAGGCAAGGATGCGGATGCGATCCGTATTGACCGCTTCCAGTTGGCCCGCCCTTCCCAGCCTTTGGCGGATGCGCGAAGCGGTGTGAAGCCGCTGTTCATCGTGCACTGCGCGAGCTCGCACCGTCGCCCGGAAGACCCGATCGTCAAGCCAGGCCAAGAGCGGGCCGCCCACATGCACGACTTCTTCGGATCCACATCGACCGATGCCCATAGCACCGAGGAGTCGATGCGGGCGAGCAGCACGACCTGCGATACCGAGGGTGATACGGCTGGCTATTGGACCCCGACCCTCTACGACCCGTCAGGCACACCGGTGCCGGTGGCGGACGTCAAGATTTACTACCAGTTCCTGGACGGTGATGTGCGCCAAGCAATCGCACCGCCAGCAGGCCTACGCGTCATCGCTGGCAACGCCATGGCGTCGCGCGACAACCCCGGCCGTCAAGTGCACAGCTGGAGGTGCGTCGGTGGAGGAGAGATTCCTGCCGTTCCGGGCGGCAATGCTCACGACTTCCAAGTGTGCCCACCAGGTAGGAACATCCAAGCGACCATCCTTTTCCCCGACTGCTGGAACGGGACCGACCTCGACAGTCCAGATCACAAGGCCCACATGGCCTACTCGACCGGCGGCAATTGCCCCGCCTCGCATCCGGTGAAAATCGTGCAGGTGCTACCGGAGGTGGAGTACCACACCTCTGGCGGCCCGGGCTTCTATCTGGCCAGTGGAGACCCCATCACCATGCACGCCGACTTCTGGAACACCTGGGATCAAGTGAAGCTGGAGAAGCTGGTGCGTGACTGCATCGCTGAATCGAAGATCGGTTGCGATCCCGTCCCCTATGAGCCCATCACGTTGGGAACGACGCCACATGCGACCACCCTGGATGACACGGTCATGAACATGCCGGTTGCTGGTAAGGCGCCCGATGGTGGCCACGATCACTCCGGACACTCCGGACACTCCGGACACTCCGGACACTCCACTCATCAGCATCCGGACTCGCCGCAGCAAGACTCGAGCAGCCCCGATGTGCCGAATAGCTCACCACCTGCTACTGGCCTCCAGTTGACTAAGCGCCACCGCCAGGTTCTTCGCTCGCACCTGCGAGCTTGGCACCGGAAGGCTGGACCTGATCGGCAGTACCGCAAGATGGTTCCTCGACGCTCCTGGCATCGATTCGGCCCAGCTACGGTGCGGGCACTCAAGAAGACTCGCTACGCCGGTTGGAAGGCAATGGTGCCGGTCGCGGGGGGAGTCTGGATTCGGTGGGGAGATCAGTGCTGGCGCGCGCCTGGCCACGGCAACAGCACATTCAAGCCCGCACCGTGCCGGACAGGAATCGGCTGGCAGCGGGCGAAACGCTGAAGCTATCAGCAGGCCCCGATCACTGAGGCCCTCCCACAGAAAAGTTCATCGGCAGGCCAAGTTGGCGAATGCGTGCCACCAACAGATCCCGGGCGGCGCGATAGCGGTTCTCCGTCTGCGCGAGGTCCTGACTGTGGAAGAAGATCGCGTGGAGGGCGTAATAGCGGGCCAGCGCGCAGTTTCCGACAAGTGCGTTGACATGCGAATCCGGAGAGTTAATGGGTGAAGCGTCCGACTGATAGGCCAGATCGATGCATTCCTTAACAAAGACACCATCCGGCGACGCCAGATCGATAGGCACTGTCAGACCCTCGGCCCGCATCCCGGCCTGCAAAGCATAGTGGTTCGAATACCGCTGACATTCCAGGAAGTACGTCACCCAATCGGGCCAAGTCACCACTGGCACCTCGCAAGGTTCGTCATCAATCTTTCCTCATTGCCGCTTCAATCACCGTACCGCGACCAGGTCCGCTAAGGTACGCACCGATCGCCACGGGTAGCGTGGGCCTTACCTAGCAACCGACGCAGATTGACTGAGACCACTGTCGACTTCGCAGGCCCGACCTTAGCCCGAATCCTAACGATTCTCTGATCAGTCGTGATCCACTTGCCTGATCGCCACTGCCACACACCTGATTTGGACCGCAACTGGCGTTTACGCACAGTCGCCACATCACGCCATGACCGCCCATCTTTCTGCTGGACTACCACCTTCCGCCTCTCAGAGACCATGCCGATGGGACGGTACGACACGATACAAGTCCGCGGGTTCATCCGAGCTCGAACTCGGGTGATGTTGACGGCCTTCGCCAAAACTTTGAGTCTTGCCGTAGACGTGGCAACTCCAGACAACCCTGTGACAGTTCCTTCGAACCGCCCTACGAATCGGAGCGTTCCGCTTCCGGTGACAACCCCTGAACAAGAGCCACGACCCGCCGTCACCGAAGCCACACAGAATATGGCTCCACCGAGGTAGACATGAACGGTACCCTTAATGCCTCGAGATGGCGCAGGCGCCAGCGACTTACGGTTAGCGCCAACTCTCTGTTCGGCGCGAATGCTCCGTCCATCGAACTGTGACTGACTAGCCACAGTGGCACGAACCTGGACACGCTGGCCAGTTACCACAGTTCCGGGTAACTGCAGCGACAGCACTGCTGATCCTTCTGGAGCACGATTCGGAACCACCGTGTCTGAAGGTGCCGACATCGCAGTGCTCGAGCCAGCAGAGTTCGAAGCTATCACCCGTATTCGTAACTGCGAACCAACGAGGGTGTCAGGTACGAGCAACGTGGGATTGGTCGCACCGGCAATGTTGCTCCAGTTGCCGGATGTTTTGGCTTGCCA
>CBFGTA010000172.1:0-3239 GCA_965651595.1 uncultured bacterium | reverse complement strand
TCGCGGAGAGGTTGCGTCTTGGGATATCACGCAGCCTGACTCATCAGTCTCTCGTAGTTGATCGGCGATCGGTTGCCGATACCGGAGTGCCGCCGGTGCGGATTGTACCACCCCTCAATGTACTGGAACAGGTCGATCCTGGCCTCGGCATGACTGCGGTAGGTCCGCCGGTCGAGCCGCTCGCATTCCAGCGTCGCGAAGAAGCTCTCGGCCATCGCGTTGTCATAGGCGTCTCCCACCGTGCCCCGGGATGGCCGCACTCCCATCCGCTGGCAGCGCTCACCGAACGCCAGCGACGTGTATTGACAGCCGTGATCCGAGTGGTGGACGACACTCATTGGTCGACGCTGGGCAATCGCCATGTTCAAGGCGCCAAGCACCAGATCCGTCTTGAGGTGCGAGGCCATGGACCAGCCCACCACCCGCCGACTCCACGCATTGACCACTACCGCCAGATACAGGAATCCCGCCCAGGTCGGCACGTAAGTGATGTCAGCAACCCAGAGCTGATTCGGCGCCGTAGCCCTGAACTGCCGCTGGACCAGATCGGCCGCAGCATGCTCCTCTGCTCCCCGGCGAGTGGTGCGTACGCTGCGACGCCTACTTACGCCCACCAGTCCACCCTGCTTCATGACACGAGCCACACGCTTCTGACCCACGCGAATGCCGATGTCCCGCAAGTCATCGATCAGCCGGGGCGCACCATAGGTGCCATCCGAGCGGGCGTGAAAGTCCCGCAAGTGCCGCAGCAGCTCGGCGTCGCGACGTGCGCGCTCCGAGGGCGGCCGATCCCGCCACGCGTAGAACCCGCTCTGGGAGACCCGGAGGACGCGACACATCGTCGCCACCGGAAAGTCAGCCTGGTGGTCCCTCACGAACCCGAAGACCCGTCGGGGATCGTGCCGGTCTCCCGTGCGAACCAGGCCGCGGCTTTTGAGAGGATGTCGCGCTCCAGCTTGAGCTGGCGATTCTCGCGTCGCAGCCGGGTCATCTCGGTCCGCTCATCCGTGGTCAGCCCGTCGGTGCGCCGGCCGCCATCACGCTCTGCCTGGGCCACCCAATTCCGGATGGTCTGCGCCGTAGGCTCGAATTCCTTGGCCAGCGACTCAGGCGATCGACCCGCTTGGACCAGGGCGATCAGCTGATGGCGGAACTCCAGGGGATAGGTACGTTTGGCCATAGGGAAACCCTCCATCCCAAATGGTGGGGGCTCCACGGAACCGGGTCAACTCCAGGGGCGCTGGCGCTGATTCTGGTTCTGATTGCCCCGTTTGTAGAGCTGCACACCCAGGCGCACGCTGCGACCGAATCCGATTCCGTGTTCTTCGAGACGGTCATTCGAGGGCTGCTGGTAGTCGATGTCGGCACTCGTCTCGAGATCAATCCGATGCCGTTTGAGGTGGGCGGTGAATTCCCGGGTTACCGTGCAGATTCGAGTCTTGTAGCGGCGCGCGTTGCGGTGTTGCGTCGCTTCGGGATCGAGCCTGGCGGACCGGTGGACACCGGCGAATGTCCGGGGCTGTTCGCAGCCCAGGCGCCGACTCATCCCGGCTGTCCGGCCCAGCGCACCACCAGGATGGAGATCGGTTTGCCGCGAGTGGTGCCTGATGGAGTCGTGCCATCGTGGCGTCGGGCCGGGCGTCAGGCCGGACAGCGCGCGTCTGTGGTGATTCGACTCAACTTCGCGCATCTCGACACACACGCTGGCTATATGACGGACTACGACTACTATCTCGCTCGCGATGACTTCGGCTGGTACGTCGTGGCCCGGCAACCGCTGACTATTATCGAGTAGGGCGACTTCGTGCGTAGGTCAAGTGCTCAAGCACATGCTCGGCGACGACCGGGGCGCGCAGAGCCATGCCTGCCTCGCCCACCCATCCGCCGTCTCTCCACGGCTCCTTGGAATAGTGATCGCAAGTTGGGCGCCGATCGATGCGACCGCTCGCCCCTACTGCCGCCGCAGCACGTACAAGCCCTCGTCCTGGCTGCTCACCACGATGTTGCCGCTGGGGAAGAACGGGTAGTTGCTCCACGATCCGCCGAAGCCCGGCGTGTTCGGCAATGTGGGTGCGGTGTCGAAGAAGCCCACCTGGGTTGGCGCGAGCGGATTGCTGACGTCGACCATCCGGATGCCGTACTGATAGTTCGACGCGTACATCACGTCGCCGCTGATGTAGTGGTTGTGGTCGGTGGCGGCGGTCGGCCCCACGAACTGCGACACCAGGATCGGGTCGTCGAGGTCACTCACGTCCCAGATGAGGGTGCGGGTGCCGGCCACCGAACCGTCGAGTTCGTCAAGCTCGTCGTTCATCAGGAAGTAGCGCTGGTCCGCCGTGAGCCAACCCTGGTGGCTGTAGGCGACAGCAGGATAGGATGCGCGCGAGATCGCCACCGGTGCGCTCTTGTCGGTGACATCGGCGATGCTCAGGTGGGTCTCGTTGGATCCGAAGCAGACTTCCCGGCCCAGGTACGTCGCGTCGGGGCCGTCATACACCACGCACTGCACGTCGTGGCTGTAGCCGGTGTTGTTCCAGCCGGTGTTGGGATCGGCGAAGCAGCCGGCGAAGGTCGGATTGCGCGGGTTGCGGATGTCGATGATGTGCAGGCCACCGCCGCAGGTTGTGCCACCCGACGAGCCGCCGACGCTGTAGGCGTAGCCGGTCTCCTCGTTGATGAAGATGTTGTGCGCCGATGCGATCTGGGTGTAGTGCGCGTCGGGGTCGAAGGTCTGTGGTGCGGTGACGTCGCGCAGGCGGGTGAGGTCGAACACCTGCATCCCGTGCTGGTTGGCGCCATCGGCCACGATGAAGGCGTGATTGTCGTAGACCTTCACGTCGTGCCACACACTGGGGCGCGCGGTGGCCGGGATCGGCAACTGTCCCAGGTAGCGTGGCCGCAGCGGCTCGGTGACGTCCACGAATGCGGCGCCATCGACACGCATCGCGATCACGTACTCGCGCTGAGTGGTGGGATCGACCCAGCCCCAGAGGTCGTTGAAGTCGATGTTGGCGCCGCTGCTGCCGAGTGCTGCGGGCGGCAGGTAGGACATCAGTGTGACGTTGTTGCAGGGGAACTGGTCGGCATTGCCGCCGTTGCACGGTATCGCGGCACCGGTGATCGGCCCGCCGAGGGGGCCCTGATAGCTGACGTTGATTGTCACGTCGTCGCTGAAGTTGCCGGCCTGGGCGGTGATGGTGGCACTGCCGGGTGCCGCGGCCGTGACCCTGCCGTCCTCG
>CBFGTA010000171.1:0-3322 GCA_965651595.1 uncultured bacterium | reverse complement strand
CCATCGGCGCCTACGCAACTGCCACCTAGGGCATGATCACGCCCGACTGCCAGACGACCTCACCAGCTGTGTTGAACAACATCAGGTTCCCGTTGTTGGTCAGGTACATGGCCAAGGCGTCGTCGTCGGCGCTGTTACCCGAATACCACAGGTTGTTGTTGGCATCGATGGTGTAGCCGCTAACGCGCACCCGCATCTGGCCCGCATCCCACTCAAGCCGGCCTGTCCCCAGGTCTCCGCCCGAACCATTGGCGCTCCACAAGGTCAATCCATCGGGCCGCAAGACGCGCAGGACGTTGCTGGTGAGCACGGTTAGCCGCATTCGGCCGTCCGCCGAGTACAAGATCCCGTTGTTAGCGAGGCCCTGATTGAGCTCCTTCCGCAGGAAGGGATCGCGAATAGTCACAGTCCCCTGCGATTTACCAGGAAGCCCGGTTCCCTCAGCCGTGGTAGCCGTCACCGTACACGTGTAGCTCACGTTGAAGCTCGCACCCTTCACAGCGATCATCTGACTCTGAGACGACGCCACCAGTTGCGAACCGTCCGCACCCCGACAAGCTGCCGTGTAGTTCGTAACCGACTGGCCATTCGTTGCTGCCGGAGGTTGGAATGTGACGTCGATCTGGCCGCTCAGGGTGGGTACGTCCGCATTGGCTCGCAGCACAATCGAACGAGGCTCACTGAGCTTCTCCGGAATCGGAGCATCGAAGGGCACGACGGTGAACTCTTGGGCCGCTGAACCGTTGCAGTCCCACAAGTGGAACTGGTTACCGTGAGTCCTATCATTGCCCATCAAGTCGAGGCACCGGCCAGCCGCCAGGTTGACGAAGGCTTCCCCGTCTTGGATCCAGCGTTGTGCCCGCGATCCGTCGCACTCCACTAGCGTTACGGGGCTACCTTCGGCGAGACGCCTTTCGAATGGTGCAACACACAGCTCGCTGTTCCAGTTCGGACGAATCGTATTGTCCTGGTTCAGCGTCCACCGCTGGTTGCTGAGACGGTTACAGTCCCACAGCTTGAGTGAGGCCGGGTCGTCGCCGTTGTCCAAGCACCATTCGCCGATGCGGACTTCCACGTAGTCAGCACCCGGGTAGGTCTGCATCCCGTAAGACGGCATCTCTACGCGCTGAGTTTGTGCTGTCTGGCTGCACACGTCGATCTTCACGATGCCCTCAGGGTTCTCAGTGGCGTCAGTCAAGCACAACCCCGAGTGGAGGTTCTTGAGTCTCTTGCCCGCTTCGCGCACCCACATTTGTGAATCGTTGCCCAGTTCGCATCCAGCCAATCTCACCAAGGCTCCCACCGTGGCATCTGCGGGAACCGATACGCACAAGGCGGTGGTGTTCAATGACAGAGAACCGTCGGAATTTGCACGGAACAACTGGTCGGCGACGAGCGCGCAGTCTTGCCAGGCTGGATCTGTACCCAAGGACCCTGCAGTCAAGCACCTATCCCCGATCCGAATCTGGCTAAAGGTGCCAGGCAATGTGTCGTGGATTCCGCTAACGATCACGGTCACTTTCTGGTTGGGATTCTCTACACCGCAAGTTTGCACTCTTGGCCGCGCACCCGGTTCTGGCGACCCACCATCGTCGAGACACAAGCCCGAGCCCAGATCCACGAATCCGTTGCCGTTCCACTTCCACTGCTGGCCACGATGTTCTTCGTCGCAGGCAACGAGACGTACGACAGCACCAGGCTCAGCCCCACTGGGAGCCACGACGCAAGTGGTGTTGTTGCGGTGAGCGATGACGTTGACACCTTCCACCTTCTTGACCTTCCACTGCTGGCGGCCCGTGCCGTTGCAGACCTGTAGCTCCACGTTGGTGACCTTGGCGTTGTCCGCATCAGGCACTCGCTCAAGGCACATGCCGTCGAGATCGATGGCTTGAACAGCATTCGCGGGATACTGCAGAGTGCTCAATTTCCGAGGCACGATGCTCACCTGGGAGGCCGGACTGCCGGGGTCGCAGGCCCAAAGCACATACCGCTGGCCGTTGTCGGGGAGGCCCCCCTTGACCGCGAGGCATAGTTCGGCAGCCTCGTTCATCAGGTTCCCTGCGCCGTAGAGCCACTTCTGACGTTCGGAGCCGTCACAGGGGTACAGATTGACCTCAGAGTCTAGACCCATGTCACCGTCTGCCACTCCCATGCACATTTCCGGTGATGCGTGCCGCGAGATGGTGCCATTGGGTTCCATAGTCCACCGCTGGGCTGCCGACTGGTTGCATTCCCACTGCTGCAGCGGATCGTCGCCGGCCCGATTGAGGCATTTACGGTTCATGCCGATGGTGGCGTAGCTGGCATCTGGGAAGGACAGAGTCGACCACGCGGTAACAGTCATGTTTTGGTCGGGCACGACTGAACACAGGATCAGCCGTAGGAACGCCCCCGGATTATGGCCGGAAGGCCCTTCCAGGCAGAGCTTGGCCGTGTTACTACCGGGCACCTTGACTGCACTGGCGAGACGCCCTCCGTCACCCCAATCCTGGGAGAGTGGATCCCGATACTGGAACCAGCGTTGATTAACCTGGCCGGTCCCGCACGCAGTGAGCGTCGCATTGCCGAAAGATCCGTCGGCGGGCGCCGTCAAACACAGCTGACGATCAGCAGTGCGGACAGTCCCGTCAGATTCGAAATGCCACTGCTGGGCCGCGGAATAGTTGCAATCCCATGCCTGCACATTCGGACGTACATTCGATACGTGATCGGCGCACAGTCGAGATTGACTGAAGCGAATAGTCTGGAACTTCGCCTGGCCGTACGTGCGTACAGAATCAGTCGAGGTATTGACTGCTTGGGTCTCGCTCGCGAGATCGCAGGCGGTCACCTTCAGCCGAGTGAAGTTTGCATCCGGCCCATTTGTGTCCAGACATTGGCTGGCAGCCTTGCTGAAGTAGCCGGTTCCTTCGAAAATCCAGACTTGCCTGTCGGTCCCGTCACACGGGACCATGCTGACCGCCGATCCGTCAGGGAACTGACCATCGGTAGTGCCGTCAACAGACAAGCACAGTCCAGTCTGGTTGGCCACGATGTTTCCGCTATCGCGGAGTTGCCATTGCTGTGTTGCCGATTGCAAGCAGTCGAACAAGTACGGCGGCTGATGTGCCCCGTAGCCGAAGTTGGCGTCGATACAACGATCACCCATCTTGAGCGATACGGTCGTCGTTGATTCAGGGCTAGCCACCTGGTCGCCGGTTCCGGTCATCGACGTTGTGCTCTGACGCCATACTTCGCCACCGGCCTGGTTGCGAAGTGACAGGAAGCCCTTGTTGTCGAGGTACGCCATCCGGGCCCCGCTGCCGGCGGTGTTGGTGGCCCA
>CBFGTA010000170.1:0-3350 GCA_965651595.1 uncultured bacterium | reverse complement strand
GGTTCGGGCTCACCGATGGTCAGCCGAAGACTCTTGACGAAATCGGCAAGGTGTACGGCGTGACGCGGGAGAGGATTCGGCAAATCGAATCGAAAACGATGTCCAAGCTACGCCACCCGTCTCGTTCCCAGGTGCTACGCGACTACCTCGACTGATTCTCGACTGATCCCTGTAGGGGCTCCAAGCCAGGCCCGGTCTCGGTCGGGCCAGAAGAGTTAAAAGAGTTCCGTTTCCTCGTCGGTCTGGATGGATTCGGCGACGGTCTCCAAGGCCGAGTGGTGTTGGCGGGCGTGGTGGCCGCAGAACAGCAACACGGCACCACCAGACAGGATGACCCGAACGCGCGCCTGGGCGTCACAACGGTCGCAACGGTCAATTGCTGTAAACGTTGCCGCAGGCGTCAAAGTTGCGTTCATTTCCTGCCTCCTGTCCGTCGAGGACTCGATGCGCATGCATCGTGTGTCGGCCAGATGGCCAACCGTCCCCATGTGTAGCTGTCTAACAGTTTGTCACTCCGGATGCTTCCCGGCTACGGCATTCTGTGAGTTTCGCCATCAGCGTAGGGTCACTGTGCGTCCCGGGCTCGCGTTCAGCGCCAGATTCAGAGTCTGCCCCAGTCAGTTACCCGCCTAACTCGGTTGCAGCCGGTGACTGTCAGTTCAGCGCATGCATGAGCGCGTCCGAGTCACTAGTCTGTGCGCAAAACCCGTACGTTTCGACCGAAAACCGGAAGGCATCCACTTGAGCACTGAACGTCCCGCAGGCAGTCCCAGTCCCACGAATGCGTCACCGGAAGGCCCGGAATCCACAGCTGGCCCGAGCCCACTCGTGCGTTCCTTGATCGGCATCGGCTTGGCGCTGCTCAGCGGCATCCTGGTGATGCTGACGTTCACCAAGTACGGCGGATTCAGCGCGCTAGTGTTCATTGCATTTGTACCGATGTTTGTAGCTCACTATCGCGTCATGCCGCGGCGACTGTCGGCGGTTCCCGTATTCATCACGGCCTTCTTTTACTGGAAGGTGATCTGGGACATCGCCGACGGACTCCTTCCCGGTCAGGGCTACCTCGTGTGGCTGGCAGCGCTCGTGTTCGCTCTGGTGTGCGCGGCATTCGCCATCCCGGACAGAGCGTTCGCCGAACGCACAAACTTCCGCTGGATGGTGGTGCAGCTGCCGCTGTGGTGGGTCGGACTGGACTTGCTGTTCCAAGACAACGTCCTGTTCGGGTCGAATGGATGGGTTGCCTATCGACTAGCCGAATACGCCCCCATGATCCAAACCGTCAGCCTCACGTCGACGCCAGCCTTGAGCTTCCTGATCTTCGTCGTGAACGGCGCGGTAGCGTTGGCGATCCTCAAGGCGTGTGACGGCGTGTGGCAGAAGTGGGACTTCACCGCCTTGTCGAGTCGGGTGGTGGCGTGGTCGACGGGGTTGACTGCCGTGGCGTTAGCGATCTGGATCGGCGCGTCGCTGAGCATCTTCAACTCCGTCAACAGTGAACGCGGTGACCAGGTTCGGGTTGCCGCAGTGCAGCCGAGCACCCAACTAGTACCGGTGACGACATTCGCCCCCGGCGTGCCGATCCCTTCCGATGAAGAAGACGCCCAGCGCAATGCTGCCCAGCAGATTGAGTTGACCGACATGACCCGCCAGGCGGCCGCATCGGGAGCCGTTCTGGCCGTGTGGCCCGAGAAGGTACTCAACTACGACGTGAGCAGCAGTCGTGGCGACTGGATTGCCGAACTGTCGGCCGCCGAAAACATCACGATCGTGGTCGGCTACATGACCGACTGGCCGAGCCCCGCGACCCCGAACCTGGCGGCAGTCTTCACCCCAGACGAGGGCTACGAGGGTTTCATCTACAAGGTGCATCCAGTGATTGCCGCGGACGAAGAGTTTGACACGCCCGAAGTCTTCCGAACCTTCGACACACCGTTTGGGCAGCTCGGAGTCATCATCTGCTTCGACCACGATTTCCCCAACAGTTCTCCGCGTTTGGAGACGCTAGTCGGGTCGCAGATCATCGCGGTTCCCGCCTACGACTGGGCGTCGATCGCCGACTTGCGGTGGCAGTCGCTGGTGTTCCGTGCGGCTGAGAACCGGGTACCGTTCGTCAAGGGCGAAACGGGCTACGACTCGGCCATCGTCAATGCCAACGCCGAACTGCAGGTGCGCGACGCGGCCCACAATCTGGAAGGCCGCCCTGACTTGTTGGTGGCTGATGTCAATCTTGGGCCCCGCAACTCGCCCTTCCTGACTACCGGCGGCTATCCGTTCATGGGGCTGGTGTTGGTGCTGGTCGTCATTCGCTATGGCAGCCAGTTGCGGCTGTGGTGGCGGGGGCGCTCGGATTCGTCGACCAATCAGTGAGCGCAACGCCTGGTGATTACCTGTCTACAACCGTGTGACTGCCCGGTGGTGTCCGGTCGGCCCGTTAGAGTGATGGGCTATGGCTAGGACTGCATCCCCCCGAAAGTCGACGGCAGCCTCTGACAAGTACGACGCGAAGAGCCTGTCGGTGCTGGAAGGCCTCGATGCCGTCCGCAAGCGGCCCGGTATGTATATCGGCTCGACGGATTCCCGGGGGCTGATGCACTGCGTGTGGGAGATCATCGACAACTCGGTGGACGAGGCGCTCGCGGGCCACTGCACGGCGATTCGGGTGACGGTGCGAGCCGACGGCTCAGTGGAAGTGGCCGACAACGGTCGCGGCATTCCGGTCGACACGGAACGCAAGTCGCGACTGAGCGGACTAGAGCTCGTCATGACGCGACTTCACGCCGGTGGCAAGTTCGGGACGGGTTCATACACCGCGACCGGTGGGCTGCACGGGGTGGGCGCCTCCGTGGTCAACGCACTGTCAGCCCGCCTCGATGCACACGTGGACCGGGGCGGCAAGACCTACGAGGCGAGTTTTCGTCGCGGCGTGACTGGAGTGTTCGACGGCGACGGCCCCGATGCCGGGTTCACCAAGAAACAGGGCCTGCGCGTGGTGGGCAAGGCCAAGGCCCGCCAGACGGGCACGCGCATCCGGTGGTGGCCGGACCCGCAAGTGTTCACCACCGACACGTCCGTCACTCTCGCGCAACTCGAGGCGCGAGCCCAGCAGACGGCGTTCTTGGTGCCCGGCCTGGCCATCACGGTCGTCGACGAGCGGGTATCAGACGAACACGGAAACTCCCACCGGCGGGCGTTTCAATACTCAGGCGGCATCGCGGAGTTCGTCGAAGCCATCCACGTCAGCGAACCGGTCTGCCCGGTCATCCGGTTGACCGGCGTGGGCCACTTCAAGGAGACCGTTCCGGTCCTCGATTCGCGGGGCCACCTGCACAGTGAAGAGGTCGAGCGGG
>CBFGTA010000169.1:0-3365 GCA_965651595.1 uncultured bacterium | reverse complement strand
TACGCGGGAGTGACGCAATCACGAGTTTTCGGGGACTGAGCGGACTGCGGTGCGCGTTCGCGGGGATTACGAGGCCTCTTCCGCCCGTCCCAATAGGCCTAGGTGAAGTTGCGAGTTCGGAGCATCTCTACGAGTGCTGAACGACCAGTCCCAGCCCCAATGTAGAAATCTCAGCTAATCGCCGCTTGAAGCAATAGTCGCTGATACGACGCGATCGGTGCGCAGTCGCACCCCCGCAACCCGCGCCAGACCATCATTCGAAAGCCCGTTCCAACTCATGAGTTGACGGGCGAGCGTTCAGGTCTCCGAAACGATCTCGCCCATTGAATCAGTCCTACACGCAATCAGTCATAGTCGACTCGGAAAGCCTGAAGGCGAATTCCAAACTCAGCGTTATAGCCTTCGAAGCGGGAATCACCTATGTTGGAAAGCGGCAACTCGAAGCGAACATTCCCCGGACCATCACCACCACCCGAGTAGCCTCTGTTAATGCTAAGAAAGCAAGCAAGGGTTGTCCCTTGCGGCGAGACATCGGAGGCTTCAGCGTTGCACTCGATGCTGCCTATCACCGAAACATCCGGCACGAACGGTCGGTGGAGGATCAACCAGCTGATCTTCTCCAACTCACCGTCGGGACTCAGCTCGAGACGAGAAGAGCTGAGGTGCAACACTGTTCCGTATCGACTCCACAATTCAGAATCCTCATCCACTTCGCGCTTGAATACGAAGGCCCAGGCCGAATTCGTGAATCCAAGCCGTATATAGTCTGCGTCCCCCAAGTCCGGAACCAGATAGTTGCTCACTTCAAGGCTGCCAGGAACAACCTTCGCTCCGGCAAGCAACGGCACGAAGAACTGCGGCGGAGCTCCCGCGATCGCGACTTCCGCATAGTTGCGCCGAAGGAAAGAAATACGGATCACTCCCTCTTCTATTGCCGCGGGCTCGGTGTACTCACAGTCCGCGCAGGCGCCCGCTTCGTACCGGAACAGGGGCACTTCGAGCCGCTTGGCCCAAGGACGTTCCGAGTCGCTCGATTCCGGCTGACCGCTGAACGTGTACCAGATAGGCCGGCCATCCGCACCGAACCCGTAGTAGGAACCCAGTACCAGACCACCCTGCACCTCGATGTTCAGCCCCGAACCCGGGCGATCGGGGTTGTACCACCAGCCCGTCTCGGGGTTGCGCACCTGCTGCTGTTCACAGCCCTTGCAGTCGATTATCGGACCGAAAGCGGCCATGGCTACTCCTCCGGGCACGCCCACCAGGAGTGCACAGAGCGAGCACCGCGCAAGTTGGAGCCTCATGCATTGCAGCAAACGACTAAAGACAGCCATTGAAGTAGCTCGCACTGACAGTAGAGGTGGTGAAGTTACTGCAGCCCTTGCTATTGCAGGCACGCGCTCGGTAGTAGCGGGTGCTGAAGGCCGGAACGCTAACGACCGTGGAGGTGTTGGAGCCACTGTATACCACCGATGAAGTAGTAAAGCTCGACGAGGCCGACTCGTAGAGTCGGTAGTCATTGCCGGTGCCCACCGCGGACCAACTGACTGTATTGGCGCCAAAGCAGAACTCAGGCTGATTGGAGATCGACCCCGGGATTCCGGGTGCAGCGGGATCGCCGTCGTCGCGCCACGCAGAAGCATCGATCATGGTACCCGTAAGGTGAGCCGCCATGTTGGATACCCCCGTAACACCAGTCGGGTCACCGCCGTAGGTGATGCCCGGATTGGAAAAGTGTGTGATTCTTGGCGTGGTGGGTGGCAGTCCGGTGAACGAGCAGTTCACGTAGCCACCCATGATGGTTTGCCATGAGCAGGCCCCGTGCGTATGTCCGATGTTCGTTCCCGGCGAGTAGTCCTCGTGGCGCCCATCCAGAACGTGACCTACTTCGTGCGGACCGGTAAGGTCACCCACCGCGTAGTCGTCGGTCGTGACTACAAACGGGCTCTCGCTATTGAACACGACAGCCACGCCGCCAACCCTGCCGAAGCTTGGCACGCTAGGGTCGGTAGAAACGAGCAGGACTGCTATGTCTGCGTTCGCTTCGAACATCCTATCGGACATCAGGTCGTCAAAGGGTGGATCACGGGCGATCATCTCGTAGATCAAAACTCCCTTGCTCACGCCATCGAAATCGTCTCCAATCGATTGCACATCCGCCACCACGAACTCGTAATTCGAGGTCAGCCCGCTGTTCGATAGCGAATCGTTGAGATCTGCGACCATCGCGGATGCAATCGAGCCGGGCGACGACACGTCAGTACCGTGAAGAAACAGCACGTCGACCCGACCGTTACCGCCGGTCTTGGCGACTGACTGCCGTGTCTTCTTGGCCAAGGGCTGTTTCAGCTCGACCGGCTCGTCGGGCACGATTTCCATGCGCTCCATATCGAGCCAGCGGAGCACGTGAGATTCATCGACAGGGCGCAGCAACCATAGGTTGACACCGATGCGGACCCTGCCGAGTAGCGTGCCCTTGGGATCGGTGGTCAGCCTAAACTCGGAGTCGTCGTACCCCCTCACCTTTCCCGACATCGTGACGATTCCCTTGCGGGTGTCGGAAAGGC
The DNA here is from genome assembly GCA_965651595.1 of uncultured bacterium. Classification (GTDB taxonomy): domain Bacteria; phylum Actinomycetota; class Actinomycetes; order S36-B12; family UBA10799; genus CBFGTA01. Next base: position 798 of record CBFGTA010000169.1, on the reverse strand, counting down.
GCGCAGTGTCCAGCCATACCTGGCCGCGGTAGGGGAGGTCGAAAGGAATCCCCTGGCCAACAGCGGGCGAGGGAAGCTGTCGGTGACTGGCGGACGAAGGGCCATGCACTGATCGAAGCGCGGCGGTGTCAACCTGGACCTCCCACGCACCTAACTCGGCGGAGTTGAATGAGAGCCGGCCCTGCTCCCGTCGGACCTCCGTGTTGTCAGTATCAGGAAGCGCCCTGAACTGCTTCAGGACGGCGACGCTGTCTGCCCCGACCGCCCCCCCCCGAGCATCAACAGGGTGAGAGCTGCGCAAGTTGTCAAACGGCTGAAAGTACTCATCAGGTGCTCCTGGCGCAGCCGCGCATGGGATCACTCCGGATTGTCCGAGCCCGGCTGCAATGCTCGCATCCGCTCTACAGGCAACAGCCCGCCAGCGCAACGGGGCATCGCTATGTGCGATTTAGAGTGAACATCAGATGGGCAATGTACTCAAGCTCGTTTTCTCGAAATGCCTGCTAAACACCGAAATACGTCGAATCGCCCGACGAGCGGTGCCATTCACGGAAAAGTGTGGCATGTCAATCGAGAACGCAGCACGCTGATGTGACGACGCACGTCGTACGAAGCCAGCGAACGGACGATGGACGAGCTGCGTAGTCTGGGCGGTACGATGAGTCTTGTCCGCACTCGACATGCAGCGCGGCCTGCGGTAGGCCCGGGCCCCACGACCACAGTACTCGGTGCAACTTCGAGGGTCGCAGAGGCCACGCCACATGCCGAGATCGAACAGACTCCCGGATGGGGCTTAGG
>CBFGTA010000168.1:0-3373 GCA_965651595.1 uncultured bacterium | reverse complement strand
GAACGCCGGGACCGCCCGGCCGGGCGAGATCGTCGCCACTGCGACCGCGGCGAGCGTGCGGCCCTCCGATGGGGACAGGCCATCGGCAGAATCGAATCGCCTGGGAGTTTGGCCATTGGCCCGGTAGTTCCCTGTCGGTGCGAGTCGCCAGGAACGTACGAAGCGCGGGAGGTCGGCCACGGCAAAGTACATCGATCCCTGGGCGGCGACTTGGTCTTCTCGCCAGAGTTTCACGTCCATCTCGGTCATGCTGACGATGGGCCGGATGGGGTTCGGATACTTGTGGCCGACAAGTCGACACAGCCTCCCGGTGTCGTCGTGAAATGTGATCACATACGTCAGTTTCCGGGGAGTGATCCGTAAGGCTCCTTCGCACGCTACCGCCCGGGCCCAAGGTTCGGCGTTAACCGTGCCCGTAACTGCGGTGTGACCCGATTGGAGCCAGGAACGGACTCGAGGTGCTACGCAACGCAGATCCAGAACAATCCGTCGGGACACGCCTGAGTCGTCGGTGAGGGTCCCTTGCATTGTCTCGAAGAAACTCACGCCCATGACGGCTGTCTCCCTACACGATCGGCCCGACACCTGGTGCCGGCCGGGGCTGAAGAAACTCCAAGGCGCCGCCGTGTGGGCTCGAATATTCGAAGGCGTCACCATCGTGGGGCTCGACGGTCAGCATCACCGCAGCCGTCTTGCTGTTGAGGCAGTACCTGCGCCGTGAGTCTGGATTGTCATATCCCAGGCACACTGTCCGTTCGGAATTGGCAACCATCGTTACCGTCGCTCGCCCAGCCGATCCGCGCATGGTGAGTCTCCACCTCGGGAAGTCAGCCTCGGGACTCTGACGCCACAGGTCTACGATTCGGTCGAACCGATACTCGTCGCCCGATGTGCGGACAGTGAGCAGTGAGAGAAAGGGGGAGGCCACTGGGCCGAGTTCGATCCTGCCGCTGGCGCCTTCCACTAGTGCGACGGGGGCGCCAGCCTGGTCGAGGAAAACGCACTGGCCCCAGGCGTACTGCGGAGAATGCGCGGCACCCCAGTTATGCCCTTGCATCCCCATCCAGTTATCAACGACCCACTCTTGATCGTCCCACCAGATCCGCCCGCCAAACGGAGCCACTGGAAACGGCGTGAGGAGTTTGTTCTTGGGGAATGGGGCATCGATCAACCGACTGGTGGGCAGTAGCGTCAGCGGCGCACCGAGTGGTCCCGGCCACCGAGTCATCTCCAGGTCCCAGTCGATGGTGGATTCTCCACATCGAACTGATCCGGCTGTGGTGGCCTGTTCTTCATTCAAGCTCATCTGTAGATCCGCCACAGCGATAGTGAGACCGTTCGGCTCCATTTCGAACCGCGCCTCGTCCAAGGCAACGGTGGCCCTGGCGGCCAGAGTGTCGTCACCATCAAAGATGCTCGCCCACGCTTCTGCGACAGGGGATCCATCGGGACGCATCGTGACCGTTGCTTTGATCCACAACGCGCGGGGACTCAACGGATCGTTGAGACGCATGAACCAACTCTCGACGTGTTGGGTGCTGTCAGGAAATCGGGGAGTGTTCTGTCCGCGCGCTGTGGTGTTGTCGAATCCCATTGTCGCTCCTTGAGTCGGTGCTGGTGGCCCGGCGCGTTCGACTGCCCATCTGGTCAAGTGGTCAGACCACTAGACCATAACACGATTGGCGGTCGCTTGTCGGTCGAGGAGGAATCCAGGTGGTCAGAAGGGGTCTCTCGCGTCCCTTCGCACCTGGTGTGGCCGATTTCCTCTCCGGCGGGCTTCCTCGGACTGTGTCTTGTCTCTGCCAACTGCACGTGAGCAGCAAAAGAGGATGTCCAGCCGGTCCTCGCCACAATTGGCTATTGACAGCAGTAGTAGTGGTCCACTTTGCTGTCGAGCAAAGCAAGTGAGATCGGCACATGCAGATAGGCGTGATGAAAAGTGCGAACGGTTCGGTGGCTAGTGTCGGCAGCGCTAGTTGCGTCGGGATTGGTAGCGGTCTCGACTCCAGCTGTCCAGGCGAGTAATGCTCCGGCCACTGCGACTCTAGACTCGACGTTCAACAACTCGCTCACGACAGCTCTTGCGGGGCTCAACGACCGGGTGAGGACGGTCCAGTGGGATGGTTCGGGTTACCTCGTCGGCGGCGAATTCTCGAATGGTCCGGGATCCGGAGGCGGAAACAAGCGAGTGTTTCGGGCGAACGCAGACGGCAGCCTCGATACATCTTTTAACAATAACTTGACACAGGCCTTGGGTGGACTGAATGGCGCAGTAAGCGTGATCGCCCGCGACCCCAGTGGGTATCTGATTGGCGGGGAGTTTGGCAATGGGCCCGGTTCTGGGGCGGGGACAAAGAGATTCTTCCGGGCAAATGCCGATGGCACCTTGGACGAAAACTTCAACGACACGGTGACTGCCGCGATCGAAACTGCGGTGGGCAATGTTGGACTTGGGCCGTTGGGTGGCTCCGTGTGGACTGTCGCATGGGATGGTGCTGGCTACGTCATCGGAGGCAATTTTGAGAATGGTCCCGGAACTGGTAATGGCAACAAGCGCGTGTTTCGTGTCAACGCTAACGGGACGCTTGATTCAGGGTTCAATAACACGCTGTCAACCGCGATCGCCGGCGCCACAGATCAGAAGGGTCTCACGGGGACTCTGTTGGGCGGCGGGGCCGTCCGGAGCGTTGTGTGGGATGGGTCAGGCTATCTGGTCGGTGGCGGATTTGTTAACGCCCCTGGCGCTGGTGGCGGACACAAGCGCATCTTTCGAATCCACTCAGATGGCAGCCTCGACAGCACATTCAACGATAACCTCTCCAATGCACTGGGTGGATTAGGTGACGACGTCCTCACAATGGTGTGGGATGGATCCGGTTACGTGATCGGCGGCCAGTTTGGCAACGGGCCTGGCAACGGCGGCGGCAACAAGCGGGTCTTCCGTGCCAGGGCCAACGGCACACTTGATACCACATTCAACAACACGCTGACGACAGCTCTGGGTGGCCTGGGTGCAGCGGTTCGGTCGGTCGTGTGGGATGGCGTTGGCTATGTTGTTGGTGGCGAATTCGGCAACGGACCCGGATCCGGAGGCGGCAACAAGCGTGTCTTCCGGGCATTCGCCAACGGTAGCCTCGACACCGAATTTAACGATTCGCTCTCCACATCTATCGCCAGCGTCACGAATAACAATGGCCTCAATGGGAACGTTTGGTCGTTGACATGGGATGGCTCGGGCTATCTCGTTGGCGGTGGCTTTACCAATGGGCCGGGAACTGGATCTGGTAGCAAGCGAGTGTTCCGCACCGATGTCACCTGGGCCCCGGCGGTGGGGGGCGTGAGTGTGGATGGTGTGGCGGCTGCGGGTGAACAG
>CBFGTA010000167.1:0-3401 GCA_965651595.1 uncultured bacterium | reverse complement strand
TCCTCGCTTTTGTCTCCGCACTGGGCCTGCTCACCATGAAGGGCCTCACGGAGTCACAGGGGGACCCGTTGCGCTATTCCGATGAGCAACTCATCGAAGCCCTGAGCCGGGTCTTCGCCGCCGCGAGTTGACGCAAGCTTCAGTGAAGTGCTGGGACGGTGGCGGGCGTCGCCCACCCCTCGCGCGGCTGCGGAGCGCGGGCAAGCGCGCCCTCGCTGTCGACGGCGTGCACGGTGGTTGTGGGATACAGGTCGGCGGTTTCGTCCGAATAGCGAACGCGCCTGGTCGTAAGCCTTGCGATTGATCCGTCGTCGAGGACGACCTCGCCGCCACGTGTCGCCAGAATCCGGGAAATCGGCTCGAACGTACCGTCCGTCGTGAGAAAGAAGTGGCCCGGCGTCACGACGAGACCGCTAGAGAGTTCCAGCCACTCGTCGGTGACGTTGCGGAAGAGCCGCGTCACGCGGCGCGGCACCATCGGCCCACGTCCACCGTCCGCGAGAACGGAGAAGGCCAGCACCTCGTCGCCAACGGCCACATCGGCGATAGGCCTGTGGCTGCCGTCCGCCATCGCCACCGGCGTGTCACCGGCGAAGCAGAAGGCCCAGACCTTGTCGAGTTCGTCTGGTGGTGTCTGACTCATATCTGACAGCGCCTGTAGGGCTGTGTCGATCTGCTGCACTGAGCCGAACTTCAGGGCTTCACGGTAGGCGGTAAGCACCTCCGCTTCCCGGCGGGTGTAGTTCATCGCCTCGAAAGTGCGAATCTGCAAAGCACGCGCCTGACTTCCAGTCAGGCCCTGATCGAAGTCGGACGCCAACTGCATACGGTAGCTGACCGAAAGCTCTTCAGGTGTCAGGCCGGCATTGCTGAGCCAGTCGTTAGCCACGCCCCACCTGTGGAACGCGACCGAAACATCCTGAGGGATGGGCGCCCAGTTCCCCAGCGACACACCGCCATGGAAGTTGTCGTATGAAACTTGGAAACTAAAAGCTCGATCCAGGTCAGAAATATAGTGTGTCTCCGCACCTGGAACAAATATCTCTGAGCCTTGGTGCTGGCCGACTCCTTGAATCAGCAGACTCAGAACATCTAGACTACCAGGAAAGAAGTTTGTCACATTCGGCGCATGCCCGGTCCAAGGCACGATCGATAGAGGAAGTCCACCGACTCCAGGGGAATTGAAGGTGATGACCTCTCCCGCTCTGAACCGCGCCTGCTGCGCATAGAAGCCACCGAGCGAGTAGCCTATGACGGTGACGTTTCGACCTGCCAGGGCGTCAAGCGCTTGATGCAACTCATCTAGCGCCTTTGCGTTGAAGGCGAAACTGAAGCTGGTCAGTACGCCCAAGTTCTCGACCATGTCCTCGCCGAAATAAGGTTGGTTATCGGCGGGCTCCGTACCCCTGACAGAAATCGCAAAGCCACTCCCGTCGATTGCCCAAGAACCAGGTAGTCCAGTGACGAAGGGGGCGAGTCCGATCTGATGCGGCTCAACGATCGTGTATCGTGTGGCCAAGCTGGGATTGTATGGGAGCTGGGCGGCTTCCAAGTATCCGAGAATTTTCGAGAGCTCGTTACTGTCCGACACAGTTCCCTCCAATGGCATGCATCAGCGATCGCCCCGAGCCACCGCCGAACGAGCAGTAGCCGAAGACCCACTCAAACCTGATCCAAGCGATGACCTCTCGCCGGACGCCGCTGAAGGCGGTCAACGGAGCGAGCATGTGCGGGTAGCTGAGGTCCACACTGAACCCTTCAGCGTGCACTTCGCCCTGGTACATGATCGTCGAATGGCACTGCCGCGACATGTACGGAAAGATCAATATCTCCACGCAGTTATCGCTCGTGTTCTGGCTATCCAGCACCTCTGAAATGGCAATCGACTCGATCGGCAGCAGCATTGCCTCGCCGAGTCCGGGGTAGGCAACGCATCCCCCCTCGACTGGACAGTCTCCCACGACGCGGAAATCTTCGATCTGCCCTTGCACCGGAATTCTCACCAGCACACGACCGACACGTCTCAAGAGTTCCGACGAGACGCACTTGGGACAGCCTTCAGCCAACTGGCTTGAGGCGACTACTACCTCAGTAAAAGGTGGCGGGGTGGAGACCAAGCTTGCACGAGCGGGCAGACTGAACCTCTGGATGAGTTGGTCCACTGCATACGGCTTGGCCCACATCTCGCGATAGGCGTGCTCCAGTGCGGCCGCGCATACGACCGTCGACAGGACAACGAGGAGAAGTCCACCACCCCATCGACGCGTCATTGCACGGAGCGCCTTCTCGGCGTGGATGCCGTGTCAGACTTGGGCGCGGTGGTTGAACCATTTGCTTCCCCCTCTTCGGCGCCTATCGGACACGTCCCACTCATCCCAGTGCCACCATCACGCTCTGCCCGATCACCCGGCCGCCGGCGAGGCGCATGCTCTTGCCGTGCGTGCCGTGCAGCATGAAGCCGGTCGCTCCAACCTCAGTCGCCCAGCGCTTCGCGGCGCGCAGCAGCAGCGCCGCAATGCGACCACCCAGCAGCGAGCCGCGAATGTCGGGGTGCACGTACCAGGCAAGGCAGGTCGCAAAGCGCCCGTCGTCGCAAAAATGCGGTGGCCCGGCCACAACCTCGATCAGCCCCACGGCCCGGCCGTCCTTGACCGCGAAGTAGCCGACAGCAGTGTCGCGACGATTGAGGCAGTCGATGACACGCCGCAGCACCTTGTGCTCGGACAACGGGAAGGCAGCGAACGGGCTTTCCTCGTGATAGGCGCGCACCAGTGGCAGCAGCAGCGCCGCTTCCTCGGGCCGCGAGAGCTGGAACAGGCGCACGTCCCCGGCGCGCGCCGCTACGCGCGGCGATGCATCGTGCCGGTCCAACTGTTCGGTGTCGTTCCGTGCCGCCGACAGCACCAGTTCCCCCCAGGCGAGCGCCTCAGCGCCTTCTTGTCGTTACTGTTTATATCCCATTCAGTTCCAGTCCTGACGCGTCACGTCAAGCACTCAGGAGCCTCTGTCCTGTTGAATGTATGGCCGTTGTCGGTATACCGTACTCGCGGTCCCAACCGATCCCGGACACAGTTCATCCCTGTTGTGCCGTCCCCTGCTGCAAGGTGCTTCCGACCGCATCACTCTGCCGCCCCCAACTGGTCATCGGGAGGCCGGCGGCACCGACGCGCAGGGTTAGGATTGCGGGCGGCGCGCATCGCAACGCTGCATCCACATGATGAAACCCGGGCGGAAGTATCGCCGCAGAGTCACAGGTCGCCGAGTTGGCCCCTTTCCGCTTGCGCGCAGCAGGGCGGCATGCGTCGGCGCAGCACCGGCCGCAGTTCGCGGACGCCACCGTGCATGTTCAGATGATGTAGCCCACACTGAACAGCACGTCGTTGTAGTCGCGATCGCCGCCG
>CBFGTA010000166.1:0-3407 GCA_965651595.1 uncultured bacterium | reverse complement strand
GTAAATGTAGCAAGCGGCTCTTGAGCGAGGGGCGTTCAAGCGTTGAGAGCGACCGTCGGATTGCAGGATCCCGCCGCATGCCCCTGCGGCAGTCCACGGCTGGTGGGGTGTTCGATGTTCGACACGGCGGGGACTGTGCGGTGTCGAAAGGAGCCAATTGGCCGAGGCGTTCGGGTCAAACGTCATCGGTCAAACACCAAGGTCTTTGCGGCGAAGTGCCGGGGCGAATGCTTGCTGTCGGGTTATTCACCGCGGGACACGCGATCGGTGTCCAGCAGAGCCGGACCTACGCTGCTGCATCCACACGAAAACATTCGCGCCCGTAACCAACAAGAACGCCAACGGCGTTCCACAATGGAGCCCAGTTGGTAATAGAAAGAGGGGATGCCTCGAAAGTGGTTATCTTGGTGGCTTTCCCGCGAAGGAAGGTCCCAATCCACGTGCAGGAGGTCATCCCCATGAAGAAGAGCAGAGCTTATCAAGCCACGGGCGTCAAGAGGGTGTGCCTTGATCGCCTGGTGGGCGGTCGAGAAGGTGCGTCGGCGTATGTCGGGCTGGATATCAGCAAGGACACGGTGTTTGCGATGGTGCGCTGGGGCCGAGGCGATTTCGAGCGGCCGTGGAAGGCGAGCAATCCTCTCGAGCTGAGAGATCTGGTGGACCTGCTGGTGCAACTCAATCTCAGGCGTGAGTTGGTGGTGGCCTTGGAGCCGACCGGCACCTACGGCGATCCCTTGCGACAGTGTCTGAAGGATGCAGGTTTGACGACGCACCGCGTGAGCCCCAAGGCCTCGCACGATTACGCAGAGATCTTCGACGGGGTGCCGTCGCAGCACGACGGGAAGGATGCGGCGATCGTGGCGGAGCTGGCCGCAATGGGGAAGTCCTCGGAGTGGGAGTTTAGCCGGCCGGAATGGGACGAAGAGTTGGCGTACTGGGTGGATCGCATGGAATCGCAGCGTCGGATCCAGGCGGCGTGGTACGGTCGTCTGGAAGCTCTGATGGCGCGTCATTGGCCGGAAGCGACGCGCATCTTGACGCTGTCTCGGAGTGTGCTGTTGCGGTGCTTGGCGGAGTACGGCGGGCCGGCCGGATTGTGTTCCGATCCGCAGGCCTTGCAGCGCCTGCGCCAGTGGGGCCGCGGCCGTCTGTCGGCAGAGAAGGCTGCGGAATTGTTGAACAGCGCGAGGCATAGCGTGGGTGTGCGTCAAGGAGGGTTTGATGTCCGGAGGATCCAGGATCACGCCAGGTCGATGATGGCTTGTCGGCGAGAAATCGCGGAATGCAAGCGGCAGCTGAGATCGTTGAGCGCAGGTCACGAGGTGCTGCAAGCTCAGGCGGCTGCGGTGGGGGTGGTGACAGCTTGTGTGCTGTGGGTGCACCTTGGCGATCCGAGCGCGTACGGCAGCGGTCCGGCGTACCGCAAGGCGATGGGCTTAAACTTGAAGGAGCGTTCCAGCGGGCGGTGGCAGGGGCAGGTGAAGATCACCAAGCGCGGTCCCAGTGAAGTGCGGCGGTGGCTGTATTTTAGCGCGCTGCGGATCGTCAAGCAGCGAGGTGTGCGCGAGTGGTATCAGGCTCAGAAACATCGGCGAGCGGGTGATCGGGCCGCCTCGATGCGTGCGGTGGTGGGAGTGATGCGGAAGCTGGCCTTGGCGTTGTACCAGGTGGGCGCACGGGGTGCGACGTTCGACGTGGAGTTGCTGTTCCCGGGCGTCTCGAGTTTGGGTGGTTCTCGCGCAGCTGTGCTCGCCGGCGTCAATGCCGGGAGACGACCGCGTCAACGTCGGCGATGATTTCCAAGAAAGGGCAGCGTATGCAAGACGTCTGAACGGACAGAACTTTTCGTACGGTCTGTTGGCGACCTTCCACAAAGACCCTGAGCGCCCGACAGGAGCGTCCAGCCCAGTTTCGAGGAGCCACAGTTTGCCCGGGACGGCTCAATCTCCAATGCTACCAATTCGACGGTCGCTTGTTGGCGATACGTTCTAAGCAAAAGGTTTGAGTTACCCGTTCCGGACGTCACAGACCGTTGCGCAAAGGGAGCATTCAGATACCATCGTTGTTGAGAGTCGGAACTCGGAAGGGCGAACTTGCTCGCCAAGCGTCGTGCGCGTATCGAGAGAGCCAAATGCAGGCTTGTGTCGAAGGCGCGCACGACGGTCGCTCACCGTATGTAAGGAAGTACCCATAATCCCCGGCATTCCCTCTGAAATACCGCTTGACACTGCAAAGAAAAGGGTCGACCGCGCCAGCGGGCGCACCCTGGGTGCAGGCCAAAAATACGACCAAAACCCCAACGGGGTTTCCCAGCGCGGCCTTCGGCCGCAACCAATTTGATGTGTTCAGAATAGCATTGCTCCAAGGTACTGTGGTGGTGACAAACCTAACCGCAGACCCGGAGCAATGCTATGAAGTCTTTTCTATCGAAGTTTCGGTCACACGTCATGGGCGTTCTGTCAGGTTTCGATCGACTGGTCTTCCGCGGTGTGATTCGCGGGATCATGGACCCCCGTGGAATGTCGGGGTTTCTTTATGGAAAGCGCGTCCTGCTGAAGGACTTCGGCTCCTATGCGGAACAGACGACGAAGGACGTGGTCGACCAGTCGCTTGAATGCGCCCGCCGTCTGGGACGCGAAGTGCGGTACCTGGAAAGCAGCCGGACGCGAAAGGAAGACATCGCGCGCGAGATCGCACGGCGCGACGGCATTCGCGAAGGGCTGATCTGCGTCCTGGCTTGTGTCGAGCCCTGCCTGACGTTTCAGGTGTTTCGGAACCGGGAAACGCAACGCCTCGAACTGCGACTGAGGGAAAGCAAGTGTAAGCACTTGTACCACTACTTCCATCACCCCCGCTTCGGCTTCATGCATGCGCGGCTGCAGACCTGGCTTCCCTTCGGCATTCAAATCTGCCTTAATGGCCGCGAGTGGCTGCGGCAGGATCTGGTCCAGCGTGGCCTCCGGTTCCGGCGCTATCACAACTCGATTACATTCGTTGAAGACATCCCGGCGGCCCAACACCTGCTCACGGGACAACTCGAAGCCGCGTGGCCAGCGCTGCTGGACGAACTGGTCGTTCAGATTCATCCGCTTCACCGCAGCCTGTTTCCTGTGGGTGACCGGGCGATGCTCGACGACTATTGGTCGGTGCATCAGAGCGAATGGGCCACGGATGTGCTGTTTCGCGACCGGGCAACTCTGCAGTCGATCTACCAGCGCCTGGTCCGTTTCAGCATCGTCTCGCACGACGCCGTGGATGTGCTCAAGTTCCTCGGCCGAAGGGTCAATCGCGACGACTCCTTGCGTCGTGATTTCAACGGTGAGGTCGTCAGCGACGTGAAAGAACGTCCCGAAGGGGTGCGCATCAAACATCGCATCAACCAGAATTCGGTCAAGATGTACGACAAG
>CBFGTA010000165.1:0-3476 GCA_965651595.1 uncultured bacterium | reverse complement strand
GAAAGGCCGAGCGTGTCCCGGGAACGACAGCTAACCGCGTGGACCCTGTGGCCGATACTCGCCCGCCAACCACCGCAGACAACGTGGCCGACCGACCGACCTAGGTCTCCGCTGTGTTGTCCGCAGGGCCGGCCTGCTTCAGCTCTTCCTCGAATGCCGCGAGCGCATCCCACAGCTCGCTGAGGGTCCATGGGGTAGCAGGATTCTTGTGTTTCTTACTTTCGATCCTCCTCACCAATCGCCTCCGCAGCTCATCCGGCTACTACTGCGGCGGAATGGAAGAAGTCGGCCGGCATCTCATACTCAAGCTGCCAAACGATCTGCATTGGTCGTTCCCTCTGGTGATTGACATATGTCGCGGGACCGAGAAAGAGATACGGCAGCGTGCGGCCGTCCTGTTGTTTGCGCTCGCGAGCAAAGATGAAAACCCGGCTGCCCCTCGCCTTATGGTTGATGTACCTTTGCCCGGTCTCTGACTGCTCGCGGGTTACGGATTGGGACTCCCAGTGGAAGAGCGTAGGCGAGATGGCGTAATCCCGGTACCGGGTCGTGGGTGAGAAGTCTCGTTCGCTCTTTTCCAACGTCACGAAGAAGAGATCGGTTTGTGACTTGGCATCCCAGAACACTCCCGCCTGAGGTCGGAGCTGTCTCTCTGGAGTGCTGATCCCCATTCCCGCCATGATCTCGCCGAGTGTGTAGCGGGCATGCACACGTAGAGGCAGGTCATCGTCCAGTGGAACCGACAGATGGTCGGCCTGTTCGTCCAGGACGGCGAGAAGCTCGTGCAGCTCAGCTCGGATCGGCTCCTCGCGCCATAGCCGTGCCATCCCTTCTTCGAGGGTCAGCTTCTCTCTGTCCCACAGTGAGGTGTGAAGCATGAACCACAACCGTCGCTCTAGAGCGCTCATTCGTTCGAGCTGGGGTGGCGAGTCGTCACCGACGAACTGCCTGTACAGCGAGATCCTTGACTCATCATCAACATGCAGCATCCGGCTCAGAGCTCGGGACAAATGCGTTTCGAACGGTCCTGGCAGGCCGCCAAGTTGACCAGCTTCACGTCGATGGGAGGTCCAGGATCTTCCCCCTGAATAGACATCGGTCAGGTCCAGGCCCGTCTCGGTGAGGTACTCATGCAAGCCGACCGGGCCCATCTGTCGGAGCTCCGCCACTCGATCCTTCCATCGCACCGGCAGGGACGACTTGATGTGATTCAGAACGATTTCCCTTGCAACTCGGTCAAGTTGTATGTGGCATCCGGACGGCAGATATGGAAACCCAGCCTCGAGTTGGCGGATCACCCCTTGTCGGGTGTCACCTGTCAATGCTCGGAACCGCTGATCGAAGCGAAACTTGCGATGCTGGTTGCCGACGAAATCGAGCACCGTCAGCACTGGCTTGCCGTCGGCTCGGCGGAGTCCCCGGCCCAACTGCTGGAGGAACACGGTGAGCGACTCAGTGGGCCGCAGGAAGAGGACGGTGTCGACATCAGGCACGTCAACCCCTTCGTTGAACAGGTCAACTGCAAATAGGACCCGTACGTTTCCGTCCCGCAACTGCCGTAGCGCCTCAGCCCTTTCCTCTGACGAAGTTTGTGCAGAGACGGCTACTGAGGGAATTCCAGCCTGATTGAACTTGGCGGCCATGTATTCGGCGTGAGCTATGGAGACACAGAAACCCAGGGCTTTCATCGAATGAGGGTCGACTTTGTCGTTCAGCGCCTCGAGGACAAGCGCCACGCGAGCGTCGTGGCCGGTGTAGAGCTTGTCGAGGTCCGACGTCTGGTAGCCACCTCTCGTCCATTCCAGTGCCGACAGGTCGGTGCCGTCGTGAATGCCGAAGTAGTGGAATGGCACCAAATGACCCGAGTCGATCGCCTCCCAGAGGCGCAGCTCAACGGCGATTCGACCGTCGAACCATTCCAACACACTCTGGCCGTCGGCCCGTTCGGGAGTGGCGGTTAGGCCTAGCAGGACCCGAGGATGGACATGGTCGAGCAGAGCTCGGTAGGTGGCCGCGGCAGCGTGATGGAACTCGTCGACAATGACGACGTCGAAATGGTCTGGGGGAATTTGTCGCGGGTCGTACGCGGCAAGACCTTGGATCGAGGCGAAGACGTGATCCCACTGTTCGGGGCGACTGCCATCGACGTAGAGCTCACCGAACGAGTGATCCCGGAGCACAGCCCGGAAGGTGGCCAGTGACTGCTCGAGGATTTCTTTGCGGTGCGCTACGAACAGGAGCCTTGACCGATCCAGCTCAGATCTGAGTCTTCGGTAATCGAGGGCGGCGACGACGGTCTTGCCGGTACCCGTCGCGGCCACCACCAGGTTTCGCCATCGACCATGCCGGTGCCGTTCAACGGCAAGGTCGTCGAGCATTTGGCGTTGAAACGAGTACGGCTGAATGTCGAGGAACGAGAGGTCAATCACCTGCCCCGCGCTGCGGGCAGCACCCACCGCTCTGTCGAACCGATCGCCGTCTCGCTCCGGCTGATACGGCTCAAAGTGACCATCCGCCCAATAGGAATCGAAAGTGGCGGCGAACTTGTCGAGGATGTCAGGGCTGGTGACTCTCGAAGCACGAACGTTCCACTCGAGTCCGTCGACGAGTGCGGAATGGGAAAGATTCGACGACCCGATCCAGGCGGTGTCGAATCCGGTGTTGCGTTGGAACAGCCAAGCCTTGGCATGCAGGCGGGTTGAACGGCTGTCGTAAGCCACGCGCACCTCAGCTCCCTGTTCGGCAAGCCAGTCGAGAGCACGGCGCTCCGTCACTCCGGTGTAGGTAGTGGTGATGACGCGAAACGGCTTCCCCTCGGACAGGAACTCAGAGATTCGATCCGCCAACAGCCGAAGTCCGCTCCATTTCACGAAGGCGATCAGTGCGTCAACACGATCGGCCGAAGCCATCTCTCGCCCGATCTCCGACGCCAGGTTGGGTTCAGACGCCGCGTTAGTAAAAAGGACCGTGTCCCGGAGAGGCGTTGCCGGTCGGACCGGTTCAGTGTTCCCAAGACCTCCGGTGTATGACGCCAGCAATACCTCGGGCGGAATCCGTAGTCGGTCGCCGGCACCTAGTTCGGCCTTCTCGACCTCTGATGACAGAAGATTGATGACTCGATTGGCGATCTCGGCTGATCGGACAGCCCGTTGGTCAAATGGCAGCGCTTGAACTGCCCTGACAACAGCCTCTGCGACGTACTGTCCCACTCGCCGGTCGGCCTCCGCAGGATCTAGTTGCGCCAGAACGTGAAGAACCTCGCCGGTGAGCGACTCCGCAAGGCGTTCTGTGACTAGTTCTTCAGCTATCCCGAGTTGCCGCCAGATCACCGTTGAGCACAATCGGCGGTTCTGGAGGCCCATCTGATTCGAAGGACGTTTGGCGCGGGGCTGATGGGCACATTCAATCCAAACGAATCCGTCAGTGGAGAATTCATTCTGGCTCGCGGCAAGTTCTGTTTATCGCTGGGCCGCGAA
>CBFGTA010000164.1:0-3486 GCA_965651595.1 uncultured bacterium | reverse complement strand
CTCGACTCATCGACCTGCAACACTGCTTCCTGCGTCCCCCCGAACGTGAGCTGGCAGGAAACATGTTCGCCGCATCCGAGGCAAGTGCCGATAGCGTGGCGAGTTTCCGAGCCCGCAATAAAGGTCGGCTCATGACTGCACGGCCAGTCGCGCGGAGCAGCACCCCATCGCGGCCTCCCACTTACTTGGAGGGGGACTACAAGGCTGAACTCGCGCTGTTTCGAACGTGGACTTATGAGTCACCCAATCGCCAATTGGGGGAGCATCCTGATGCAACACACGAAGTCATGGGTACTGAAGAGCGCAACAATGGCAGCTCTTCTGGCAGGTCTGGGCGCAGCGGGGTTTGCAACACCAGCTGCTGCCGAGCAACCCGGGATTCGATGCGTACAGAATCAGTTGAATGCGCTGGGCTTCAGCTCCGGTAGTCCGGATGGAACAATCGGCCCGAGAACACGTCAGGCGGCTGAAGAGTATCGCCAATGGATGCGGGACGGCGCCGGCGGCAGTAGCTGGAACCAGCCTGCGCTCACAGCGCTCAATGGCCAGGCGTGGTGTGCGGCGGTTGCGGCCGATCACCCGCAAGTAGCGAAGTTCGTCGCGGGCGCAGCCGGGCCGACGCAGTATACCGCAAGCGGCGCGGCCGGCCTTGTTGCAACGTTTGAAGTGCCAGTGTCGGGTAGGATCACCGACTGGGAGTTGCATTTCTCCTTCAAGACCGAGTGCGAAAACGATCACTTCGCTTCGATCACATCTCCTACGGGGCGCAAGTTGGTTCTAATGGAACGCGGCCTCGGACGCTGCTCTGGAACCCCGGAGGTGCTCTCTAGCAGCAACACCGACCCCGGCCCCTTCAGAGGTGTCCGAGCCAACGGCAAGTGGCAATTTGTCTTCAAGGACCTCGACGCGAATTTCCACTCGGCCGCTCTGCAGTCGGTGCGGATGAAAGTCACCGTCAACAACGGTGGGGTCATCTCGGAGCATACTGTAAACCTCGACGGGCTTCCCCGTCAGGTGCCCAATCCGTCCTGATCGGGATCAGATCAGCCTATCGAAAGCGACGGTGCCGACTTGATAAGAAGTGGGCACCGTCGCGTTTCGGTTTGTTCCCACCATACCTCAAGCTAAAAGGCCGTTATATGAAAGACTGGTCCCGCCTGCTTCTGGCGGCCGCCCTTGTCGTCGTAACCCTCGCGCCGGCCTCATCTCTCGGTGCCAGCGCCAGCGCACTGAGGCAGCAACTGGCGAGGGCGGTTACCGATGCCGCCCTGCTGGAGTTCCTCGTTGACGAGGCCGTCCGCTCCGGTGTGGCGCGGATCAACATCGTCTCCAGTGCCAGCCTCAAGAGCCGGTGCCGGTCCGCGGTCTACGGTTGCACCAGCTGGGAGCCCGGCAAGCGCCGCTCCGAAGTCTACCTGGCCTCGGACGTGAGCGGCGGCACGGGCGTGATCAACATCACGCACGAGCTCTCGCACGCCGCTGTGTTCAGGCAGGGCTGCCTGACGCACGGCAAGCGCTGGATCGACTACTGGCTCGGCGTGGCGGCCCGGTTCGAACAGAAGTTCCCCGGCCGCAATTGGGGCTCGTCCACCCCTCGTCAGGCCGTCGAAGCGCGCCGGGCGCGCTACGCCAGCCAGATGGGACGATGCTGAGCGCGACCCAGCTCCCACGGATCCTACGGAGCCCGGCCGTCTCTCCGAACCCCGCAACGGGCCTCGCGTCACGCCGGGACGTAGGTCAGCTTCACCGTCGAGCCGATCTGTTCGCTCGATTCGAGGCGGAGGGGCGGTCGAGCGCCGGCGAAGAATAGCTTTCCACCTCCGAGCACGACCGGGCACAGGTAGAGCTGGTAGGAATCGATCAGCCCGAGTTCGGTGAGGCGACCGGCCAGTTCCGGCCCCGCGACCTCGATCTCGCCCTCCTGCTCCGCCTTCAGCGCCTCCACGAAGTCTTCGAGATCGCCGCTCACCAGCGTGGCGTTGGGGCCAACCGAGGCGAGAGTGCGTGAAACGACCCACTTTGGTCGCGCTCGCCAGGCTGCCGCGAACTCGCGCCCCGCAGCTTCCTCCTCTGCCCTCGCTTCGTCCCAATAGCGCATGATTTCGTACATGCGCCGACCGAACAGGCTACCGGTCGTCCTGCGGAGCTGCTCACTGAAGTGGCGGTGATGGGCAGTTGGGGGCTGCGTCACACGCTCCCCGCGCCCGAGCTTGCGACGGGCGCACAGGTGCTGGAAGACGGTGGGCCGCAGTTGTTGTCCGACTTCATGAACGAGCTGCGGCATCTGCACCTCGGCGCCCCACGACCCGAGCGCTCGGCGTTCGCCCAGACGCAGTCAGCCTACGAAGCCGCCATGGCGGGCTAGCTGCGGGCGTGCTGCCCAAACCGGGCGACTAGGCAGGCTCATCGCAGTCCGCAGGATCAGGTCCGCCTGCACCACATGGGCGACGAGCAATCCGTTGAAGTCCCCAAGAGCTTGAGCGCCTGACGCAACATTGAGGATTCAGACTACTCGTTGTATGGTCACCACCCAACGTGCTGCAAATTGGCGGAGTGTGTCGCCAAAGTTGGTCTTCGATTGAATCATTGTTGTGCTTATTGGAAACGAATAGGACTGAGATGATGAGAGTTATCGGACGGATTGTTGCAGCGCTGCTTGGAGTTCTGGTTCTCAACACCGGTAGCCCTGCTCTGGCCTCGCAGGATGTTCTTGCCCTCCAAACCTTTCTGGACGCCCGAGGCTGCCAACCTGGTCCGCTCGATGGGCAGGTTGGGAGCGCTACCCGGAATGCCATGGCCACGTTCAATGAGGACACCGGGCTGGCGATCACACTAGAGACGGACGCAGCGCAGTTGGCCGAAGTACCCGCGGACATGGTCTGCGTCGATCGCTTCCAGCCGCTGGATCCGTTCGAGCGGGTGAAACTCTGGAAGACATCAATTGCACTGGGCAGCGCATGCCGAATTGAGGAGTGGCGGCCGATCAACATACTCGGCGACATCACTCAGCCCAAGGGCACCGGCATCCGTGGCAGCGAGGAACTCGGCAGCGTCAGTTCATCGGCCTCCCGGGCGGGCCACGCCTGTCTCGCGGGGGACAGAAGCGGATGCGATGCCATCGTAGACGCACTCGAGAAGTACGCGGCGAGCGACGGCCTCACCTATTCCGGGCCGGGGCCAGGGGACGAACGTTCCGATCAGTTCACCGAGACGCGGCTCGAGTTCAACCACGCGATGATCAAACTGCTCGGCGGCTACCTCGTGGCGAAGGAGCAGGGCTTCGTCGATGAGCGCGCAGCGACCATCGAACCCTGGGTCACGCAGATCATCGAGTTCTACAATAAACCGGCCCGGTACTTTCAGGACAACCACCTCACCCAGGTCGCCAACGTCAATGCCCTTGCCTATCGGCTGACTGGCGAAGAACGGTTCGCCGAAAGGGTCCGAAAGCAGTGGCAAGCGACTTTCGCGGGCATGAGTGCGGAT
>CBFGTA010000163.1:0-3535 GCA_965651595.1 uncultured bacterium | reverse complement strand
ATGCTGAGAGAGTCCCTCGGGACACTGGAAAAGAGACTGAGAAACATTGTCTGACACAACGACAACTACACCTGCCGGCCGCGACCTGTCGTCGCTGCTGCTGCCGGAGCTCAAGAAGATCGCCTCCGAGATGGGAATCTCGGGCGCCCGCGGAATGCGTAAGGGCGACCTCGTCGCAGCGATCCAACAGCAATCGGCAGGCTCGAGCCGTTCTGCCGGATCTTCCGGCGACGGTTCCTCCGCCAAGTCTGAGCGGAGCCGTTCGAACCGAAAATCCCAATCCGCCAGCCACCCTGAAGGCGCTGCGCAGGCCTCGGAACAGTCGACACCCAAGCAGGAGACTAGCGAGGCTCCTGCCACGCGTGGTGTCTCCCAGGACGAACAGACCAGAGAAGGCGGCGATACCCGTCAGCGCGGTGGCGACGGTGGCCGTGACCCACGCCGTGGCGGAGACCGCAACCAAGGCGAGGGTGGGCGCACCGAGCGCGGATCCGATGGCAACTCGGGCAGTTCTGACGGTGGGCAGGGCGGCAACAAGTCCTCCCGCGATGCCGATGGCGACAACCAGGGGCGTAACAACAACAATCGTCGGCGTCGTCGAGGTCGCGACCGCGATCGCGGGCGAGACGGTAGGCCCCGCCAGGATGGCGACGATCCGCAGGTGACCGACGATGATGTCCTGATCCCCGTTGCTGGAATCCTGGACGTGTTGGAGAACTACGCGTTCGTCCGCACGACCGGCTATCTGCCCGGACCCAACGATGTATATGTGTCGCTGTCGATGGTCCGCCGAAACGGACTGCGCAAGGGCGATGCGATTACCGGAGTGATTCGGCAGCCCAAAGACGGCGAATCACGACAGAAGTTCAACCCGCTCGTCCGTATCGACACGGTCAACGGTCAAGAGCCGGACGCGTCAAAGCAGCGAGTGGACTTCGGCAAGCTGACGCCGCTGTACCCGCAGGATCGTCTCCGCCTTGCCAGCGATGAAGAATCCCACAACATGACCGCCCGCATCATTGATCTGGTGGCTCCGATCGGCAAAGGTCAGCGTGGCTTGATCGTTAGCCCACCGAAGGCTGGCAAGACGATCGTCTTGCAGCGGATTGCGAATGCGATCACCACCAACAATCCCGAATGTCATCTGATGGTTGTGCTCGTCGACGAACGGCCCGAAGAAGTGACCGACATGCAACGATCGGTCAAGGGCGAAGTGATCGCTTCGACGTTCGACCGCCCGGCCGAAGACCACACCACAGTGGCAGAGCTGGCCATCGAGCGGGCCAAACGCCTCGTGGAACTCGGCCACGACGTGGTGGTTTTACTCGATTCCATGACGCGCCTCGGGCGGGCCTACAACCTGGCTGCGCCCGCGAGCGGTCGAATCTTGTCCGGCGGCGTCGACTCGGCCGCGCTCTATCCGCCCAAGAAGTTCTTTGGCGCTGCCCGCAACATCGAGAATGGCGGCTCGCTCACGATCCTGGCGACAGCACTCGTGGAGACGGGCTCACGAATGGACGAGGTCATCTTCGAAGAGTTCAAGGGTACGGGCAACATGGAACTCAAACTCGACCGGCGACTAGCCGATAAGCGCATCTTCCCGGCAGTCGATGTCGAAGCTTCGGGCACTCGCCGAGAAGAACTGCTCATGGGTGCGGACGAGCTGAAGGTCAACTGGAAGTTGCGCCGGGTGCTGCACGCACTCGACACGACCCAGGCGATCGAATTGCTGCTGAGTAAGCTGCGGGCAACGAAAAGCAACTACGAATTCCTGCTGCAGGTGCAACAGTCGACCCCGTCGGCCCCTCACCAGGACAAGGAATTCGCTGAGCTGTAGTCGGGCGATCAGTCTCGGGGTCATCCTTGGCGCCACGGCACAGGTCGGACGCACGGTGCGTCGAGACCGACCGAAGGCAACCCGCTCGGGTGTTCGCGGGCAGGTTATGCGAGACTAGACAGTCGATTCCGCTTCACGGCCACTCGGGCCGACCCGGAACGGTAATGATCAGGAGAAACCATGAAGCAAGGCATTCACCCCGAATACGGCCCCACCCAGGTCACCTGTACCTGTGGTAGCTCGTTTGTGACTCGGTCGACAGCCAAGAACGGCAGTATTCACGCCGACGTGTGCAGCCAATGCCACCCGTTCTACACCGGCAAGCAGAAGATCCTCGACACTGGTGGTCGTGTCGCCAAGTTCGAAAAGCGCTTCGGCAAGGGCAAGACCGCCGAGTCCAAGTAGGACATCACAGTTCGCTGCAGAGGGCAGGCCCGGCATGTTTGAACGTTGTGAGGAGTTGCAGAGCGAGTACGAATCGCTCGAGCAGCGACTCTCGGAGCCCAGCCTGCACAGCGATCCAGCCCAGGCCCGCAAAGTAGGGCGGCGCCACGCGCAACTGCGTCCGATCATCGCTGCGTATCGGAACTGGCTGCGGATTGGCGATGACCTGGCGGCGGCCGAAGAGTTTGCCGCTGACGACGATTCCTTCGCGACCGAGGCCGAAACCCTGCGCGAACAGAGGCTCGCGGCGGCCGAGGTCCTCAACGAACTACTGATACCTCGCGACCCCCTCGACGGATCCGATGTCATCTTGGAGATCAAGTCGGGCGAAGGTGGCGAGGAGTCAGCGCTGTTCGCCGCCGATCTGGTTCGCATGTATACCCGTTATGCGGAGCGCCGTGGCTGGAAGATCGAGGTCCTCGAAGCCAATGAATCTGACCTGGGAGGACTGAAGGACGCCGCGCTGGCCGTCAAGTCGAAAGGCGTTCCCGAATCCGGTGACGCCCCTTATGATCGCCTGCGGTATGAAGGCGGCGTCCACCGAGTCCAGCGAGTGCCAGTCACTGAATCCCAAGGCCGCATCCACACCTCGGCCGCCGGCGTCCTCGTCTTACCGGAGACCGAAGAGATCGACATCGAGATCGACCCTAACGACATCCGCACCGATGTCTATCGGTCTTCCGGTCCAGGGGGACAGAGCGTCAACACCACCGACTCTGCCGTACGCCTCACGCACGTTCCGACCGGCGTGGTGGTCTCGTGTCAGAACGAGAAGTCACAACTTCAAAACAAGGAACAGGCCATGCGAATCCTTCGCGCTCGGCTGATCGCCATCGAGGAAGAAAAGCGCAATACCGAAGCATCGGAAGCTCGGCGCGCACAGGTTCGCACGGTCGACCGGAGCGAGCGGATCCGCACCTACAACTTCCCTGAGAACCGAATCGCAGACCATCGCACTGGCTTCAAGGCCTACAACCTTGACCACGTTCTCGACGGAGAACTCGACCCGGTAGTCGACTCCTGCGTGGCCGCCGATCGGGCCGCCCGCGCCGAACATGGCTAGGGGTCTCACCGTTCGACAAGCCCGAACCCGCGTTCGGCAGATTCTGATCCGGGCGGGCATCGCCGAACCCACGGCCGTCGTCGAATCTGACCTGTTATGTGCCCATGTGCTCGGCGTGGATCGCAACCAGCTGTGGTCCGTCGAAACACTCAACGATGAGCAACGACAATCCCTCTACCTGCTGGTATCCA
>CBFGTA010000162.1:0-3812 GCA_965651595.1 uncultured bacterium | reverse complement strand
GAACGGGGCCCGACTCTACGTCGACCACGCTCATCCCGAATACTCCAGTCCCGAAGTTCTGACACCTTTAGACGCAGTGGTCTACGACCGTGCAGGGGAACTGATCATGCAGACCGGGGCTGCGACGGCCAGCCTCCACAACAGTGGACTCGATGTTCGCGTATACAAGAACAACACCGACAACAAGGGCGCGAGCTACGGCACGCACGAGAACTACCTGCTCACCCGCGCCGTTGCCTTCTCGGCAGTCGTAGACGCACTGGTTCCTTTCTTCATCACGCGCCAAGTGATCTGCGGGGCAGGACGCCTTGGTCGGGGGCAAGACGGCCGCGACCTGCAGTACCAGATATCCCAGCGCGCAGATTTCTTTGAAGAAATCGTCGGGCTCGAGACAACGCTGAAGCGGCCCATCATCAACACCCGTGACGAGCCCCACGCAGACCCAGCGGCCTACCGCAGATTGCACGTCATCGTCGGAGACGCCAACCTCGCCGACACCGCCAACTACCTCAAGCTAGGAACGACGGCCCTCGTCATGGGTTTGATCGAGACGGGACGAATACCTCCCGGACTAGCCGTGGCTGATCCCGTCGCCGAGATGCACGCTGTTTCTCATGACCCGCAACTACTCCACAAGATCAGCCTCGAGTCCGGACAACGCTGTACAGCCATCGAGATCCAATACCTCTACTGGGAAGCTGCTTGCGAACTCGTACGGGATTCCTCCGAGCCATTACTGGGCGGCGAAGCCGAACAGCTGTTGGCGCTTTGGGAGAGTGTCCTCAGGGATCTCGATGCTGATCCGATGTCGTGTGTCGGGCGTTTGGACTGGGTGACGAAGCTCGATCTGCTGCAGGCCTATAGACGTCGTGACGGACTCGATTGGAGCCATCCCCGTCTAGCTCTGATCGACTTGCAGTATTCCGAGATCCATCCCACTCGTGGGATCGCCCGGAAGCTCGAAAACACGGGTCGCCTTCAACGACTGGTGGCTCCGGAAGCCGTGACCGAGGCAGTCACCACTGCTCCCAGCGGCACTCGCGCCTGGTTCCGGGGCGAGTGTGTTCGTCGCTATGGCGAGAACCTAGCAGCAGCGTCTTGGGACTCGGTGGTGTTCGACTTCGGACCGGCTACCCCATTGAAGCGCCTCTCAACGCTGGACCCTCTTCGGGGCAGCCGGGAGGCAATCGAACCCCTCATGGATTCATGCGCGGATGCGTCGGCTCTATTGGATGCGCTCTCCCGCGGCACGGACAGATAGGCTGATGTGTACCTACCCTCGGGCCACAACCCAGAGGGGATCTGATTGAGGAGATCGACATGGCAGCTGAACAAGATCGGGCTCGCGCACCACGTTCAGAATCAACCGACGCCCAGACGGAGCCCCCCAGTCCGGCCGCAACGTCGGCCGAAGCAGACAATCTCGATGAGTCCGTCGACGCGATCCTCGACGAAATCGACGACGTCCTAGAAGAGAACGCGGCCGAATTTGTGGCGTCTTTTGTGCAAAAGGGCGGTGAATGAGTTCGTGACCTCAGAGCAGTCACCTGATTTCTCGCGCACGTGGCTCACCTCAACGACAGCTTCGTTCGCTGAACTGCTGCGCCATTCAGGAGCTACCGAGTTAGACGCTCAACGGATCAACACGACGACGTCCGATCCACTGCCTCACGGCACAACAATAGTTGCCTTGACTTTCGCTGGCGGCGTGGTGATGGCTGGCGACAGGCGCGCCACTGCCGGCAACATCATCGCTCAGCGCGATATTGAGAAAGTATTTCCGGCCGACGACTACACCATCGTGGGGATCGCAGGGGTTGCTGGCCTCGCCGTAGAACTGGTTCGCCTCTATCAAGTGGAACTTGAGCACTACGAGAAGATCGAAGGCGCGGAACTATCCCTCGAGGGCAAAGCGAATCGGCTAGCCACCCTGCTTCGGTCGAATCTGTCGTTGGCCATGCAGGGTCTGGCAGTCGTACCGCTGCTCGCCGGGTTCGACCGCCGACTCGAGGTGGGAAGGATTTTTTCCTACGACGTAACCGGGGGCCGCTATGAAGAGCATCGCTTCCATTCAGTGGGCTCGGGAAGTGTGTTTGCTCGAGGCTCCCTCAAGAAACTGTTCTCCGAACACCTCGACGAACGATCTGCCATCATGGCGGCGATCCAGGCACTCTACGACGCCGCCGACGACGATTCTGCGACCGGCGGTCCGGACCTCGCGCGGGGGATCTTTCCCGTCGTCAGTGTCGTGACTGCAGAAGGATTCCGAACTATCGGCGCCGAGTCACTCGAGCCGCTCGTCGAACGAGTTGTCGAACTGCGCATGCTCTCACCCGACGGGCCTGTCGCTCACCTCGATCATGGGAGCGCCGCGCAATGAGCATGCCGTTCTACGTATCACCGGAACAGATCATCAAAGACAAGGCCGACTACGCGCGCAAAGGGATCAGCCGCGGTCGGTCAGTTGTCGTCTTGCAGTATCCCGACGGGATCGTGTTCGTCGCCGAGAACCCGAGCCGGGCACTGCACAAAGTGAGCGAAATCTACGATCGGATAGCGTTCGCCGCAGTGGGCAAGTACAACGAGTTCGAGAACCTTCGGCAAGCGGGAGTACGGTACGCCGACTTGCGTGGCTATTCCTATGACCGCTCCGACGTTACTGCCCGCAGCCTCGCCAACACCTACGCACGTACTTTGGGGACGGTGTTTACAGAGGCTCCCAAGCCCTACGAGGTTGAGTTGGTCGTGGCCGAAGTGGGCGCCACCTGTGACGACGACCAACTGTACCGCCTGACGTTCGATGGTTCAGTGGCGGACGAGCAAGGATTCGTCGTGATGGGGGGAGCGAGCGAGGCGATTTCTCGTGTGGTCGGCAGTCGTTTCTCCGCCCTGGAGTCTCTGCAGGAAGCCTTGGCATTGGCTACCGAGGCCTTGAGTCACGGACGATCCGCCGAGCCCCTCACTGCGCCTGACCTAGAAGTAGCCCTGCTCGCCAGGCATCGACCGCGGCGGACCTTTAGGCGACTATCAGCGGCAACAGTTGCTGACCTGTTGACATCAGCGGGTTAGACGACGAACGTGGACCGCCGTATCTTTGGCATCGAAACCGAGTACGGTGTCACGTGTTCATTCCAAGGCCAAAGGCGCCTGTCTCCGGACGAAGTGGCTCGCTACCTCTTCCGACGAGTGGTGTCATGGGGACGCAGTTCCAACGTCTTCTTGCGCAATGGAGCACGGCTATACCTCGACGTCGGTTCTCACCCCGAGTACGCCACTGCCGAGTGTGACAGCGTCGTCGAATGCGTCGCCCACGACCGCGCCGGGGAACTCATCCTGGAGGGACTTGTCGTTGACGCCTCCCGACGCCTGTGCGAAGAAGGCGTCGAAGGGACGATCTACCTGTTTAAGAACAACACTGATTCGGCCGGAAATTCCTACGGGTGCCACGAGAACTACCTCATTTCCCGGCACGGCGAGTTCACTCGACTCGCCGACTCCCTGATTCCGTTTCTTGTATCACGCCAACTGCTGACCGGAGCCGGGAAGATCGTGACAACCTCCCAGGGTGCCTCTTTCCATTTGAGTCAGCGAGCCGAACACATTTGGGAAGGTGTTTCTAGCGCGACCACCAGGTCGCGGCCGATCATCAATACTCGAGACGAACCACACGCGGACGCAGACAAGTACCGCCGCTTACATGTCATCGTGGGCGATTCGAATATGAGCGAAACGACGACTCTGCTGAAGCTGGCATCAACGGACCTCGTCTTGCGATCAATCGAATGCGGCTACCCCATGCGCGACCTGAGCCT
>CBFGTA010000161.1:0-3817 GCA_965651595.1 uncultured bacterium | reverse complement strand
CGTTCCCAGGCACCGCGCCGTTCCCAAACACCGCGCCGTTCCCAAACACCGCGCCACACCGCAACCAGGTCGACCGGACCGTAGCTACCCCGACCGACACCGTCCCCGGGCCCTGGGTCATGCCCCGGGGACCTCGACCACTTAACGCATGCCACACGACCCTCACGCCGAGCAGTTCCGCGAGCTGCGCCCGGGGACCTCGACCACTTCTCGCATGCCACACGACCAGACTAGTCGGCAATCCTCACCGAGGACCGACTCAGTCGGGCACCGCAGTCCGGGGCCAGTTCGCTTCGGACACAATCTGCACGCATCTGCACGCATCTGCACGCAGACAGGACTTCACTGCCTGCTCGGGGCTTGACGATCACACTGCCGTCAGTGCACCCAGCTGCACCGGCCCAACCTTGTGCGTACGACGTAACTTCTCGATCAGGTCCTCGACCTCGACCGGTGTCTGACGCGGGGACGACAGCGGCCAGCTTGATCGATCCTCCAGCCCAACCTCACCCTCGGTAACCCACCGTGCATGCCATTTCCCGAGCGTTTGGCGGGCGATCCGGAACGCCGCCGCGACGTGGCAGATCGGACGTCCTCGATCTGCTTCCAGGCACGCGCAGCGGCGGCCCCAACCCTCCACGAACGAAACCCCACAAGACTCTGCTTCCAGGCACTCGCGGCAGCGGCCCTCCGGAGTGAGCGGCAGCGGCCCTCCGGAGTGAGAGGCACATTACGGTGGGTCATAAGGTCCTCCTTGGCGGAATGCGATTCTTGGTAGTTTCACATCCCACCCGGAGGACCTCACCTGTCCACCGACCACCCGCCGAACGTCACCAACCCACGAAACACAACTCCTAGCCCTACAGCCGCAGGGGGTGGGCCCTCGGTACGCCCGCCCCCGACACGCTGCCCCTCCTAGCCCTACAGCCGCAGGGGGTGGGCGGTAGGTCCGCGGGCTCGGGCTCGGTCCAGTCGCACTTGCGGGATGCCGTCAGCAAACTCGATCGGGATGTTGTCCGAGTGGATCTGATGATGATGCGCTGAACACAGCAAGATCAAGTTGTCGAGGCTTGTTGGCCCTCCCTGTGACCAGTGGACGACGTGATGAGCATGACACCAACCAGCTGGCTTCGTGCAGAACGGGAACCGGCACCTTCCATCTCGGACGATCAAAGCGGAACGAATCTGCTCGGGAATCAGCCGTGTCCGGCGCCCCACATCGAGGGGCTTGCCCACCGGATCAACCATGACCCGTTGGATCGTCGCGTCACAGGACAACTGTTGGGCCATCCGCCCACTGACGACGAACTCGCCAGGCCCGTTGGGCGTTCGTAGCAGCCCCACCATCGGCTGAGCCGACACTGGGCCCTGGGTTGCCTCATTCGCCGTCGAGACCCCCGCAGACTGCGGAACCAACTGCGCCGGGGCCAACGAGACATCACGCCGCCGTCGGGGTGCGGGAGTCCCCTGGGTTGCCTGGACTACAGCATCCAGAATCTCGGCGGGAGTGACGGGTTCGTCGGGCCGGCCGATTCGATTGATCGGGACGGTGACAGTTACTGTCGGGAGTGCTCCCCCACAAGTGGGTAGCATCCCACCAGCCAAGACCGGATCGATGATGGACTCGATGAATGCGTCGGCCCGCTGAGCCGCAGTCGACATAACGGGCAAAGATCCACCGTCATGCTCATGGCGTTCAGTGTTGGCCCCTGCGGCCCCCACTCCCCGCGTGGCCTCATCCTCTGCTTGGCGCGACCGGTAGTGAGCGGCTACTGCTGCGTTGACAGCAGTCATCACCCGGATTCCTTGCTCCGGCCCGAAGAAGCCGTCGATCTTGACACCATCTGCGACCTCGCTGACGTAGAGTCCGCGACGGTCGTGGGCCTCGGCTTCGACTGCCACGGTCGACAGAGGGTCCACCTGGTCGGCCCACACCTGCAAGCCCCGACGCAAGGCGGACATACTGCCTTTTCCAGCCAACTCAACGAACATGGGAACGAACTGTTCGAACACGGCGGCCCGCTCGGGTGTGCGACGGCCGTATCGAACCATGAGATCGAGCTCGGCCCGCCCGATCTTGCCGGCTTTGAGTGCCAGGTCTAGCTCATCGTGCTCCTCGCAAGCTTGTGCGGCGCGAAGGTCCGCCTGGGCCCGACCGTGATCGACACCATGCTCACGCTTGAGGAACGAAGCGGGAGTGCCCGTGGGCCCATCTGCCTCCCACACTTTGCTCCGTTCCACCCGACCCACGAGCGCCAATCGCAGCGCATCGACCTTGCCTGCTGCAACTTCGAGAACGGACAACAGCGCTGACGCTTGTTCCCCGGACAACTCCTGGATCTCACTGAGGGCGTGATCCACCAGGTTGCCTACATCCACCAGGTTGGCCCGGACAGCTTCTGCGCTAGAACCGGTGATGGGCCCAGCACAAGACACCGTCGCCGAAGACTCCACTGCCATGCCACCACCCCCTCTTAGCAATCCCGGTTCGTGCCTGCCTACCAAACACCTTTGATAGAACGTATGTTCGAATACTACTCGCTGCTCCGACATTCAGCTGGCAGTATCCACAGGCGGCTCCCGCCTGAGAGCTGCGGTAGCCACTCCCCTGTGGCGGGATTCGGGCCTATCGCGTAAACTCCATGAGGTTGCATCAGCGACATGCGCCCGTAGCTCAACGGATAGAGCATCTGACTACGGATCAGAAGGTTTGGGGTTCGAATCCCTACGGGCGCGCCAGGGTAGAGTCACCAGACTTCGCACCCACCCCAGAAAGCACCCGTCGGCCCCGAACCTCGCCCCAAACCATGCGCCTCATAGCCGACGGTTAGCCGCGGGAAACCTACTCGCAGGCGATCCCGTCGTTGTCGGGCTCTTCGGATTTCAGCGGGGTTGTTCATGTGACGGTGATGGATCCGAGGATGCGCCAGTTGGGTTTGCCGGCGTAGAGGAGTGCTCGGATTCGGTAGTTGTGGAAGTTGCGGAATCCGAAGCCAACTCGTTTGATGCGTTTGATCAAGTTGTTGATGGCTTCGGTGGGTCCGTTGGTGACTTGGGCGAGGTGGTAGTTGCATATCTTGTCGAACCAGCGGTGCAGGGTCCGGCCGAGTTTCTGTACCTCTGGCGGCATCGCGGTGCGTCGGCAGTGTTCGATGAGATCACTCAGCATTGCTCGGGCGGTGGCGATGTTTGTGCAGCGGTAGAAGTCGCGCAGGCGTTCTTTGACTCGGTACGCGATCGAGACTTCGGCTTTCGGGTCGCCCAGTGCCAGCAGTGAGGACAGCCGCTGGGCTGCTGTCGGGGTTAGTCGTTCCTCGCCGACCAGTAGCGAGCGTCGTATTCGGTAAAGTGGGTCATTGCGTCGGCCACGGTGACCGGTTTGCTCGTTTTGCACCCGGCGTCGCACTTGATCCAGGCATCGGTTGGCGAGCTGCTGGACATGGAAATGATCGACGACTTGGGCCGCGTGGGGCAGGATCACCGTATAGACGGCCGCGTACGCGGCTGACATGTCTAACGCGCCGTAGCGGATGCGCTGCTTCCAGCCCTCTGGTTGGGCGTTGATAAAGCCTGCTACGTCAACAAAACGACGGCTAGGCAAGATGTCAATGATCTGGTGATTGTCCACGTCACACACGGTCGTGGCGTAGCTGGCGTGCCGGCGACCAATCCGCACATAGTTGGTTTCGTCGAGCCCGATCGCGGTCGTGCGATTCAACCGTTTCCGGTCAGCATCCAACAGTGCTTGCCCATACGTGATGACCGCGTCGTTGATGGTGTGCCAATCACACGCCAACTCCGCGGCAACCTCGGACAC
>CBFGTA010000160.1:0-3845 GCA_965651595.1 uncultured bacterium | reverse complement strand
CCCTCGGCAGCGTGGAGAAGGTGCCAAGGCCGCTGCCGAGGAGATCGAGCAGGCCGTCGCTCAAAGCACCTTGGGGATCGTCTCTTAACAGCCCCGTCGTTCCGTCGCCTGAACCTGCCAGCTGGCGGTCGGGCATCTCACACTCATTGAGAAATGTCAGCGAGGCCACGAGCGCGACGCACGTGACCCACGACGCGAGCCATAATGTCGGTCGCCTCGTAGTCTTTCGGGGTAAACACTTCAGCTACTCCCGCTTCCCTGAGTCGGGCGGCGTCGGCATCGGGAATGATCCCACCGACAACAACCGGCACGTCGGTGGCGCCGGCGGCGCGGAGCCCCTCCACGACGTCGGGCACCAGCTCCATGTGTGATCCAGACAAGATCGACAATCCCACACAATGGACATCCTCGTCGACTGCCGCCGCCACGATCTGTTCGGGAGTCAGCCGAATCCCTTGATAAACCACTTCGAAGCCGCAATCCCGAGCCCGCACGGCAATCTGTTCGGCCCCATTGGAATGTCCGTCGAGTCCGGGCTTGCCCACGAGCAGTCGTACCCGCCCACCGAGTTCCTCGCCCGTGCGACTGACCGCCTCCCGGACTGCTGCCAGCTGGTCACCGGCCCTAGCTACTCCCACGGCACCCGAGACCCCGGTGGGGGCCCGGAACTCACCGAAGACTTCACGTAGCGCCTGGGCCCACTCCCCCGTCGTGACACCGGCTCGCGCACAACGCAGGGAAGCTTCCATGAGGTTGGTGTCCGTGCGGGCGTCTTGAGTCAGTTGTGCGATCGCCTCAGCCACCAGGCTGGCGTCGCGTTCAGAGCGCCATTGTTCGATCGCCTCGATCGCCGCTGCTTCCGTGCGCGGGTCAACTGTCTGGATCGCCGCGTCCAAGTCGGCCAGCAGCGGGTTCGGTTCGGTCGTGGTGAACTTATTGAGTCCGACGACGATGTCCTCGCTGGCCTCGATGCGGGCTCGCCGCTCGGCGTGGGAGGCAACTAGTTGCTGCTTCATGTAGCCCGAATCGACGGCAGCAACCGCACCGCCCATCTCCTGTACGCGATCGATCTCTTCGCGCGCTTGCTCGACGAGATCGCCGACCTTGTTCTCGATGACTGTTGATCCATCGAAGATATCGCCGTACTCGAGTAGGTCGGATTCGTAGGCGAGCACCTGCTGTATCCGTAAGGACCACTGTTGATCCCAAGGCCGAGGCAGCCCCAAGGCTTCGTTCCACGCTGGTAGTTGGATCGCGCGGGCTCGGGCGTCTTTCGACAGTGTGACGGCCAACATTTCGAGGACGATCCGCTGGATGTTGTTCTCGGGTTGGGCTTCGGTCAGACCCAGGGAGTTGACCTGGACGCCGTAGCGAAACCGGCGTTGCTTCGGGTCGGTGACGCCGTAACGAGACGCGGTCAGTTCATCCCACAACTGCACGAAGGCACGCATCTTGCACATCTCTTCGACGAAACGCACGCCAGCGTTGACGAAGAAAGAGATCCTGGCAACGACGTTGCCGAACTCGTCTTCCGGAACCTGGCCCGACTCCCTGACCGCGTCCAGGACTGCAATGGCAGTGCACATGGCATAGGCGATTTCCTGAACCGGAGTAGCGCCAGCCTCCTGCAAGTGGTAGCTGCAGATATTGATCGGGTTCCACTTGGGAATAGTGGTCACCGTATAGGCGACCATGTCGGTGATCAACCGCAACGAGGGCCCGGGCGGAAACACGTAAGTGCCGCGCGACAGGTACTCCTTGATGATGTCGTTCTGAGTGGTTCCCTGCAGTGCCGCAGCATCGGCTCCCTGCTCCTCGGCTACGGTCTGATACAGCGCCAACAACCACATGGCAGTGGCGTTGATAGTCATGGACGTGTTCATCTGGTCGAGAGGAATGTCCTCGAACAGGCTACGCATGTCACCCACGTGTGAAACCGGTACACCCACCTTGCCGACTTCACCACGAGCAAGGGCGCTGTCCGGGTCATAGCCCGTCTGGGTGGGCAGGTCGAACGCCACCGACAGTCCGGTCTGCCCCTTCGCCAGGTTCGTGCGGAACAGCCGGTTGGATTCCCGAGCCGATGAATGCCCAGCGTAGGTCCGCATCATCCAGGGGCGATCACGTTGGGGGCGCGAGAGGGAAGAATCGGCAGCTTCAGTCATGGGATCAGACTACTTGAACGCCCAGGCCCGCCTGTAAGACACCAACGCAAGGCGTCACTGCTGATACGAGTAAAAGCCCTGACCGCTCTTGCGTCCAAGGTCGCCTGAACTTACCATGCGTTGAATCAACTCCGGAGGCGACCAAGCTTCCCGCTGCGTGTCTTCGTAGATGTTGGCCGAAGCGTTCATCATGATGTCTAAGCCGGTCATGTCACCGGTCTTGAGTGGACCCATGGGATGCCCAAATGCCAACTCGCACGCGGTGTCGAGGTCTTCGGCTGACATGATTCCGGATTCGACGAGCCGGATAGCTTCCATCGCCAACACCGTGATAAGCCGCGTCGTGACAAATCCGGCCACGTCCCGATTGACGACCACAACTGTCTTGCCGATGCCTTCGGCCCAGCTCCGGGCTGCTGCCATGGTTTCGTCGGTGGTCTTGTATCCGCGCACCAGTTCAACCAGGCGCATCATCGGCACGGGGCTGAAGAAGTGGGTGCCGACCACATGCTCCGGACGACTCGTGGCTGCCGCGATCGTCGTGATCGGGATTGCCGAGGTGTTCGTGGCCAAGATCGCACCATCACGACACAGTCGATCCAAGTGGCCGAAAAGTTCGGTCTTGATGTCCAACTTCTCAAATACGGCCTCGACCACGATGTCAGCAGTGGCGACCGCTTCAAGATCCGTGGTGGTGGAGATCCGCGCCAGTGCTGCGCCCGCCTGCTCGTCGCTGATGACGCCTTTTGCGGCGAACTTCGTCAGCGACTTCTCGATTCCGGCGACGCCCCGCTGCAGAGAGGCATCGTCGATGTCGCGGAGGATCACGGTGTGGCCAGCGACCGCCGACACCTGTGCGATCCCCGAACCCATCAATCCAGCGCCGATTACGGCAATCGTCTCAGTCATGCCGCTCACGATATTCCACCCCGACAGGGGCGCTACTCATCAGTCCAGTACTTCACGACGAATATCCGCGCCGAGTTGTTGAAGGAGCGGAACAAAGTCCGCATAGCCACGGTCGATGTGTGCGACCTCGTAGACGGTCGTCGTACCTTCGGCCACAAGACCCGCGAGCACGAGACCAGCCCCGGCCCGAACGTCAGTTGCTTCCACTGGGGCCCCCGACAGTCTCGGACGACCCCGGACGAGTGCGTGGTGACCATCGGTTCGCACTTCGGCGCCAAGGCGCGACAACTCCTGAACGAAACGGAAACGAGCCTCGAAGAGGTTCTCCGTCACCATCGCCGCACCTTCGGCAACGGCGTTGAGCGCGATGAACTGAGGTTGCAAGTCAGTGGGGAACCCTGGATAGGGCAGAGTCACGACGTCGACTGAACGTGGTCGGTCGTTCATCGTGACCCGAAACGAATTGTCGCGCACATCAATGTGCGCACCAGCCGTGACCAGTTTATCGAGGGCGATCTCCAGGTGTGCCGCATGCGCGTTCGTGACAGTCACGTCGCCGCCAGTCATGGCCGCTGCCACAGCCCACGTACCCGCCACGATGCGGTCGGGGACGGTCGCGTGGGTGGTCGGGCGCAGCGAATCAACACCTGTCACCGACAGGGTGGCCGTACCGACACCCTCAATGTCGGCTCCCATCGCTACCAGCATGTGACAGAGGTCCTGAATCTCAGGTTCTCTCGGCGCATTGTCGATAACGGTGGTTCCCTTGCC
>CBFGTA010000159.1:0-3891 GCA_965651595.1 uncultured bacterium | reverse complement strand
CGCGGGATTATCGGCCACAGCACTCTACCTTTCCGAAGCGGTTCGTTCGATCACTTCTCGCGCCACCGCGGCGGCCAACACTGGTGTGTCGAAGATCGTAGGCATTGACCAAGAGGCGATCCCGGCTGCCTCGATAGCGGGCACCTGGGCGCTATCTCGATCGTCCACGATCCAGTAGTCGATGACTCCGCCGGTTTCTCGGCTGCCGTAATGCAGTGCCACACCGGTTGCCGACACTGGTATCTGGCGGGCGCGCAGACACACATCGGCCATGCCGCGCAGCGGACCGTCACCCACGATCGGGCTCACCCCCACTACCGCCGCGCTTGCCCGGGTGAGAGCATCACGGATCGGGGCGATGGCCAGGATCGGCCCGATCGAGACGATGGGGTTGGACGGGGCCACAAAGATCAGATCAGCCTCGGTGATCGCGTCAAGCACTCCCGGGGCTGGCTGGGCCTGGTCTGCCTGCACGTAGAGGAAATCTCGGGCGGGAATCCGGGCCCCCCAGCGAACCCACCACTCCTGGAAGTGTATGGCCCGAGCAGCTCACTCATCGGTAGTCATGACCACGTGGGTTTCTACCCGATCGTCGGTCATGGGGAGCAAGCGAACCGGTATGTCCCACCTGCTCGTCAGGGCCAAGGTCACGGCCGACAACGGATAGCCTGAATCGAGGAGGTGACTGCGCCAAATGTGGGTGGCGAAGTCTCGGTCTCCGAGGGTGAACCAGTCCGGAATCGCTCCGTACCGATTGAGTTCAGTCTGGGTCGCGAACGTCTCGTCAGCCCGACCCCAGCCCCGGTCCGGATCGGAAACTCCAGCTAGGCAGTACATGATGGAATCGAGGTCCGGACACACCTGCAGTCCGTACATCCGCACGTCGTCACCCGTGTTGCCGATCACGGTGACCTCAAGCTCAGGGAGATCGGTCGTGCGCAGGTGGACCAGCCCGGACAAGAACCGGGCAGCACCTACGCCGCCAGCCAAGACAGTCA
Organism: uncultured bacterium; assembly: GCA_965651595.1. Classification (GTDB taxonomy): domain Bacteria; phylum Actinomycetota; class Actinomycetes; order S36-B12; family UBA10799; genus CBFGTA01. The sequence goes on along the minus strand of CBFGTA010000159.1, from coordinate 2,893 downwards.
CACGCATACCTGCATCTTGGCAGTCACCCTCGCCAGCGCCACCGGGCGGTAGGCGCCGCGAGCACAGATACCGCATCGCTTACGGCCGATCGGACGGTTCGGCCGTAAGGTGATACGGGTGGATTGGCTTTCGAGTGAGGCAGATCGGCCCCAGCGGTCGGAACGAGAAGTGGCCCGTGCTCTCCGCCGGGCAGACCGCGGGCAGTCATTGTCGCCAGATGAGGCGACGGCTTTGCTGGGAGCCCGGGGCAGCGCCAGTGAAGACGTGTTGGCAGTGGCAGCACGGGTACGCGATCGGCGATTCGCTTCGCAACAGCGCTCCGTAGCTGAACCGGTGGAACGACTCCGCATCACCTACAGTCCGAAAGTGTTCGTTCCGCTCACTCGTCTTTGCCGCGATCGCTGCCACTATTGCACGTTCGTGGCATCTCCCTCCCGACTGCAGCGTGATGGCCAGGGGATGTATATGGAACTCGACGAGGTAGAGCAGATTGCCCGGGCCGGGGTGCAGGCAGGTTGCCGGGAAGTGCTGATCACCTTGGGCGATCGACCCGAGGATCGCTGGCCGCAGGCGCGTTCGTTCCTGCAGGAGCGTGGCTACACCAGCACCGTCGAGTACGTGCGCGCTGCCTGCATTCGGGTGATCGAATCGACCGGTTTGCTGCCTCACGTGAATGCTGGCGTCCTGACCTGGGAGGAATTGCGGCAACTGCGACCGGTGAGTCCATCGATGGGACTCATGCTGGAGTCGAGTTCACAGCGCCTGTTCAACACTCCCGGCGCCGTCCATTTTGGATCGCCCGACAAGGATCCCGCCCTCCGATTGCGATGCATCGAAGATGCTGGCCGCTTGGCGATCCCTTTCACGTCCGGAGTTCTAGCTGGGATCGGCGAGACGCCGGAGGAGTATGTCGACTCAGTGCTTGCACTGCGATCGATTTCGCGGGAATTCGGCCACATTCAAGAAGTCATCATCCAGAACTTTCGCGCCAAGCCCGACACGCCCATGCGGGGTCGGCCCGATGCTGAAGGGCGACCGTTTGCATTGGCGGTAGCGGTTGCACGTATCTTGCTGGGACCAGCCATTGCCGTTCAGTCGCCTCCAAACCTCAACCGTGGTGAACAACTCGATCAGCTTCTATCTGCCGGGATCGACGACTTGGGCGGGATCTCTCCGGTGACACTTGACCACGTCAACCCGGAACGCCCTTGGCCCCAACTCGATGAACTCGAGTCTGCATGTCAGAAAGTGGGTGCCGACCTGGTTCCACGGTTGACCGTTTATCCCCGCTATGTGCGGGCAGGCGCTGAGTGGGTCGACCCACGGCTACTCCCGGCCGTCGAAGCTCTCAGCAACAGCGATGGACTCGTGGCACGCGATGCCGAGCCGACACCGTGTGCCTGGCAAGAGCAGTCCGACAGCTACGACACATTTTCGCAACGCGAGGACCAGGGGCGCACAGACCTGTCGTCGGCAATCGACAACGAGGGCCGACGGCAGCAAACCCGGTCTGACATGGCGAGTGTCTACGGCGACTGGGAATCCATCGACCTGCGGGCCGACCGTTCCCGTACCAAGTCGGCAGGGCCTGCACTGCTCGACAGCGAGCTATCTCAGGCAATGACGATCGCCCTGACCCGGCCCGCCGCCCTGCGTGAGCCAGGCCGTCATCAAGCTGCGGTGGAACTGATGAGCAGCGACGGCGCGGTTCTAGACGAACTGTGTGCGATCGCTGATGAGCGACGCCGGACCGTCGTCGGAGACGACGTGACCTATGTGATCAACCGAAACATCAACTTCACCAATGTCTGTTACACAGGTTGCCGTTTCTGCGCATTCGCTCAACGCGAGTCCGACCCTGACGCGTATACATTGAGTCCTGGCGATATCTCCGCCCGAGTCGAAGAGGCTGTGGCCGTTGGCGCCACGGAGATCTGCATGCAAGGTGGTATCCACCCGCGTCTGCCAGCGTCTGCGTATTTTGACCTGATTGCTGTTGTCAAAGAGACGGCTCCTGATGTGCACCTACACGCATTCAGTCCCATGGAAATCGTCAACGGAGCCCACCGAGCTGATATGAGCATCGAGCAATGGCTGGGGCGGGCTCGCGACGCTGGTCTCGGTTCGATCCCCGGTACGGCGGCAGAGATCCTCGATGACGACATTCGGTGGGTACTTACCAAAGGCAAACTGCCGACGAGTCAGTGGATCGAGGTCGTGACAACCGCTCATCGGTTGGGGATCCCGTCGAGTTCGACCATGATGTACGGCCACGTCGACAATCCCGAACATTGGGTGGGTCACCTGCGCGCCCTCGCCGAGATTCAGCAGCAAACTGGCGGATTCACAGAATTTGTCGGGCTTCCGTTTATTCACCACAATTCTCCGATCTATTTGGCGGGCGTGGCACGGCCGGGAAGTACGCGACGCGAAGATCGGGCTGTCACCGCCATGAGTCGGCTCATGCTCGACGGCCTGATCGACAACATTCAGGTGTCATGGGTGAAGCTCGGCCCGAGCGGTTGCGTCGACTTGCTCCGCTCGGGTGCCAATGACCTTGGGGGGACTCTGATGGAGGAGACGATCTCGCGGATGGCCGGTTCGGAATTCGGATCTCAGATGACACCCGATCAACTGCAGGACATAGCGGCCGCGGTCGGGCGACCCTCCCGGCAAAGGACGACATTGTACGAGATGGCCAGGAGTTGACGACGGGCAGTGGGAGCTGGGTCCGAAAGCGTCCAGAGAACTCATCGACCTCAGTCGAAAGTACTATTCGTTGTGGCCAGTCGGGTGACTTTACACCAGATATGCGCACAGATTTGAGATTCCACTTGACGTAGGTGTCCTTACCCCCCTGTAATTTCACTGTTGTAACTTACGACGGCGGTG
>CBFGTA010000158.1:0-3914 GCA_965651595.1 uncultured bacterium | reverse complement strand
CGGGTGCACCCACGGACGTCGATGTCGACCGCCTCGAGAAGCTGTTTCTGTCGCTGGCTTGACCGACGGGTGCTACGGGATCGCGCGAGGCGAGGCCCACGGTGCGAGACGTCAATGTTCGGCGCGGGTGAAGGCTAGCTGGAGGAGTCTTCCGGTGAGACTTCCTTGTCGTCGTCGGCCGCGTCGGCGGCGTTAGCCACTTCCGAGGCGTTGACGTTGAGGTGAATGGAGCCGGAGTTGAAATCGATCGGTCCCGCGCCGCTGGACTTGGTGATGCGTCCGACGGTGCGGTCCTGATGAAGCTGTTCGGCCGTGTGCTTGCTGGCCGGGTTGAAGATCTCGTTGAACGTGCCGAGCAGGCCGCCGCCCCCAGCACCGACTTCGCTGTCACCGTTCATCTTGATGAAGAATCCCACTCGTCCAGTGTTGCACGGATACGCGCAGTTGGCGAGTCTGCTTCCAGTCAACCCGGCCGGCCTAGCGAGGGTGGGTGAGGGCGAGCTGCAGTTTTCCTGACACGATCGTGAACCACTGTTGGTACAAACCCTCGCGGCGCAGTTGATCGGTGGTTCCAGCCAGCGCGGGGACCCGCGCCATCTCGGTCCCCAGGTCCCCCGCCCACAGCAAGTAGTTCACTCCGTTGCCCAGACCGGCTAGGGCGCCAGCACTGAAATTCAACTCTCGCTCGGCTACGTCAACCTGCCGTTCGAAATCATCCCGCGACAGTATGCGGTAGCGAGACTGTGAATCGGCCGCGGCCGCGGCGATGCCAGCCTGTGACACCGCTCCCATCGAACCCACAAAGTAAGCCATGGCCCGCGCGGTGGACTGGAGTGATTGGGCCAGTTCGGTCGGCGCATCATCCTGAGGGGCGGGCTCGGCGATTAGGCGCAGGTAGATTTCGTCTTGTTCGTCGGTCGAGTCGAGGGTGCGCGTGAGTTGGTCGAGATAGTCGAGATTCGCGGACGCCGACTCGTTCATCAAGTCGCGGTAGGAGTTGAGCAACGCCGGCAAGCTCGACGGATCCTCGATGGCGGTCGCGCCCGCGACAGTTGCAACTTTGACCGCGACGGGCTGAATGCTCTTGACGTCAAATCGGAGTTCAGCGAGTTCCCCGGCGATGCTGGTGAGTTCGTCGCGGTCAGATTCCACCCACGCGGTATCCCTGAGTCGATCGGAGATGGCCTCGGCGTACACGCCGGCGTCGATGCTCCAGGTCAGGGCCTCGACGAGCGCCACAACCTCTTCCGCCGAGTCAGGCACCGTGCCTGCCACGTCGTCAGTGGCCGCGTCGGCCGCTACCTTGAGTTCGTTGGCCTCCGACACGAGACGATTTGCTACCGCCTCAACGTCGACGCCACTGCCTGCAGCTGCGGTGGCGGATTCGGCTCTCCACGACGCCACTAGCCGCTCGGTCAGCAAACCCCGGGCCGAGGCCGCAACGAGTCGGTTCTCTCCTACAAGCTCGGGAATCCGAGTGAGTGCAGACGTGACTGCCGCCTGAACAGTCGCAGTGGCCGGCGCGTCCGGGTCCCGAACCTGAGCTAATTCGCGACGAGTCGTCCGCAACTGTTGGGTGGTGCGTTCGGCCGAGTCATTCAAGATGGCGATCGCCTCAGGTGACAGTGGGGGCGGATCGGCGGTCGGCAGGAGGTTGTCAGCCACACCCAATTCGCGAAAAGCTGCCCGCACCGATTCAACTTCCACCACGTCGACTCCTACTGAGCGACCAAGCTCAACCACGTCGACCCGCCTAGACGTCTCGGGGTCCACCGACTCGCGTTGTCCGGCTGGGATCAAGATCCGCGACATCCCTGCGTCAGCTGCGGCCCGCACTTTGGCTGGAACACCTCCCACTGGTCCCACCCCGCCGCTGGGCAAGATCGTGCCGGTCATCGATTGCCCGCTCACCACCTTGCCTCCGAGCAGGGCGGCCGTGGTTCCTACCGTAAGCAGCGCTCCAGCCGAGGGGCCGTCGATTTCTTCGCCCACCCGCATGCTGACTACAGTTCCGGCGGGGCGGATACCTGTCCCTAAGACGGCGACCGAGGCAGCCGTTCGGGCAGCTGCGTTCCAAACTGGCCCCCCGGCCTCGCTCATGCCACTCAGGTCCACTGTCATGTCTGCCCCGTCCGAGTTGCGGGCCGCAGTGATCGTAACGGGTGTGGTTCCTTGGAGTATTTCGCCGGAGGATTGTACGCCGTACCACAAGGCCGAGACCTCAACTTGGTGGTCGGCGTTCGACGTAGAACAGGCACTCGCGGCCAGCACTGCGACGACAGCGCCGGTGGCCGCCGTCATCCGAGCCACGGTACGGCTGCGATGAAGGCATGAACTGGCCAATGGGACCATGTCGGTACGGTACAGAACTGTCTGCCGCCACGCGCGAGACGCGAGGCCAAGTGGCCCCTGCGGTGGGTGCAGTGCGCGCCAATGTTCGACTAACCGAACATTCTGGCGCTGGTTGACACAGATCGTCTCGAACGGCTTGCTTCGCCGACTTGTCTCACTCACGATAGATCGAACTCTCGGGAAGTTTCGTGTCGGACTGAGGAACTTCGCTCGGCCGGGCCACTGAGTCAGTCGACACACATGTGGACACCATTTGCAGGAGGATCAATTGCCAGCCGAACGTAGCAGGATTCTCCTCATAGCAGGCATCGTCGTTGCGGCCTGCGTGTGTGTGGCGTTCGCGATCGTTCTGATCTCTCACAATTCTAGCGACTCCGACCTCACTAGAGCGGCTGCCGAGGTGGTGGAAGAGTCGCCAACTCCTCGGTCGGCGCCTGTCACTGCTGACAATGTGACTGGAGCGAATCTGGCCGGTCGCGACTTGTCGAACATCAATCTGGCCAATGCCGACCTGACCGGAACTGTTCTGACCGATGCATTGCTCGATGGCGCCAACCTCACCGGCGCCAACCTCACCGGAACTGTCCTGCAGGGCGCTAACCTCTCTGGCGCCAATTTGCGCGGCGCGACGCTCGACCAGGTAGACATGAGGAACGCACTCGTGGCGGGGGCCGATTTCGGCGCTCCGACATTCCGCAACGTCGAAGCCAGCGGAGTGGACTGGACCGCGGCTTCGATCGACCTGCGTAGTGCCGACCTATCAGGTTCTGGCTTTAGTGGCGCTGTGTTCACGGGCATGAATCTGCGGGGCGCGAACTTTTCCGGTGCTCGACTCAACCGCGCACGATTCGGATCCGCCAGGCTCCAAGGGGCACGTCTCGAGCGTGTCGATGCGCGCCGAGCTGACTTCACCCAGGCCCGACTCGACCGAGTGATCGCAGAGAGTGCGGTGTTCGATGGAGCGAACCTCACATCGGCGGTTGCCCACGGTGCCAGCCTCGTCCGGGCAAGTTTGGCGCGGTCCCAGGTGGAGGGCGCTGACCTAGCTCGGGCAGATCTCAGTGGAGCGAGTCTGAGTGCGGCTTCCGGACGAAACGTTTCCTTGGTGGGGGCCAGCCTCGCAGCAGCTGATATCGCTGATGCCGACTTGCGCGGTGCGGCACTTGTCAACGTGGATCTGAGTGTCGTGATGCCGCGTACGGGTGAAGTCCTGCTCTCCGGGGCTGACTTGCGTGGTGCCGACGTGAGCCGACTCAACTTGCGGGGCAAGGACTTGCGTGGTGTGCAGCTCAACGCAGCTAGAGCGCACGGCACGAACTTGTCCGACGCGCAACTCGGCGCCGCCGGCCTGCGTCAGGCTGATCTCACCGGTGCCGAGATGTCAGGAGCCCGACTCGAGAATGCAGACCTGCGTCAGGCTGTGCTGACGGGCGCCAATCTGCGTGGCGCTCAGTGGCAAGGGGCGGATCTGCGCGGCGCTACAGCCGAAGGCGCGGATTTGCGTGGTAGTTCCCTGCGCGCGGTCGCTGACCGAAACTTGGCCGGACTCAACCTGGTCCGGG
>CBFGTA010000157.1:0-4012 GCA_965651595.1 uncultured bacterium | reverse complement strand
GGCACGAGTCGAGATAGATTCGCGCGCCCGGGCTGTCTCCCCTTCGGCGAATTGTCGCGACCAGCTCGCCGTCTGCCGGGCGACCGCCACTCGCACTGCTGTACGAGACGTCCCGGCTGCCCATGCTTTCGAACCTAGCCCCAAACCGTCCTCAACGCTGCCCCGCTTCACCGGCTTGACCGGAGGATTACCCGGATGCGGTCGAGCAGCATTCTCAGCCTTAGTACGGCATGCTGTTGTCGTCGGAGGCGAATCCAGATCGATCAGGAGTGACTATGTCCAAGCGAGTAGCCGGAGTCATGACGTTCCCAGGGCATAGCCCGGAAGAAGTCTTTGCCATGATGACCACGACTGACTACCAGGTGGAGAAGTTGACCAAGACCGGCGGGCTGAACGCCCGGGCAACTGTCGAGCCAGCCGGGGACTCAGTCGTTGTCACGACTTACCGTGAGCTGCCTGCCGACATTCCTTCGTTCGCGAAGAAGTTCACTGGTGACCCGATCGAGTCATCCGAGTCGATCACCTGGACCGGTCCTGACGATTCGGGCAGTTACCGGGCGGAAGCGACGGTGACCTTCGGCCAGGCGCCGCTGACGATGAAAGGCACGGCCACTATCGAGGCCAGCGACGAAGGCAGTCTGTTTCGTCTAGAGATGGATGTAAAGGCCAGCATCCCCCTCATCGGCGGCAAGGTGGAGTCGTTCGCGTCTGAGCAGATTCTGCGTTCGCTGCGCAACGAGGAGCCGGTCGGTCAGCAATGGCTCGACTAACGCTTCCACGATCGGCGACTCTCAGCCTGGGTCAATCCATGTGGGGGTAGCGCACCGTTCTGGGTGGATCGAACGTCTCCTTTATCGATCGACTCGACACCCAACGCATCAGGTTGGCCGCCGCGCCCGCCTTGTCGTTGGTTCCCGAAGATCGTGATCCACCGAACGGCTGCTGCCCCACCACTGCGCCGGTTGGCTTGTCGTTGATGTAGAAGTTGCCAGCGCTGAACCGCAACCGGTGCGTCGCCTCTGCAATAGCCGACCGGTCTTGAGACAAGATGGCCCCGGTGAGCCCATAAGGACTCGTGGCATCGACCAGGCCCAACGTGTTCTCAAAATCCCCGTCGTCGTAGACGTAGACCGACAAGATGGGACCGAAGTATTCGTCGGTAAAGAATTCTCGCCCAGGGTCAGTGCCGACCAGCACTGTCGGGCGAACGAAATAGCCTTCCGTATCGTCGGCCTGTCCCCCAGCGAGCACGTTGACGGTGGAGTCGTCGCGAGCTCTCCCCAGGGCGGCTACCAGTTTGGCGTGGGACTTGCTGTCGATCACCGCACCCATGAAGTTTGCGAAGTCGTCAACCGGGCCCATCGTCAGGCCCTCAACTCCTGCCACGAGGGCCTCACTCATCTGATCCCAGACACTCCGAGCCACATAAGCCCGAGAGGCCGCTGAGCACTTTTGGCCCTGATACTCGAAGGCACCCCTGATCATGGCTGTGGTCACGACTTCTGGATCTGCCGATGGGTGAGCCACGATGAAGTCCTTACCCCCGGTCTCTCCCACTATTCGGGGGTAGCTGCGATATCGAGAAATATTCGTGCCGACGCGCTGCCAGAAGGACTGGAACACCGCGGTGGAACCAGTGAAGTGGATGCCAGCGAGCTCGGGGCGGTCGAGAACCACCTCGGAGACTGCCACTCCATCCCCCGGAAGCATGTTGATCACCCCCGGAGGCAGGCCCGCTTCTTCGAGGAGAGCCAACACGAAGTGGGCCGCATACTGCCCGGTCGGAGCTGGTTTCCACACAACGGTGTTGCCCATGATTGCGGGAGCGGTAGGAAGATTCCCAGCAATGGCGGTGAAATTGAATGGTGTCACCGCGTACACGAATCCTTCGAGTGGCCGGTGGTCGGCCCGGTTCCATACGCCCGGCGAACTCACCGGTTGGACCTCGAGAATTTGCCGAGCAAAGTGGACGTTGAACCGCAAGAAGTCGATGAGCTCGCACGCACTGTCAATCTCGGCCTGGAAGACGGTCTTGGATTGGCCCAACATGGTCGCCACGTTGAGCCGTTCGCGCCAGGGCCCAGCGAGCAGTTCCGCCGCCTTGAGGAAGATGGCGGCCCGACTGTCGAAGTCCAAGTCGCGCCACGCTGGCGCCGCCGCCAGGGCTGCATCTACCGCTAGCTCCGCCTCGGCCCGCCCCGCCGACATGGCATTGCCTAGTACGTGAGCGTGGCGGTGGGGCTCGACGACCTGAAAGGTCGAATCGGACCGGAGGTGCCTGACGCCGCCGACCACCGCGGGAATGTCGAGCGGCCCTTGAGCGAGTTGATGAGCAAGTTCGGACTCGATGCGAGCCCGCTCGGGTGAACCCGGAGCGTAAGAATAGACCGGTTCGTTCAGCGGAGCGGGTACGTGAGTTCGTGCGTCCATTCCGGATCCTCCCGGCGACGGGCAGTCGCGCAAGAGCTACCCGGCTTGTGCAATGTAGTCGGTCTCGTGGTGGTCGTACATTCCTGACTGTGCCGCAGTCAGGGCTTCAACGCTCGTGCGCAAGCTCGTTCGGAGTACGTTGAGACGTCGTTTGACGTCCATCAAGTTGGCGCCGATGGCCGCAAGGTCTTCCGGCCCGGGGCCAATCACTGTGACCTCGGTCCCGCGGGCACGAACCTTGTCCACTTCCCGCAGACACCGACGCGTGACCCGAGTACGCCACTGCCGCTCCAGCTTCGTCAGCATCGAGGCGGGTCGATCATGGTCGAAAGACACCATGGGAGCGATAACGAACACCTCGTCGAGATCCTGATCGGCCAGAATGTCAACGCTGGTGGCCGAGCATGCGCCGCCGTCGATATACCTGTGACCGTCGATGGCAACCGGCCGAAACCAAGCAGGTATTGCACACGAAGCCTTCACCGCCAAAGACAGCTCTGCCTCCGGCGCCCCAGGACGGCCAAAAGCCACCCGTTCCCCGGTGTCGTAGTCCATGGCACAGATCCAGACGTTGTCGTGGTGTGACCAGTGCCCGATCGGAGTGACGGCTTCGACCAGGTGGCCGATCCGTTCCAGCGACTGCGAACCGATGGGCAAGAACCCCGACAACACGGCAGTCGGAGGCATCTTGTGGAGTCGGGTGGCAGCAGTGCGGATCAACTTGCCCGAACCCGGACCGAGCAGCCGCGGCATGCCCGGCTTGCGGGCAGTGGCGGCCTCGTAGTCCCAGGAGAATCCGGCCAAGGGGCCTCGACTGATGGGAATACCAAACTGGTGGTCCCGGAGATCCGTGGCACTGACGCCAGCGCCGATCAGTGACGCCAACACGGAGCCAGCCGAAGTCCCAACGATGAAGTCAGCGTCGCGAACGTCCCAGCCATGTGTCTTCTCCAAGGCGCACAAAGCACCCACCGCCCAGGCCGCGCCGAGCACTCCACCTGCGCCGAGCACCAACCCGCGTTTCGGGGCCGAGTTCGCCATGGGTCCTCCTGAGGTCGATCGACGAGGACAGCTTCTGCGTTGGACTCGACGCTACGGTTGCCTGCCCCTTACCGCCGATCGGAGAACCCGAATGCCATTGTGTTCTCTGTCACTAAGGGTGCCTGATAGTCGGGTCCGGTGCGCGATTGATTCGCCGGACGGCCGATCAACTACGCACGGTGACGAAGTCGCGTGACAGTGCGTGAATCAGGACTTGCCTTGTCGGGCCCGCTTCCGGGTACCGGCATCGTGCAGTTCCTGCGCGGATTCCACGATGCATTGGGCCAACACATCGAGATCAGGCATAGCGTCGCGGTCAGCGTTCAGCCCGATGTAAACGCCTCCGTTGTAGCTGGTCACCCCGATACTGAGAGCCTGGCCCGCACTGAGTGGAGTGACCGGGTAGCTCGCGAGCATCAGAGACCCGGCAGCATACAGGGGGTACTGCGGCCCGGGAACGTTCGTGATGACCAAGCTGTAGGCGCGCTTACTGAGGTCTGAACCGAGTCGGGCACCTAGCGAATGCAGGGTGGGAGGCGCA
>CBFGTA010000156.1:0-4012 GCA_965651595.1 uncultured bacterium | reverse complement strand
CCGTCATGGCCAAAGCGCGAATCGGGCACTTCGTTGAGGCACAGATCCTCGAATCTTTGGGAGTCGACTACATCGACGAGTCCGAAGTCTTGACTCCGGCTGACTACGCCAACCACATCGACAAGCACAAGTTTGTGGTCCCGTTCGTGTGCGGAGCCACCAACTTGGGTGAGGCGCTGCGACGAATCGCCGAAGGGGCGGCGATGATCCGCTCCAAAGGAGAGGCCGGAACCGGCGACGTGTCCAACGCCGTGACCCACATGCGAACGATTCGCAGCGAAATCAGCCGACTCCATGGAACTGCTGGTGACGAACTCTATGTTGCCGCCAAAGAGCTGCAGGCCCCTGTCGACCTCGTCGCGCAGGTCGCGGCCTCTGGGCAACTTCCGGTCGTGCTATTCACCGCCGGTGGAATCGCCACGCCAGCCGATGCAGCAATGATGATGCAGCTCGGCGCCGACGGTGTGTTCGTTGGGTCGGGCATCTTCAAGTCTGGAGATCCAGTCGCGCGGGCGAACGCAATCGTGCAGGCCACTACCCACTACCAAGACGCTGACATCCTGGCCAAGGTTTCGCGCGGCCTCGGAGAAGCGATGGTCGGGCTCAATGTCGACCAACTACCCGTTGGTCACCGCCTCGCCGAACGGGGCTGGTGAACAGCTGCCCATGCAGCTTCCACGCATCGGAGTAGTGGCCGTTCAGGGCGACGTGCGCGAACATGTTCGCTCACTGGGACGCTGTGGTGCGACTCCGGTGCCCGTGAAACAGGCAGCCGATGTGGCCGGCCTTGATGGACTGCTCGTGCCCGGCGGCGAATCCACGACTATTGGAAAACTCCTCGTCGATTCTGGTGCCATGGATGCGGTTCGGGCATTTGTCGCCGCCGGGCACCCCGCCATGGGTACTTGCGCCGGGCTTGCCCTGCTTGCCAATACGGTCGAAGGCGGCAAACCCGGGCAACCGATCATCGGGGGTCTCGACATCGTGGTTCGTCGCAACGGATTCGGCCGCCAGGTCGCGTCTTTCGAGACGCCGGTACAGGTGGCAGGTATGGCCGGTGGAGACTTCCCCGGCGTGTTCATCCGGGCGCCCTATATCTGCGAGGTGGGCTCCGCCGTCGATACGGTGGCGACGATCGAAAGTGAAGACGGAACCGTGGCTGTGGCGGTACGCCAGGGCCCCATCTTGGCCACCAGTTTTCACCCCGAGTTGACTGACGACGACCGTTTTCATGCGTGGTTCGTAGATCTCGTGCATCAGAACGTGGCACGATCGTCTGCGAGGAGTGGAAGCGGTAGTGCTTAGGGTGACCGTGACACAACGTGAACGTGACGAGTGGGAGAACTGATGAGTGGGCATTCCAAGTGGGCAACGACCAAGCACAAGAAGGCGGCCCTCGACGCCAAGCGGGGCAAACTGTTCGCAAAGTTGATCAAGAACATCGAAGTCGCGGCGCGGATCGGCGGGGGAGACGTCGACGGCAACCCCACGCTTTTCGACGCGATTCAGAAGGCCCGCAAAAACTCGGTTCCACTCGACAACATTGAACGCGCCATCAAGCGCGGCAGCGGCGCCGAAGCCGGGGGAGCCGACTGGGAAACCATCATGTACGAAGGCTACGGCCCCGGTGGTGTTGCGTTCCTCATCGAATGCCTCACCGACAACCGCAACCGCGCCGCATCCGATGTCCGAACGGCCGTTACCCGCAACGGCGGCACGATGGCCGATCCAGGTTCGGTGAGCTACCTGTTCAGCCGCAAGGGCGTCGTGGTGGTGGCGCGCGAAGCAGCATCTGAGGACGACATCCTCGAAGCTGCTCTCGACGCCGGAGTAGAAGAAGTCAACGACCTGGGCGAAGTGTTTCAAGTGATCAGCGAACCCACCGACTTGGTGGCCGTGCGCACCGCACTCCAGAGGGCTGAAATCGACTACGAGTCCGCGGAAACCAACTTCTTGCCCAGCGTCACCGTCGGTCTTGAGGCTGCAGACGCCGAGAAGGTACTCCGCCTCGTCGACGCACTCGAAGACGAAGACGATGTGCAAAACGTATACGCCAACTTTGACATCGCCGACGACGTTCTGGAATCCATCAGCACGTCGGACTAATGCGGGCTCGTGAATACCGCGGATTCCGATTTCCCCATTTCGGGGACGATTCTGGTGATCACCGCGCATCGTGGCCGCTCCCGCAATAGGGTGGCGGCCAGGAACGTTGACCACATATTCATGATCGGAGCAACTCGGTGGCAGACACGAACAAGCGCGCGGCCCGCAAACAAGCTGTAGAGCACGCTGAGCGTATGAAGGGATTCGATTTCGCCACCTGGCGGTCGGCATCTGACGACCCGGTCATGCGATCAACAATTCTCGGACTGATCGTGTTGGAGGAATCCCCAGACTGGGCGACCCTGAAAGATCGCTTCGACCGCGTTTCGCGACTAGCTCCCGTGCTGCGCAAGAAGGTCGTCGAACACGGACTCCTCACCACTCCGCGTCTGATCGTCGACAAAGACTTCGACCTCAGCTTCCACCTGCGCCGATTCCGCATGCCAGCCGGATCCACCTGGGCCGATGTGATTGAAGACTGCCGGCGCCAGAGCATGACCGACTTCGACAAGGACCGCCCCCTCTGGCGCGTCACAGTGCTCGAAGGCTTGCCCGGCGGCAAGGCTGCGCTGCTGCTGAAGCTGCACCACGCCATGATCGACGGACAGGGCGTCGTGATCCTCGGGGCCAACCTGTTCGACTTCAGCCCCGATGGTCAAGCCCTCGGCCCGATGCCCGACGAGCCCGAAGCCGATGACCTCGACACCCGTGCCTTTGCCGAGGCCGTAGTGCGGGACAACTTCGGATGGGCAGCCAAGACCGCCCAGGACTTCATCCGCGGAATCGGTCCGACAACTCTGACCGCCCTGCGCCGACCCCAAGAAACTGTCACCAGGGTGGTGAACACGGCCGGGTCGCTCGTGCGCTTCACGAAGATCCCAACCGGCCCGATGTCGCCGCTCATGAAAGAGCGGTCCATCAACTACCACTTCCGGACCATCGAGTTTCCCTTCGCCTACATCAAGAAGACCGGCAAGGAGACCGGGCATACGGCCAACGACGTATTCCTGGCGGCCGTCTCCGAAGGAATGGGCATTTACCACCGCAAACTCGGCCAGCCAGTCGACAAGTTGCGCGTCAACGTCCCAATTAGTACGCGGAAGCCAGGCCAAGAGGGTGGCAACGCAGTCACCATCGCGCGGCTAGAGATGCCCATTGCCACCAAAGGGCGACTGCGCCTAATGGAACAGATGGCCGATCTGGTGCGGGCGGCCCGCGACGAACCGGCCGTGTCGTTCACCAATGAACTCGGCGAGATCTCTCGCCTGATTCCCACTGAGATTGTCGCTGCTGCCGCACAGGCCAGTGACGTGACCGCCTCGAACGTTCCCGGCGTGCCCGTGCCGGTATGGCTGGCCGGTGCCCAGATCGAGCGCATGTATCCGCTGGTGGCCACAATTGGAGCTGGCGTCAACATCACCATGTTGACCTACAACGGCACCGCCACCATCGGCATCAGCTCGGACGACGCCGCTGTGGCTGACCCCGATGTGCTCCTCGAGTGCATGCTGGCAGGATTCTCCGACGTCGTCGGTCAAGACCTGAGTAGCGGCAACCCGGTCGACTCAGCCCCAGCTGCGAAGAAGGCACCTGCTGCGAAGAAGGCACCTGTTGCGAAGAAGGCACCTGCTGCGAAGAAGGCACCTGTTGCGAAGAAGGCACCTGCTGCGAAGAAGGCACCTGTTGCGAAGAAGGCGCCCGCTGCGAAGAAGGCGCCCGCTGCGAAGAAGGCACCTGCTGCGAAGAAGGCGCCCGCTGCGAAGAAGGCACCTGCTGCGAAGAAGGCACCCGCGAAGTAGTCGCCGTCACGGTGTGGAGGCGCCTACACTGCAAGGGTGCGGAGGTGCAGAGGTGCCTAGACAAGTGTCGGCCAGTCCGGCAGGGTCCGTTCGCGTCTTGGGTATCG
>CBFGTA010000155.1:0-4031 GCA_965651595.1 uncultured bacterium | reverse complement strand
AGTCCGCAGCCCTCTGTGGCATGGATGGTCCGGCTAAACACGTTAGGCATACTCGTACCCCTGGTGCTGACTAGAGCACTCGGCTGGCCAGGGAGTGGAGCTTGACGACGGTGTTCCAATTGCGCGTGGTGACGTCTGCTGGAGGGCCGAGTCGTGACAACAACTTCTCCAGTTCTCCAGGTAGCCGTGCACGGCTCATGCCTTGCGGGAGGTGTAGGTAGATGTGGGAACCGACCACGGCATGTTCCTCGCCCGGGTTGGATTGTCCCTCAATCCCGGTCAGCCAGCCAGACTCGACAGAATAGCTGAGAAACATCACGTGCACGGTCCGGGGATCAGCATGAGGAAATGGGCTGCTTGTGACCACCTGAGCCAATTCGGGCTCGGTCCGCACAACTACGGGGACCGAGTATCCGGTGTAGTCACTGATTGCTTGGCTCCATGCCTTCGCATTCACGGATGGATCTGTGTCGGGCGCGGTGACGACAGCATTGCCCGACTGAATGTAGGTCGTGACGTCAGAGCAGCCCGCGGATTGGAGGACCTTTCGCAACTCGGCCATGGGTAACCTGTGTCCGCCCACGTTGATGCCGCGTAGTAGCAGGACGTAGCGGGTTGTCCGCTCGGTGGAGGTGTGCTTGGGGTGGTCAGCCATGATCCTTGTCGTCCTCCCGTAGCAGTGGACGGTCAGTTGGGTGGAGAGTCTCACCAATTGGCTGCACTACCACGCCTATTCGGTGGGCCCTGTGGGACTCGAACCCACAACCTACGGATTAAAAGTCCGCAGCTCTGCCAATTGAGCTAAAGGCCCAGGGGCTAGGTGAAAAGTTGGGTTAAAACTTGTTGCCTGGCTCCCGCGGTTTCCCGTGGTGGGGGAAGTTGCTTAACGCATGTTACTGGGATCGGGGTTTGTGTGTGTTCGGGAGGCGTCGATAGGGGAGGATTCTCGATTCCGGGCACGCCAATGCGGGGGGTGGTTCGTGGGTGTGGCTATGTGGGTGGGTCGGGGGTTGGCCACATGTAGTTCGACACCACGTTGTTGATGAGTTGTGTGCCGAGTATGAACAGGGTTTGCCGGTTTTTGCCGTAGGCGGGAACGCGTGGCATGGTGTTTTTGATTCGTGCGTGTACTGATTCGGAGCGGTTACGCCATCCGTAGATGGTGTTGAATTCGTGGCTGCCGACGGGGTAGAGGCGTGCTGATTCTGCGCGCGCCGTGTCGTATTCGTTGGTTCCTGCCTTGTCGAGTCGCAGGTAGAGGGTGAGGGTGGTGTCGCGGCAGGTGAGTTCGTAGCTGACGCGGGACACGGTGGTGTTGTCGTGGAGGGTTTGGGTTTTCAGTCCGGTGTGGCGGAGTGGTTGTAGTTCACAGTTGCCTTCGGCGTTGAGGATTTCTTGGCATACTTGGCCGCCGTTCAAGAGGATGGGGTGCTCGCAGTGGGTGTGGTGGGGGTGTTGGTGGACGAGGGTGCGGACGTGTTTGATGCGTTCTTCGCGACCAGGCGCGAAGCGGCCCTGTTTTGCGGCGTTGGGGTTGCTTTTGGCGTGGGGGTGGTTGATGACGTGGATGCCGTGGCGTGAGAGTGCGGCGATGTGTTTTCCGCGCAGCACCGAATCGATGGTGATGCCACGAATTCCGGGTGCTTTGCTTTTCAGTCTTTCCATCATTGTTTGGGTTGCCGACAGCACGTGTGTTATCTTATCGTAACGAATACACAACATAGGAGGGCAATGATGAGCACGGTTCCGTCGGCAGTGATCGCGTCCGCGCCCCGCGAGGAGTACCTCGTTCCAGATCAGATTCCTGGCCCTCGCGCAGCCGTTCGGACCGCGCTGTCGAGGGCAGCGCGCAACGGGACGGTCATCAGGGTTCGCAGGGGCCTGTACTTCAAGCCGATCGACACTCGTTATGGGCCCGTGAAACCGAAGTCCAGCGATGTTGTTCGCGCTGTGATCGGTGAGGGCGTCGGTTTCGGCCCGACCGGGTATTTGGCTGCCCGGGTATTCGGACTCACAACTCAAGTTCCGGCTCGCGAGGAGTTCGTGAGCCTCCGCCCTGCTCCCTCCGGGCTGCCTCGAGACGTTCGCGTTGCTCGACGGAACAACTTCCGTCGAGCGGCTCTGAATTTCACTGAGGTCGCTTTACTGGAGCTTCTTCGGGACTGGGAGTCGACCGTCGACGGCGGCTGGCCAGCCCTTGAAGCCGCGGTACGCGAAGAGATTACCGACGGGTCGATCCACGCCGATCGCGTACTTGACGCCGCGGCTGAGGAACCGTCACCGCGGGTACGTTCAGCAGCACTGCGACTTCTGAGCCCCGCATGAACACTGAGCCGAGGAATCTGCGTGAGTCGCAAGCGGACCTCGTCGCGTTGACGCAACGGGCGTCGGAGGCCACCGGCATCCCGCAAGCGTTCATCGAAAAGGACATTTGGGTAACGGAACTCCTACGTTCAGTCACCGCGACCGCGTCAACGGCTGGAGCAACCGCGATCCTCAAGGGCGGGACCAGTCTGTCCCGTGCCTACGGACTGATCCAACGATTCTCAGAGGACATCGACCTGCTGATCGACCTTCCGAACGCCGTAGACAGCAACAGGGCCAAGGATCGACTGTTGAAACAGATCACCACGGCCGCCGCAGCCGACCTCGGGCTTGATCAGAGTCAAATCAAGCCCTTGCAAGCCACGAAAGGCGTGAAACGAAACACCCGCTATCTCTATCCCACGTTTGGCAACGCCGATGACAGGATCACGACCGGAGTGTTGCTGGAGATGGGATCACGTGGCGGGCCACATCCCCGCCAACTCGTGTCCATCCGTTCAATCGCGGCAGATGTCGCCATAAACGATCTGGGAGACAGCACGAACTCGTGGTCGGAATTCGCGCCCGTGCGCGTTGAAGTTCTGGCACCGGAGAGGACTCTGCTGGAGAAACTGTCGCTGCTGCACCACCTTTCGGCTCAATATCCCGCGACGCGCGATCAACTGCTAAAGCAAGGACGGCACTACTACGACACTGTCAAATGCCTCAACAGTCCGAACGTCATTTCGGCACTACAAGATGCGGACACGACAAATCTGGTCGCAAACATTGAACAGCAGAGCGAGGCCGCGGGATTCCCTTTCACGCCCCGACCTGCTGACGGCTTTTCCAGCAGCCCAGCGTTTGCGGACCAGGGCGCGTTTGCCGATGATGCACGAGCTGCATACGCGAGTGCCGTGACCGCTCTGGTGTACGAGGCAGAGCCACCAACCTTCGAGGACTGCCTGAAAGCGGTAGCCCAGCACCGACACCTCTTGTAGTCCCCGCGTGTGACGGTGTGACCTGGCAGCACGCCCGCAGTGGCCTTGTCCAGGTCGTCACCGCCGAATCGTCCGGCGGATCGGGCAAAAGACCCGCAGGCCCGTCCGACCCAAAAGTCTGAGGGTCGTTGCACGGTATCGAGCGCGCCGAGAAGGGTCGAGCGTCCGACGGAGGGTTCGAGGACCTTTTCCAGGGATCCTCCCAGAGTTGACGCGACCCCACCGCAGGGCCTCGTGGAATGGCGATTGTTGCTTCCGGGTGCGCGGGATGGTCCGGAGTGCCTGGCCGGTTCGCTGGCGCTGCTGACTCGCCCTCAGCGTATTCGGTACTTCTTGACGACCTTGTACGCCTTGTAAGTGGGGGTCGCCTTCGCTTTGCGGATCACGCGAACTTGCCCGGGGCGGCCGTAGGTCTTGACGATAACTCGACCGTTGGGCTTGCGGATGAGTTTGGCTATACGGCCGCGACTTCCAGGCCTACGCTTCGCGGTGATTCTGGTGGTTACGGTTTGGCCAGCATCAGTGACACAGGACCGTTTGAGTACGACGCGCTTGCCCTTTCGCTTGAGCTGCGAAGGGAGCTTCGAGCACGCTGGCGCTAGTTGTGTCCCCTTGGCGTGGGCGAGGATGACTCGTCCGATGCCTCCATTGGAGGGAACAAAGCCCCCATCACCGCCGTTGGTCAGGGGCCGATACACAGTTCCGGGCGGGCCCGTGGAGCCGCCA
>CBFGTA010000154.1:0-4048 GCA_965651595.1 uncultured bacterium | reverse complement strand
CTGCGTGACCTCGTGACCGGCGTGGAGTCTGGGGGGGCGCGGAAGTACCACGACGCAAACGCCGCCAAGGGTAAGAAGTTCGCGCGTGACCGAGTGGCTTCGCTCGTCGACGCGGGTAGCTTCGTCGAAGACGGGAAGTTGGCGAACGTTTCAGCCGGAGACTTGCCAGCTGACGGAGTGGTGACCGGGACGGCCACCATCGACGGACGGCCAGTGTGCTTGATGGCCAACGATTCGACCGTCAAGGCTGGCTCGTGGGGGGCGCGGACTGTCGAGAAGATCATTCGCATTATTGAAGTGGCCTACGACACGGGCGTTCCGATGGTCTGGTTGGTGGATTCCGCTGGCGCCAGGATCACCGACCAAGTCGACTTGTTTCCGGGTAGACGCGGCGCGGGTCGCATCTTCTGGAACCAGGTTCGGGCCAGCGGTTCGATTCCGCAGGTATGTGCTTTGTTCGGACCGAGTGCAGCTGGCGGTGCCTATATTCCGGCCTTCTGCGACATCGTGATCATGGTCGACGGTGCAGCAAGCATGTACCTTGGCTCTGATCGCATGGTGGAGATGGTGACTGGCGAGAAGACCACCTTGGAGGACATGGGTGGTGCCCGCGTCCATACGCGTCATTCCGGCGTCGGCCACCTCTTGGCAGCCGACGAGGACGAGGCGTTAGGCGCCGTGAAAACGTACCTGTCTTACCTTCCCAGCAACTGGACGCACCAGCCGCCAGCCATTGCCCCCGCCGATCCACGGCCCATCGACCTGGCCGAACTGGTCCCTGCTGACGAGCGGCGGGCCTTCGACATGCGACGTTTCATCGCGGGGCTCGTCGACGACAACAGCTTCTTCGAGTTGCACGCCGACTGGGCGAAGGAGTTGGTCGTCGGCTTCGGCCGACTGGATGGTCATCCGGTGGGGATTGTTGCGAACAATCCGATGTTCAAAGGTGGCGTACTCTTCATCGATTCTGCGGACAAGGCGTCCCGATTCATTCAACTGTGCGACGCCTTTAACGTTCCCTTAGTGTTCCTGTCGGACGTACCCGGGTTCATGGTGGGAACCGCAGTGGAGAAGGCCGGCATCATTCGTCATGGTGCCAAACTCATTACGGCAGTCAGTGAGGCGACCGTCCCGAAATTTTGTGTTGTTGTGCGCAAGGCCTACGGGGCTGGCCTGTACGCCATGGCAGGTCCGGGTTTCTCTCCCGATGCCACCTTGGCGCTGCCGACGGCGAACATTGCCGTGATGGGTGCCCAGGCCGCCATCAACGCCGTCTACGCCAACAAAATTGCCGCCATCACTGATGAGGGTGAACGTGAGGAGTTCATCGCCCAGAAGCGTCAGGCCTACGAAGAAGACATCGATGTCGTCCGGCTAGCCAGCGAACTCGTGGTTGACGCGGTGATACCGGCTGCTTCGCTGCGCTCGGAACTCATCACTCGGATCGATCGTGCGCGAGGAAAGAATCGATCATTTTCGCGGCGTCGCCACGGTGTCACACCCGTGTAGGTGCTTCGTCGGGGGCACTCGCGGCAGAGACAGTTGGAGTTGACGCTTCTGGGGCCAGGAATACCCACTTGCGGTACGACCAGAAGCGAAATACCGTTCCGAGTGCGAGGCCAACAACGTTGGCGCTGATGTTGTCGGCCAGCACGCTCGTCAGGCCCAGTGCGTAATGGCTGAACCACAGACAAGACACTGCGATCAGCATGGCTACACCATTGAGCAGGACAAAGAGAATGTACTCACGAGCGGGGTTAGTGCGCTGCCGGTCGCGGAAGGTCCACCAGCGGTTCCCCATGTAGGCGAACGTGGTGGCCAGGAGGACAGCTATGACTTTGGCCGTCAGGGGACGGTCCGCGAACATGTCGGACATCCTCAAGATGTTGAATGTGCCGACGTCCACGATCAGGGCCAGAAGTCCGATGATGCCGAACTTGCCAGCTTCACGGTAGATATCGAGGAATTTCACCTTTCCCCACAACCACCCACGCTGCGCATAGGCGCTGAGCGAACGGGTGGATCCATGGGCCATGGTCGCAGCCTACCCACGTCGTGGCACTATGAAACGCATTGACAGTCGGCGTTGCTCAGCCGCCACCGCGCTACAGCCTTACGTGGGGCAACGCCGGTCCTGAGTGCCACGGGTCATGACTCTTGGCCGGGCTCGCCCTGGCCCTGACAGCGATTGGAACCACGCATGAACAGCGAACTACCCAGCGAATATGAGGAGCTGCGCCGAACAGTCGAGCGGTTTGCTCAGGAAGAAGTCGCCCCGGTCATCGGTGATTACTACTCACGAGGACAGTTTCCTTTGCCGTTGATCGAAAGGATGGCCGAAATGGGTCTGTTCGGCCTACCGTTTCCAGAAGAATACGGCGGGATGGGTGGCGACTATCTGGCACTCGGGGTCGCCCTCGAAGAGTTGGCACGGGTGGATTCTTCTGTCGCGATCACCTTAGAAGCAGCTGTCTCGCTCGGCGCGATGCCGATCTATCTGTTCGGCAGCGAAGAACTCAAACAGAAGTGGCTGCCCGAGTTGACCGCAGGCCGGATGCTCGGCGCCTTCGGACTGACTGAGGCAGACGCTGGCAGCGATGCCAGCAACACCCGCACCCGGGCAGAACTCGTTGATGGTCACTGGGTCATCAATGGGTCCAAGTCCTTCATCACCAATTCTGGCACGGCCATCACGGGACTGGTGACGGTGACCGCAGTGACTGGCCGCGACGACCAGGGACGGCCGGAGATTTCGAGCATCCTGGTGCCGTCCGGAACTCCAGGATTTGCAGTGTCGAAGGACTACGACAAGGTGGGATGGAACGCATCCGACACCCACGAGCTGGCCTTCGACAATGTGCGAGTTCCAGAATCACACCTGGTGGGTCAGCGGGGGCGCGGCTACGCCCAGTTCCTGCGGATCTTGGACGAAGGTCGAATCGCCATCGCTGCCCTGGCCACCGGACTGGCTCAGGGATGTGTCGACGAGAGTGTCAAGTATGCAGCCCAAAGGGTGGCCTTCGGCAAGCCAATCGGGGCCCACCAGGCTGTCGCGTTCATGATTGCCGACATGGAAGTTCGTGCCCACACCTCGCGGCTGGCCTGGAGGGACGCGGCCTGCCGGATGCTGGCAGGTCAAGCGTTCAAGCGTCAGGCTGCGGTGGCCAAGTTGCATTCGTCGAACGCCGCCATGGATAACTCCCGAGCTGCCACGCAGGTGCATGGGGGCTACGGATTCACGATCGAGTATCCGGTGGGACGGTTCTACCGGGATGCGAAGATTCTGGAAGTCGGCGAAGGTACCTCGGAGGTTCAGCGCCTCCTGATTTCCCGTGACCTCGGTTTGCCGCAACAATAGGACCATGAACCACTCGGAGCAGTATCAGGCGTTCACCCACCGTCACTCAGAATTTCCCGATCGGACTGTGGTCACACTCACGTCTCCGCGTGGGATCACAGCCCGTTTTGTGCCGGATGCCGGAATGGTGGGGGAGTCCTTGAAGCTCGGGAGTCGCGAACTGCTCGGCCAACGGCACGGCCTCGGGGCCTACTTGCGTGAAGGCAAGACATTCGGGATTCCGCTGCTGGCTCCTTGGGCCAACCGGCTCGTGGCACGCGAATGGGAAGGCACAGTTTGCGAACCTCAGGCAAGCTCGGCCGTCCATCTCGACGAGAACGGTCTGCCGATTCACGGAACCTTGGCGGGGGCTCGCGAGTTCGCGATCGACAGCTGCCACGCCGACGACTCCTCCGGCGCCTCCGTCACCGCATCCATCGACTTCACAGCCGAACGCGAAGACTTCGTGGCGTTCCCTTTCGCCCACCGGTTGACGGTGGCTGTATCGCTGTGGGAGCGATCTCTGACGGTTCGCACCACGGTACAGAGCCTCGGCGACCATGACGTGCCGGTCGCCTTTGGGTGGCATCCCTACTTTGCCATTCCCGGCGCCGCTCGCAGTACCTGGAAGCTGGGCCAGCCCTTCCGCGAGCACGCCGAACTCGATGTGCGCTGTGTTCCGACCGGGAATGTCGAGGCAGTCGAACCGAG
>CBFGTA010000153.1:0-4164 GCA_965651595.1 uncultured bacterium | reverse complement strand
TGCGCCAGACATACGCCACGGCTCACCCGCGAGCCCGCCACGGTTCGTGAACACAATGATGACGCTTCTGCTGACCTTTCCTGACCACCAAAACCGGCGACTCACCGTGGCGGGTGAAGGGCCCTGAGACTGTCGTGGACTAGCGTGGCCCACGTGGATTCGGTGAGCGTCGTCGATGCTGAAGCCGTGGACCAATTCGAGGTCAACCTCGAAGAGTTCAGCGGTCCTTTCGACGTTCTGCTGTCGCTGATCGCCAAGCATAAACTCGAAGTCACCGCGTTGGCCCTCCACCAGGTCACTGACGACTTCTGCAGCTACATTCGCGAACAGGGCCACGACTGGGACCTCGACGAGACAACCTCCTTCCTCGTGGTCGCCGCCACTCTCCTCGACCTCAAGGCGGCGAGGTTGCTGCCGAGCGGGGAAGTCGACGACGAAGAGGATTTGGCGCTGCTCGAGGCCCGTGACTTGCTATTCGCCCGGCTCCTGCAGTACCGGGCCTTCAAAGAGGTCTCGGGCGTGTTTCAGCAGCAGATTGCCGCCCATTCGGGCCGTTACCCGCGGGTTGCTGGAATGGATCCTGAGTTCCGCGGAATCATGCCTGAACTGGTGTTCACGATCTCGCCCGACGACTTCGCGGTCTTAGCCGCAGGTGCCTTGCGGCCGAAACCTGCTGCCGAAGTGTCGATCGACCACATTCATTCGGCCCCTGTCAGCGTCGCCGAACAGGGGCTCATCGTTGCCGACCGCCTGCGCAGCCAACGCCAAGCCAGCTTTCGCGCTCTCGTCTCGGACGCCGAGCACCTCCAAGTGATCGTGGCGCGCTTCCTGTGCTTACTCGAGCTCTATCGCCAAGGTGTGGTCGTGTTTGAGCAGGTGTCGGCGTTGGCCGATTTACACGTTCGTTGGGTTGGCGACGACGACCAGGATGTTGCCGCGGACATTGTCAGCGAGTTCGACGAGTTCGTGGGCGTCAGCGAAGAAGCCCCCGCTACGGAAGTGAGCGCATGAACGATTCAACCCCCGCCACCACTGACACCGTCGCTTCCGGTTTTGATGGGCAACCAGTAGTGGACTTGACCGAACCGGTCTGCAGTGAACCGGTCTGCAGTGAGCCTTTGGCGGCGCAGCTTGAGGCACTGTTGATGGTGGCCGAGGCGGGGCTGTCTGCCGCTGAACTCGCGGCCTTCGCTCAAGCACCCGTGGCTGACGTGGTCGCCGAGCTAGACCGATTGGCCGCAGAATACGCCGATTCCGGACGCGGATTCGAACTGCGTCAGGTGACGGGCCGGTGGCGCTACTATTCCAGCCACGCGTGCGCACCGGTTGTGGAGCGATTCGCCCAAGACGACCGCGTCACCAAGCTGTCACAAGCGGCGTTGGAGACCCTGGCCGTGGTGGCCTACAAGCAGCCCGTCAGTCGGGCCCGTATCAGTGCGATCAGGGGAGTAAGTGTCGACGGGGTCATCCGTACGTTACTGAGTCGAGAGCTCATCGCCGAGACGGGAACGGACCCCAGCACGTCGGCCGTGTTGTACGGAACGACCGACTACTTCTTGGAGCGCCTCGGCATTGACTCTGTGGCCGAACTGCCTCCCATTGTTGAATACTTGCCCGAGATGGCGGAGTTGGATGAACTCGCCGAACAAGGGCGGTAGACACCGCCGGGGGACAGGCTCGAAGGGGCCTGAGCGGGTGCCCGAACGCGAAGAGGTTCCCGCCGCTGAAGGTGTCCGACTGCAGAAGGTGCTGGCAGCGGCAGGTTTCGGTTCTCGCCGGAAATGTGAAGAGATCATCATTCATGGTCGAGTCACGGTCAACGGGTCAGTAGTCGATGTGCTCGGTGCGCGCGTGGATCCGGTTCGCGCTGTCATCCGCGTGGATGGCGAACGCATCGGGGCCCCGCCCGCGTCTCAGGTATTCGCGCTTAACAAGCCGCGTGGGGTGATCACAGCAATGAGTGACCCGCACGGTCGCGCCTGCGTCGGCGACCTCGTCGCTGATTCACGTATCAATACGCAGGGTCTGTTTCACGTGGGTCGCCTCGACGCCGACACCGACGGGCTGCTGCTGCTCACCAACGACGGAGACCTCGCTCACCGTCTCACCCACCCGTCATTCGGAGTGTTCAAGACCTACGTTGTGACTACCGCTCCCCAGTTTTCTCCAACCGAACTGGCTCGGCTGCGCAAAGGGATCGTGATCGACGACCGGGCTGTGGAAGTTTCGCGGGCGCGACTCCTGGCCGCAACCAAGCAGAACAGTCTGGTCGAGGTGCAAATTCACG
The DNA here is from genome assembly GCA_965651595.1 of uncultured bacterium. GTDB lineage: Bacteria > Actinomycetota > Actinomycetes > S36-B12 > UBA10799 > CBFGTA01. Next base: position 1,877 of record CBFGTA010000153.1, on the reverse strand, counting down.
AGGGCCGAAATCGAATCGTGCGCCGGATATGGGACGAGTTAGGCCTTCCGGTCCATCGGCTCACTCGCACCGCCTTCGGATCGGCCGAACTTGGGGGACTCGGCCCCGGAGCAATCCGGCAACTGTCGGACTCCGAGGTGGCGTCGCTTTATGATCATGCGGATGGGTCGGTAGGCTAGCTACACCATCACGACGCCCTGCCCGGGCACTGCTCACAGTCCCGCCAGCGGAGAGGAGGTCACGTGCCCGTTCGCGCAATTCGCGGAGCCACTTGCCTGCGCTCGAACGACCCAGACGAAATGGCCGAAGCGGTCCAAGAACTGCTCACCAACATGTTCGAATCGAACGCGGTCGACCACGACGACGTGATTTCCATCCTGTTCACGGCAACCCCCGACCTCAACTGCGGGTTTCCGGCGACCGCCGCGCGTGCACTCGGTCTCGCTGATGTGCCTTTGATGTGCGCTCAAGAACTCGACGTTCCTGGGGCACTGCAGCAGGTCGTGCGCGTTATGGCGCATGTCGAATTGGCTCGACCGCGCTCGGAGGTTGTTCATTCCTTCCTGCGCGGGGCGCACGTGCTGAGGGAAGACCTGCAGCGAGAACGGTCGTGAGCGTCACCGGGCCGGTCCTGATCATTGGAACCGGGCTGATCGGCACCAGTATCGGTATGGCCCTGAACTCGGCTGGCACCCCAGTCTGGTTGTCCGATGCTGACCCGATGGCGGTGGAAGCCGCCGAACAACTCGGGGCCGGTCACGCCCTGGTCCCGCGCGAGGCGCGCGAGAACAGTCCCGACTGGTCCGAACCGGCTCTGGTGGTGGTGTGTGTTCCCCCCATGGTTGCCTCCCACGTGATCGCCGAAGCCTTGCGCACCTTTTCGCACGCAACGGTGACCGACGTGGCCAGTGTGAAGTCGTTGCCGCTTCGGGAGTTGGTTTCCGTCAGCCGAGACACGAACCGGTATATCGGCTCGCACCCCATGGCGGGCAGGGAAGTGTCAGGGCCACTTGGGGCAAGGGGCGACCTTTTTGCCGACCGGCTGTGGGTTGTCACTCCCCGGCCAGAGAATCCGCCGGAGCGGGTGGCGAGCGTCGAGGCCTTGGCGCGGGCCTGCGGGGCGATCGTTCACCACAGTGACCCCACCACCCACGACCACGCGGTCGCCCTGACCAGCCACACTCCGCAAGTGCTTTCGTCGGTGCTGGCGGCTCAACTTAAGGCCGCCAGTGACGACGATGTGGCGATCTCGGGCCAGGGACTGCGAGACGTCACCCGGTTAGCTGATTCGTCGACGAGTTTGTGGTCTGAGATCCTCACCGCCAACGCCGCCGAAGTCGCCCCCTTGCTCGCAGCCGTCGAAAGAGACGTGCGTTCCGTTCGCGAACTCCTCGAATCCACCGAAGGCGCCCCTTGCGTGGCGGGGGTGAAGGCCATCTTGCAACAGGGCCGGGACGGCAGAGGGCGGCTGCCCGACAAGCACGGGGGAGAGGCAGAGAAATACGTGACAGTGCCGGTCGTGGTCTCCGACGAGCCGGGGGAGCTCGGCCGGTTGTTCGCAGCCGCCGGTTCGGCAGAGATCAACTTGGAAGATGTGCGGATCGAACACACCGTGGGCCGACTGCAGGCGATTGTGGAATTATCGGTACTTCCGGAGGTGGCCGACCGACTCCGCAGCATCGTCGCCGACAATGGGTGGCAGGTTCGCGGCTAGCCCGAGGCCGCATGCGATCCCACTCGAGCACCCAACCTTGCGCTGCCAACACTGATTTCTGAGGAATGAGAGAAACCCATGACTCCCAGCACCACAGACCGTGCCACAGATCAAGTCATCGCCATCGATGGCCCTTCAGGATCAGGTAAGTCGTCAACCTCGC
>CBFGTA010000152.1:0-4165 GCA_965651595.1 uncultured bacterium | reverse complement strand
CCCAGTCAGGGTTCGTGACTGTCAGCAGCGTGTTCGTGTTGTTCTCGTTGTAGAGACGCATCGGCACACCATTGGCGCCTATCAGTGTTCGTGGACATGATCCCCATGCTGGTAATGGCGGTGTCCGTCGTGGATGTGATCGACATGATCTCCATGCTGGACAGTCTCGTGGCCGTCTCCTTCGAAGTGTTCGCCTTCGTGATTCTCGTGAATCACTTCTTCGGAATGGAGTTCGCCATCATGGCGGTGGTCAATGTGGCCGTCGTGTTCGACGGTCTCGTGGCCGTCACCGGGCAGGTGCTCATGATCGGGAGCGGGGTGGCGATCAGTCATGTCTCTTCAGCCTCCAAGGGTTGATGCGGCCCGAGTGGGCGGCACTGCCACGCTATTGAGAATGACTATCGTTGTCAACAAGTGGGTGGTCGTAGCCTGGCCGCTTCAGGCGGTCCCGGTAGGGACTGCCCCGCGCCACCGCCTCGATCCAGGATTCAGCCTTTGGCTTTGCGGTTCTTCTTCCACTCCCTCACTTGCAGGAGCGTCTCAGGTGAGGTGACGTCGGCAACTGACATGGTGGTCCCCTGCTTGCTGTACGGCTCGCAGGCGACTTTCCATCCCCGCGGAGCTTCCCCCAGCTGCTTGCCGATCAACGATAGAAAAATCTTGGCCTTGACCTCGCCGAATCCAGGTAGGGCTTGGAGGTTCGCGAGGGCCTCCTTGCCGGTGCGGGCTGACCGCCACACGGCGGCCGCGTCACCGTCATAGTCGTCGAGGACCATCTGCGCCAAGACTTTGATGCGGGCCACCATCGAGCCGGGAAATCGATGAATCGCTGGCGGCCCCTGAGCGAGCTTCAACAACTCTTCGTCACTCGTCGCGGCCACTACGGCCGGGTCAAGGCGGTCGGGCGTGCCGAGCCTTTCGGCCAGTAGGTGGGGGCCAGCAAATGCCCGTTCCATGGGAATCTGCTGGTCCAGCAGCATGCCGACGAGCAGGGCGAAAGGATCAGTGGTCAGCAGGCGGTTAGCTTCGTCACTAGGTGTCAAGCACAGCATGTCTCGACTGTAGCGGCTCCCATCCCCGCAGACGTGTCCCGCCAAGAGCACTCTCCTTCTCGCGCCCCACCCAGGTCCTGCGCTAACGTGATGATCTACTTCCCGGCGGGCTCGTGACCGATCCGCCCAACGAGAAAGGTGCGAACCTCGAAAATGAGCAGCGAATCACCCACCAGCGGCGGCTACCAGCCCCACGGTCTGCCCTGTAGCACAACGTTGTCGGCACCCCACGGCCACGAGATCGTTCAAGAACTCGGACTCGTGTGGGGCCTGACCGTCCGCAGCATGGGATTTGGCCACGGGTTCACGAGTGGCTTCAAAGCCCTGGCCCAAGGTGAAGTCCCCAAGATGACCGACAACCTCGATCAAGGTCGACAAGAAGCTGTCGACCGAATGATCACCTTCGCTCAGAATCTCGGCGCGACGGCAGTAGTGGGTGTTCGTTTCGATTCGAACAGCGTTGGCCAAGACGCCTCCTTACAGGAGGTACTCGCCTACGGCACCGCAGTCGTCACCCAGCCGGTGTCACCGGCCTAGTCCCGAATCGCGCGCCGTCAGACCGGTATCGACTGGGGGAAGCGGAAGACGTCGTCAGGGTCGTAGGACCGCTTGACAAGTTGTAGGCGTTCGACATTGGACCCGTAGTAGGCAGTAAGCCAGTCGTCCTGGTGCGGGTTGGGATAATTCTGGTAGGCCGAACCCGATCTCCAAGGCTCGACGGCGGCATACCACTCGGCCAGCCACTCCAGGTTGGCGGCGACCTGCTCTGGTGCAGCATCTGCCAGCCACCGCGCCTGATACGTGGCCACGTAGCGGCTGTTTCGATGGGAGAACGCTGTTGCTGAGGGGCTCGGCTCATTGACAGCCCCCCCGGTGCTCTCCATCAGCCACTTGCCCATCTGCAGGGCCGGATTCATAGCTGCCGGGGTCAGCAGCGGGTCCCGTTGTCGGCGGTCGATGAAGTCGATGGTCACGTCAATGGCCTCCCGGGGCCAGGCTGCGTCCACGAAGTCCGAGTTGGCTGTCATCGCACCACGCGGCAGCCTGCCTTCGTCACTGAGTTGCTGGTAGTTGCACTCTTCGATCGACAGACCGTGGCAGTAGGCCTCCCGTTCGCTGAAAAAGAACCCACCGGACTCCCGGCTACGGCTGGTAGGCCTAACCCCAACTTCGGCCAACAACTCGCCCAGCCAGGCCGACCCGTCTCGGCGGCGCCCGGCGTAGATCAAGGTCACCGTAACAACCGGTGCATCGACCCCGTTGCCGAAGGTCAACTCGGTGTGACAGTTGCGCGGCAACAACAGCAACCACTCTTGCCACGCCATCATCAGCTCTGCGGCCGCAGCCCACGCAAATGTGAGCGTCCAAGTCGTGTAGCGAGCCTCAGTGGGGAAGACGTCGAACGTTAGGCTTGTCACCGCCGCGAAATTCCCGCCAGCACCGCCCCTGAGCGCCCAGAATAGGTCCGGGTTCTGGTCCGGGGACGCCTCGGCCTCGGTGCCGTCAGCCAGCACCACACTCATCGCTCGGACAGTGTCCGATGTAACGCCGTAGGCCTGTGACATCCGACCAATCCCCCCGCCGAGCGCCAACCCAGCTACACCGACTGTCGGGCATGTTCCCCCGGCGAAGGTCACATCTCGCGGAGAGAGGCGCTGATATACCGCCAAGTTTGAGGCCCCGGCACCCACTGTCACCGTGTGTTGGTCAGCACTGAGCTCGATCTGATTGAGGGTGGAGGTGTCGATGATGATGCCGTCGGTTGTGGAGAATCCGGCGAAGGAGTGACGGCCTGACCGAATCCGAAAGTCGACCCCGAACTCGCGCGCGACGCCTACCGCGCCGGCCACGGCCGCGGGCGACTGCGTCTTCACGATAGCCGCCGGGAGGACGTCGTCGTAGCGAGCGTTCCACGGCAGGCGGGCCATTGCATATCCCGGGGAGTCTGCGCCGATGACACGAGCACCGGTCCGTTCGGCCATCGCACCTAGCACTGCCGACAACTCGCGACGAGAACGGCGTGGGGAGCAGCCAGCAACGTATGCGGTCGCAGCCAGGGCCGCCCCACCCACCAAGAACTGGCGTCGTGACATTGCGTTGGCCGGGGACACTCCGAAATTCTAGGGCACCTCACCAATAGCCGAAGTCGACACGGCCACATCCTCCCCGGCGATCATGCGCGGCTCCGATCCATACGGTGAGCAGGCAATTCGATCAACTAATAGCCCGTATCGGACGGCCAACATGCGCGCGGTAGTTGAAATCGGCAAGGTTGGGGGGAAACCGACACCGGGAGACCCATGAACACAGTCACTGACTCACCATCCGACCATACGACCACGTCCGCAAAGCACAGCACGGCTGCGACCGTCTGGGGGTTTGTGCTGTCAATCATCAGCGCTGTGCTCCTGTTCACGATGTGGGCGCGCCACGGGAACATTTGGCCGTTCGTCTTCATCGGATTTGTTCCCATGTTCATCGCTTCTTACCGATTGCTACCGCGCCGGCTCGCCCCGTTCGCCTACGCGATTGCAACTTTCGGCTACACCTTCGCCCTCGGCCTCGACGGCGGTGGGGTCTTGCCGATCACGGTGATCCTGTTGTGGGCTGCTGGCATCGGGGCGGCATTCTTCGTCATCGGGATCTTTGAGCGGCGGTTTGCAGTCCGGACCAGCTATCGCTGGTTCATCGTCCAATTCGCGCTGATCTGGACGGCGTGTGAGGTTCTCTTCCAAGGCAACCTGATCGTCGGGACGAACTACTGGATCGAGTACCGCACTGCAGCCGCACCGTGGATGGGGCAAGCCGTCAGCCTCACCAGCACGCCGGCCTGGGGATTCGTCATCATCATGTTCAACGCTGCCATCGCTTTGCTCATCATCAAGGCGATGGACTCCCGCTGGCCTGACCTGAGCGACGGCGCAGTCCCACCCCGGACAGTCGCTTGGTCGGCGATTATCGGCATTGGTGCCATGATCGCGTGGCTGGGCACAAGTGCTCTCATCAACAGTGGAGTCTCCTCCAACCTGGGCCCGTCGGTCAGAGTCGCTTCGATCCAAACCGGCATTCAGAACACCACTAGCTCGGGCCTGCTCGGCGAGGGAGCTGACCAG
>CBFGTA010000151.1:0-4197 GCA_965651595.1 uncultured bacterium | reverse complement strand
AACCACCTGGACACTGCCGAACTGGGCGCAAGCCGCCGCCGGTGCCACATACTCCAGCACCGGGTTGTGCGTCTCCGGTACTCAGCCGGCAACTGCGATGACGGCCTCGTGGGTGAATAACGCGACCGGTGCTACCGGAACCTGGCCGGACACGGAGACTCCGTCGCCCACACCCACACCAACCCCGACACCAACACCCACACCCACACCCACACCGACGCCCACCCCGACACCAACACCGGGCGCGGTGACGGCGGAATTCGTGATCGATTCGCAGTGGCAGGATGGGTGGTGCGGTCAACTGCGGGTTCGCAACACGACCTCGCAAGCAGTGCGTCCGTTGTCACTGAGCTTCACCCTGGCAGCCAATACCAGCATCCGCAACGTGTGGAACGGCACGCTGCAACGCTCCGGAACTGCGGCGACTATCAACGTGCCGTCCTGGGCGAGTGCCCCCGCCGGTGGCCGCTACAGCGACACCGGGATGTGTGCCCTGGGATCCGCGCTGCCGAAGCAGGTTACGGTCGTCACTGCCGGAGGAACCACGTCGGCGATCCTCGCCGCCCCGACCGCCGGACTACTGACAGCCGGAAATCTCACAACGGCGACATCGAAGGTGAAGGTAAAGCGCACGGCCAAGGTGAAGCGTCTGATCAAGAAGGGCAAGCTTCCCGAGCGCGCGCCGAAGAAGATCAAGAAGGGTAAGCGGGTCACTCGGCAGTGACCCGCCAAACGCGGGCTGCCCGCGGGTCGCGAACAGGTTCTGCTAGTTTTCGCGCTGCCCGCGGCACGCCTGTTCCATCTCACCCAAAGTCGAGTACCACTCGCCTTCGCTAGAACCGTCAGTCAGAGCGACCATGCGTTCAGCTGCCCGGGCAAGCTCCTCGTTGCCTGACTCCTTGGCGAGCTTCTCGATCTGTTCCAATTGTGACTTGACGTTTGCCGACGGCCCCTCCGACTCAATCTTGGTGGCGATGCGATCAAACTGCTCGCATGCAGCCGAGCGGCCATCACGGTCGGCAGAGGTAGCCGTATGGGTGGGCGAAGCGGATGCGGAAGCCGCGTCCGAAGATGAACCCGAACTGCAGCCGGCAGCCAGGGGAACAAGCAAGGCGGCGGCAGCAACTACGAGACTGATACGGCGATTGAGCATGATGTCCTCCATCGGGTCGGCCGGTAGAGAGAATCATGGCACTCGCCTGCGGGTGATGCCACGTTCAACGATCACACCCGCCGCCATCAGATGGGTGCGACGATGGGTCAGAACTTGACCGGCCACATCGCCCGCAGAGTCAGATCGCCCGCAGCGGGGTAGCGGGGCCAGCGGACTGGGCTTGGGTCCGCAACCAGCTGATCGCGGCGGCGGTCATGATCTGGACCCCGTAGCCGATCGAAGATTCGTCAACATCGAACGAGGAAGCATGCAAGTCTCCCCGTGGGCGGTCCGAAGCGGGGTCATGGGTTCCGAGTCGGGCAAAAGCACCGGGGATCTTCTCCAAGTACCAGGCGAAAGTGTCACCGCCCCAGGACTGATCGGTGTCGAGCAGGCTGTCTTCGCCGAGCATGTTCACGACCGCCTGCCGATACGTTTCGGCCACGGCATTGTCGTTGACGACCGGAGGTACCCCTCGGCGATGCTTCATAGTCCACTGCGCGCCGGTCGGCCCAATCACTTCGGCCAGGGCGGCCTCGAGCAATTCCGGCGCCTGCTTCCAGGTGTGGCGGTCTTTGGTGCGCAAAGTTCCGCCGAGACGGGCCGCAGCCGGGATCACGTTGGGAGCGTCACCAGCCCGCATGCTGCCGAATACCAAACGCAACGGCGACTGGACAGTGCGTTCGGCGAGCAGGCGAGGCACCTCCGTCACTACTCGGCTGGCCACGTTCACCAAGTCAACCGTGCGCTCGGGCCGCGCAGTGTGGCCCCCCGGGCCCGATAAGTCGATCTCGATATGGTCGGCGGCCGACGCGATGGGTCCGGACGTGAGGCCGACCAAACCCACGTCAATCTTGGGGTCGCAGTGAAGCCCGAAGATGGCACTCGCCCCTTCGAGGTACCCCTCGCGAATCACATCCACTGCCCCACCGGGGACGATTTCTTCGCTGGGTTCGAAGATGAGCCGAACCGTTCCTAGAGAATTGCCGTACTGCTCAAAGTAGCGATCAACAAGCAGCCCAGCGCCGAGCACGATCGCCGTGTGGACGTCGTGTCCGCAGCTGTGGGCGACGCCCGGGATCGTCGACCTATATGGCGCCCCGCACTCGTCGTTCATTGCTAGCGCGTCGATGTCGGCTCGCAGAGCCACCACGGGGCGACCGTCGGACGGGTCACCCACATCGCAGACCACCCCAGTTCCTCGGGCGAGGACATGGGGCTCCAAGCCCGTGACCAGTAGCCGCGACGCTAGGGCTTCAGTGACGTCGCGCTCCTCGCCGGACAATTCCGGACGCATGTGCATGCGACGCCGAAAGGCCACGAGCTCCTCGAGGTTCGACGCGAGGAATTGCCCAATGAAGTCACGTTCGACACCCGTCAGATTCCCCGCCCCGATGAGGTGCGGGTTCATGATGCTGTTGCACCCGTGCCAGGAGGCGTCGGCGCGTTGGCCCGGATGCTGGCATCCGAGTCAGCGATCAGGGTGTTCATGACGTCCTTCAACGAGGCTCCCTTCGCCACCTGGCGGCGCTGTCGCGTTGCACTATTGCCATCGCGCATGACGACCAGGGCGTTGGCGAGTTCGTCCTCGCAACCCAGTTCAGCCGCCAACGGCCCTAACTCGGCGACGAGACGAGTCAGTTGTTCCCGCAACGGTTCCGTGTCGCCTTCAGCATCGATAATCAGATCCGTATCGAACCCATACCGGCAGGCGCGCCACTTGTTCTCTTTGAGCACCCAATCGGGCAACAATGTCGCCACCTGGCCCGCGTCGACGTCACGGTCGATGCGCGTCACCAAACACTGGGCCAGCGCAGCCACAGTTGCCGTCTCCTCCAAGGTGGCGATTCCGTCGCACATGCGCAACTCCACCGTGCCGAAGTTCGGGTGGGGGCGAATGTCCCACCACACCTCACGCACAGTCTCAATCGTTCCCGCCTTGACCAGCGCGTCCATCAGGTGCTCGAACTCCGCCCACGACTGCAGTTGCGGCGGGATTCCCGTAGTGGGCAGTCCTTCGAAAATCTTGGTCCGCGCGCTATCAAGGCCGGTATCGCGGCCCAGCCAGAACGGGCTCGACGCCGACAGCGCCAAGAACAGCGGCAAATAGGTAGCCAACACGTTCGTCGTCACTATCGCCTTCTCAGGACTGCGCACCCCAACGTGGACGTGAACGCCATGGATCAAGAGGCGATAGGCAGGCCAGTGCATCCGCTCGATCAGGTTCTGATACCGCGGATTCGACGTGACCGGCATGTCCTCCCAGGTGCTGTAGGGGTGAGTGCCCGTCGACACCAGACCCAGGTTGCGCCGCTTGAGTTCGGGCATGATCTCAGTGGCAGTTCCGGCGAGGTCGCGGACCGCCTCCCGGGGCGTTTCACAAATCCCGGTGATGATCTCGAGACTCGGCTGGAACAGTTCGTTCTTCGCCTTTGGGTGCTCCCCGTCGGGATACTCGCTAGCAACCTCCCTCAGGATTTCGCTCGCTACAGGAACCAGCACGCCAGTCGAACGGTCGACAATGCCGTACTCCACCTCGACCCCGATGGTGGACTTGGGGGAACTGTTGAACTCCACAACAGCACCGTAGTCATTCGTCAACACCCAAGCATCCCGACCGTCCCACGTGAGCCCGCGCCAGGCAGAAACGGGCCACCAGCGGGTCCGCTCGTCCTCCCCGTGCCAAAGCATGCCCCTAACGCCCACCCGAACGGGCAATCGCCAGATCCGATCGCGTATTCTCAGGGAAGCTCGTCGCGGCATGTGCGCACGAGGCCCCATCGTCTAGCGGCCTAGGACTCCGCCCTTTCACGGCGGCAGCGCGGGTTCGAATCCCGCTGGGGTCACGCACGAGAACTGGATAACTACATATCTCAAGGCCCCGTAGCTCAGTTGGTTAGAGCGCTGCCCTGTCACGGCAGAGGTCGCCGGTTCGAGTCCGGTCGGGGTCGCAGGTGTTAACGGCCCGTCGCCCAAGGCGGCGGGTTTTTAACGCTCAGCACACGGCCAGGTAGCTCAGTTGGTACGAGCGCTCGCCTGAAAAG
>CBFGTA010000150.1:0-4210 GCA_965651595.1 uncultured bacterium | reverse complement strand
GCGGAACGTCACGTCCACGACCAGTCGTCCACCGGCCAGCTCAACCAGCGCGCCGACACCCGAGCTCGCTCCGCCAGGAGCTTCTTCGCTTCCCGACGAACCCAACGTCGCGACTGCCCGCTGGACACGCGCTGGCAGCGTCGGCACGAACACGATCTCGCCCTGGGGCACCGTCGGCCCCGACGTGGCGACCAGCCGGTCACGACTCGCCACAGCGATGTCGCGGGCAGCCACCGCGCCATCGAGCGCTTCCTGCGCCTCAGAAGCGTCGGCGGCCGCGATCGTCTCGTTCAACGACAAGGCAGCGACCCACAGCGCCTCTTTCGCCGCTTGGACTGCATCGCTGGTCGATCGTCGCGTGTCGTTCAGTTGTGCCTCCGCCTGGTTGACCGCGAGTTGAGCTTGCTCCAAAGCGCCCGGCGCCGCCTCGGGATCGGCCGCCACTCGATCACGCTCGCCAACTGCGAGGTTCAACGCCTGCTGTGCCAAGGCGATCTGCGTGGACCGCGTCGCCTCGGCCTGCTCGACCGCCCGGTCTGCCTGGTTGCGCGTCGCCTCGGCCTGGGCGACCACCGAGCCGGATGCTCCGGCCGCCGTCTCGTTCAAGACTCGCTCTGCTGCCGTCACCGCCTGCTCGGCGTCGGCAACCACCTGCTCGGCCGCTGCCAGGTCGGCCACCTCGGTCGTGCTCGACGGAATCGGCTCATAGCCAGCCTGCTCGTAGAACGCGGTCACCGCCGCCTTCGTCGCAGCCCCGTAGACACCATCGGTCTCCGGATCCAACCCCAATCGAACCAGCGCTGCCTGTAGATTCTCGACATCCGCGCCCGACATTCCCGGGCGCAAGGTCCGATACACCGGCACATCGCCCTGCAAGACGAACACCGGCCGCCCCGACACCTCGACCACCCGCGAGCCCTCGACCACCTCGTCACCAGCCGACACCACCACCTGCGTCACCACCGGCTCACCCTCCACCGACGCAGGCACCCCCACCAGCACAGCGACGTCCGGACGCACGTCGCCACGCGTCACCACCGTCCGCGAGAGCACACGAAACTCGACCGGGACCGTCACCCACGACGCAGGCGGCGGAGAAGCGTCAGCAGCCGCCTGACTGGGCGACCGCGTCCGGCTCGCCACCAGCCAACCCACCACGAGCAAGACAACCAGAACCGCGACGACGCCCAACCCCAACCACACCCGGCGCCGGTGATCGCCCGATGGACCAGAAGTCGGAAGGTCAGGTGTCGGCACGTCGACGCTGTCCATCTTCTCCATCGAGTCACCACTCCGAACCGCGGCATCACGGCCGACGTCGGGTCGACGAGGCCCCGTGAACCAGTCCACCACGCCTACGAGTGCTCCGTCGATCGCCCCGACTTCGCCACGCGGGCCAGGCAAATGCCGGTCTTCGCTCGGTGGGGTGGCTTGCGCGCTCACGGCAGGCACCCGTTCTCGATCCGTACTCATGACATCGTGGACGGCGGCGAGCCACCGATAGCCATCGCAGACCGGCGACCACATGCCCTGAGCGGCGAGCACGAGGCCCAAGTGGGAGCGGGATCGATCGCGTCGACATCTTTGACGTGCAGGAGTGCCTGCCACGTCCAACAACGAGCCTTGTGGCCAGCAGGGTAGGCGTCGGCGATCACCTGGGCCGTCCGAGCTCGTTCGAGCATTGGTGTGTTGTGGCGCGATCCCCAACGACAGCGCAGCGATGACAGTAGACCGGCACCACCCACACGAAGCCGATGGCGACCGAACACCGTGCATAGCGGCCACGGTTGCGAACGAGCTGTTGGCTGACGGCGATCATGTGCCCGCCTGGGAGCGTCCGCAGCTCGTTGGCCGCGCAGAGACCCTGGTCACACGCGTCCGAGTTCGTACATCCCAAACAGTCATGTTCTCATCGTCAACGCCGAAATCGCGTGGCTGCACGTGACCTCACGTTGTCGCCCTCCGCACGGGAAATGTCCGCTCGGTAGGCGAAATCGCCCATGACGCCGGAACTGTCACCCAATCGACATCGTTCACTCGTCCGGCGGACTTCCCCCACTGGATCGCCTGGCGGCCCGCCGTCTGCGGGGCATGGAGACGGCACACCAAGGGCCCACCAGCGAGGCGCGTCGTCGTGGTCCGGACCCCCGCGGCCCCGCGTCGTGGTGCTTCTCCTGAGGATGACATTTTGGTTACGCAGTGTTTCGACCTGCGATCGCCGGCCTCCGTACGACATCAATAGAACGAAAGGGGGTGTACAGGCGAAGGTTATCGGCGAGGTGGAGGTACGACTCCAGGCCCGACTCGTCAGGTTCACTCTGGTAGCAGCCGATGCGCATCGTTGGCCCTCGGACCAGTGTCTGCTGATCATCCGACACCCGGATCGGGGCACACAGGTGGGTCACAACAGGATACGTGGAGTTATTGAAAATTCTTCTCTTTGGAGTAAGTATGATGAAAGTTCAAATCAGTCGTGCTTGGCGAATCATTGGGGGCGTTCTTGTCGGAATCGGCGCAGCGATTGCCGTTCCTGCGGCTACCTCGACCTACGCAGGAGCGGGAGACTGCTACAATCCAAATCACGGCTGCACCGACACCTTGATTGTCAACCAGTACTGGAACTACGGTTTCAACTCGAGTGATGGCAATCTCAACAACAACTGCGTCATGGGCGGCGCGCTGTGCCTGGTCTACGTCAATGACAACGTCGACTATCTCGCAAAGAAGACGACGACCTATGTCCGCTTTTGCGGATGGAGCGGCACCAACGCCGGCGGGTCCCTTCGCGGGTTCGCGAACAGTAGCTCGTGGGTAGCTCCTTCGAACAGGGACATCTCATCGGTCTACCTCCGTTGCTCGGACTCTTGCTAGGACACCGGTCGTACCGGCGCCTCGGCCCAGTACCGTTCGCGATCCTCCTCGCAGTGCTGGTGGCACCTGGCTGTGAAACATCCGAGTCGCCGACGGCCCTCGACAACTTGGCATTCTCTGGCCTGCCGGTCGGTGCCGATGTTCCTAGTCGCTACCCGGTTGGCCAGGAATGGCGCCTCGAACACGACTGGGCATCGCCAGCGGATTACTATCGAGGCGGCTTCGAGTTGTACCAAGAAGCCATTCGGGTTTGCATGGCCGCGAACGGTTTCGAATATCAACCCGCGCCGTGGTACAACGATGACATCGTTTTCCGAGTCATCAACCCGCTAAACGTCGAGGCTGCGAAACAGTACGGCTACCACCTTCCGCCCTATGGAGCATCCGCAACCGTTGAACATCTCGATCCGAGTCCGGAGTTTAGCGCTGCTTTGAATGGGCCGGACGGCTGTGGAAATCGCGCGTTCGAGTTCTCGTACGGTGACGCGAGTGCAGAAGCCGCCCGTGCCTTCGACGCGATAATCATCGGAATCTCCGAGATACTGCCAGAGTTCGCCGCCACGGAGCGCGGCATAGAGATCCTTCGGGCATGGTCGAGATGCATGTCCGAGCGTGGGTATGACTACACATCTCCCCATCAGGCTCATACAACTTATTCGGATCGGGACGCGATATCAGACGACGAGATCCGTGTCCGGATGGCTGACCTCGAGTGCGACCTGGAGGTACGACTCACGGAGACGCAATCTGATGTTCAGATGGCTGCGATCGAGTCCTGGTTGGGCGAGCACGCGGAAGCGGTTCTCGACTATCGAAGTGCCCTAGATCGCGCTGAGCACCAAGTAGCGCAACGAACGGCCCGGCTTTCTCGCGACAGTGCAATCGCGCTGGAACGCCCCTGGGTAGCGAGCGACTAGCGTCACGCGCCACGTCGGTGAGGACGCGTCCGTGGCGACCCGACCTGCACCGTAGCCCACGGCGCTGCCCCGCGTCGTCAACGAACAACGCGCCGTGCCGATCAGTTCTCGTCGCACTCGCACGGTCCGCAGTCGGTGCAGCGCCAGCGTTGCCTCGCGCCACATCAACCGGGTCGGGCCACCGAGCACCGGCAGGTCCAAGAGCACGACCTCGTTGACACCGTGACGCGCACGATGCGACCGCGTCGAATCAAGAAGAGGCCAAGTTTCAGACCGGCTGCGATATCGGACCTTGACCGGACATGAGGTAGAGATGTGGGCGGAGCGAGTTGGCGAGGAGCTCCGGCAAGCCCGGCTCATCCTCAGGGCAGATGAATCGAGCTGAGCAGAACTGAGCGTCGAACTGCGATGGGTGTACCACA
>CBFGTA010000149.1:0-4237 GCA_965651595.1 uncultured bacterium | reverse complement strand
GAAACCGAATGGGCCGAACGCATCGAAACCTTCATTGACGCCCGCGACACCGACGACACCACCACCCTCGAGCAGCGCGGCGATCAGGCCCTCGCCGAGGCTGCCGGCACCGGGGGGCTCGAATCCACACCGGTTGATGTCCCAGGACTCACCTACGGCGTCGACTACAGGCTTGGCGATATTGCGAGCGTAGAACTCGACCACGGCCTGATCGTCACCGACACCATTCGCCAGGTTGCCATCAACGGAAGCCCTGAACACATCACAGTGCGGGCCACTGTCGGTGACGGCGACCATTCCACACCCCGCATCTACCAACTGGCCTTGACCTTGGCGCGGCGACTAGCCGCACTAGAACGGAGAACCTGATGAGTGAGCAGTCTTGGCCGTTCGAGTACGACTACGACGATCCCGGCGTTTCCGTGGACCAGTGGTCACGTATGGCCCGAGTGTGGGCGGGCAACGGCATCATCGGTGTGTGGGGCGACCAGGAGGCTGAGGTCTATGCCGACTCCGGTGGCTTGAACGTGCGCGTCCGACCCGGCCAAGCACAAGTACAAGGCTTCCACTGGCTGCTAGAAGACGACACCTCGCTCACGATTGGTGCGAACACGTCCGGCGATCCGCGCATCGACCGAGTCGTGCTCCGCGCCGAACCATCGCTGCAAGAAGTCGCGCTAGCCGTTGTGGAGGGAACACCGGCGGCCACACCGGCACCGCCGGACGTGACCCAAACTGACACGGGAGTGTTCGAACTAGCCCTCGCACAAGTGCTGGTTGGTCACGGTGTTGCACTCATCAGTGCAGACAAAGTGACCAGTGAACGCACATTCGTTCGCCAACCACCTCCCGTGGGTATCGGCTACGACTGGTACGGGCCAACGGTCCCGGCCGGGTTCACCGCGCTCGATGGGGGAGTGTTGAACCGTGTCGAATGCCCGCGGCTGTTTGCCGCGTGGGGCACCACATTTGGGGCTGGTGATGGATCCACCACGTTTGGGAAGCCGGATTTGCGGCGCCGTGTCGCTGTCGGCCTGGACGGGTCTGTGACCGCGTTCAACGCTGTCGGTAAGACGGGTGGAGCTCAAACCGTCACGTTGTCTGAAGGTCAACTTCCTTCGCATGCGCATTCCATCAACCACGGGCACGGCAACACAGGCACGGCGGGAAACCACTCCCACTCGGGCACAGCAGCCTCGAACAACGTGCCCGCGCGGGCATCTAACACAGGTGGTGTGGGCGGAGGGTTGCAGGCAGTGCACAACGGCACAGATGGTGGTGATCAAGACATCACGATTCGTAACTCGTCTCACACACACTCACTGTCGATCAACTCGGCCGGAAACCACTCGCATTCGACCCAGCCACATTCCGGCAACTCGGGCGACACGGGCGCGGGCCAGCCACACGAAAATATGCCGCCATTCATCGTCGTGAACAAGATCGTGGAACTTGGGTGATCCAATGAGCAGATTCTTGTATGGCGCTTCGGCTGCCGACTTCACCACCGACAGCACGGGCCGCATCGTGCCGAACGCTGCCGTCACGGTGTGGGACGCCGCCGACGGCGGCAACCAGATCACTGACCTATTGGACGCGGGCGGGAATCCGGTGGACACGGTGGTGTCCGACTCGTCGGGCCGGGTCGTGTTCTTCGGGCCCGCTGGTGGGGGACTGGTGCCGTTGTGGGTGGGACAAGCCGGTGCCCGCGTCGCGGTCCAACCCGTCGAGCAAGCACCCGAACTACTCGCCGTGGTTGGTGACGTGGCCGGTGATGTGACCGCTTTGGACGGCCGAGTAACAGCCGTGGAGGCTGTGGCGGGATCGGCGCTGCAAGCCTCCGAGAGCTTGGCAGATGTAGATGATGCTGGGCAGGCCCGCGCCAATCTAGGCCTCGGCTCGATTGCCACCGAGGATGCCGCGAACTTCGCACCCATTGACGATGCTCGACTCACAGATGAGCGTATTCCTCTCAACGGGTCGGCAACCCTCATCAAGATTGGTTCGGATGTGCCGCTTGCGCCACGCAACTTGCTGACACCTAATCAGGCGTCGCTTGAGGACGGCAACACAACCGGCTGGATAGCGAACTCTAACGGCTCCGTGTCGGTGACGGATGAATGGGCGGGGCATGGTGATTACGCGTTACGCCTCACCCCGCCTAGCAACGGTTCTAGCAACTACGTCTTGTCGAGCAATGTCCCGGTAACGCCGGGGCGGGTGATAACGGTGGTGGCTCGCTGGCGACGGCCTGCCGGTTCAACAATCCGCACGTTGAGGACTGGCATTCGCTGGTATTCGGCTCCGACGACTGTTCTAACTACCTACAACGGGGCTTCATCGAGCATTCCTGATGAAGAAGGTGAACTACTGGTTGTGTTTTCGGCTGTGGTGCCTGAGGGTGCTGTGGGTGCGCGGAACTTTTTGCAGATCACCTCAACCCTCGCTGGCCAGCCATACGACGTTGACATGCTTGGCTTGTGGGAAGGCCCTGGCGGTGTGTGGGCTCCTGGCGGTGAGCCGATTCAGAACCTTGGCACCTACACGGACGAGTCTGTTGGCCGTCGTATTTTCACTTGGGATTCTGTGAACGCCAGGTGGCAGATGACGTTCGGTGACACGGGTTGGCGGGACGTGACGAGCTTGATCGCGTCGGCATATTTGACGGACAGGCCGGATACGAAGCTGCATGTGCGGCGTGTGGGTTCCACAGTGGAATGGAATACCGCTGACGTCAACACGAACGGCGCGAAGGCGCTCACAGGTGTTCAGACTATGTGCACGATTCCGGCTGGCTTCGGGACTCATGCATCGAATGACTTGTGGGCGCGGGCGGTAATGATGAATATTGATACGCCGATTTTGACGGCGTGGTCTGCACTGAATTCCACTAACAGTATTCGCACGCACAACACCCCGGCGGGTGTGCGTCTGTACGGCAACTTGTCGTATCAGACAACCGCCGCTTGGCCCACGTCCTTACCCGGTACGGCAGTCGGGAGCATCCCACAATGAACGATCAACAACCTATCGACGTCGACGTTTTCATTCCCACCGGCTGCGAAGCCACACCCGATCAGGTCGCAGCAATGCTGGCCGACCCGCTGCACCCGCTTGAAGCCGTGGACGCTTTGCCGGAGCGTCAGCGTCCCAGCGTGGAGCAGGTTGAGGCGGTGGCTGCCGAGCGCGGCATCAAAGGTGAGGCGCTGACCGAGCTGCGGGCCAAGATCACCACCGTCGAGGCTGTCGATGAGCCCGATGCCGAGCCCGAGGCGCGGCGGGGCTAGGGTCATGCGCAGCGTCGGCGTTCCCGAGACGGTCATGAACAAGATGGAGGCCGCGCTCGCAGCCCGAAATGACATCATCGCCGCCAAGGACTCGATGATCCGAATCCTCGGCGAACGTATCAGCCAAGCCGAAAACCAAATCCTCGTCCTCCACACGGTCATCCGCGATCTCCGTCACGAGATCCGCCGACTCCGGACCAATCGATCATGATCGAACTCCTCACGCATTGGCAACAAATCGTCGGCCTCATCTCAGCCATCATCATCGGGCTGAGCACCATCTCCGCCGTTCTGCTCGGCACAGTGCGACTCATCCTCCGCTGGATCCGCACAACCGCCAACTCCGTCGCCGGGACGGTCGCTGACGAGGTGGTGCGCGCGGCCCTTGAGCCCGTGAACGAGCGGCTGGACACGGTTGCTGCTGACGTGGAAATCGTGAAGGCAGCGACCGTTGATCTGCGGGTGGAGCAGTCCCGCATCCAGGGCCATTTGGGGTTGGAAATCCACTAGACCACCACCACGACCACTACTGCGAGCCCCCGACATTGTGCGGGGGCTCACCCAATTTGGGAGGCACGATGAGCAACACCGATCCCGACAGACCCACGATCGATCTGTCTCGACTGCCGGAGTCTTGGCGGCCCCACGCACGCTATGTCGTCGCCGTTGTTGCAGCGCTGGCACTGCTTGTCGGTGTCGTCGTGTCGCTCCCCACCGAATCACCACCAGCCCCACCACCGGCCCCGACCGCCCCAGCGCCACTACCGCCGGATACTGGCATCGACGGTGACGGCTCAATCGACCCCACAGCACCGGACGGACTACCCGCCGACCTGGCGGAACTGCCGCCCGATCAGATCGAGATTGTGCCCGACCCTGGCGACGACGCGGGACGGGTCATCGAGCAAGACCCGCCAGAGCCTGGCGTTGGTGGTGAAATCTTTGTCCGT
>CBFGTA010000148.1:0-4272 GCA_965651595.1 uncultured bacterium | reverse complement strand
CGCCGTGGATTCTGGGACACCACCTTCCGGCCGCTGATGTTCATTGGCCTGCTCGTAGGGCTCGTGGTCTTGGCGGTGCTCTTGCTGTTCCTGCTCGTGGAGGGCTGGCCGCGGCTCAACCTGGAACTCTTGACGAACATGCCCTCAATCCGCTTCCCCCAGTTGGCTGGCGCCCAGTCGGCCATTATGGGATCGATCTGGGTAATTCTGACGACGGCCGCGATCTGTTTGCCCATCGGCATCATGGCCGCCATCTACTTGGAGGAGTACGGCAACCAGGCCAGCCGCTTCTACCGTCTCGTCGAAGTCAACATCCAGAACCTGGCCGCCGTGCCCTCCATCGTCTACGGCATTCTGGGTCTCGGCATCATCGCCCGAGCTATGGCACTCGGTCAGACGGTCATCACGGCAGCCCTGACCCTCTCCCTGCTGGTGCTACCGGTTGTCATCATTTCGACTCGAGAAGCCCTGCGAGCAGTCCCTCAGTCCATCCGATTCGGCTCGATGGCTCTCGGTGCCACGAAATGGCAAACCATCTGGAAGCAGGTGCTGCCTGCGGCAATCCCGGGAACAGCGACTGGTTCGATTCTGGCTCTGTCTCGGGCAATCGGCGAGGCAGCTCCCCTCCTGCTGCTGGGCGCGGTCACCTTCATCACCTTCAACCCCAGCGGACTCAACAGCGCCTACACCGTCATGCCGATTCAGATCTACAACTGGGTCTCACAGCCGCGCGAGGACTTCCACATTCTGGCTGCCGCGCTCTGCGTGGTTCTCCTCATCATCTTGTTGATCATGAACGGAACGGCCGTCTGGCTTCGTAACCGTTATCAGAGGAAGTGGTAAACATGTCCGATACCGTCATTGGCACCCGGACAGTCACCGATAGGGGACTTGTAATGGACGAATCCAGCAGTCGCTCGCTGTTCTCAGCGTCAAGTTTTGGACGGGACGCGGTGCCCGAGGACATCGTCAATCCGGTTTTGGAACTGGCGGACGTCCGAGTCTTCTATGACGACTACCAAGCCGTCCGGGAAGTCTCAATGTCGATGGGTAAGAACGAGATCACAGCGTTGATTGGCCCTTCGGGCTGCGGCAAGTCGACCTTGTTGCGCTGCCTAAACCGAATGAACGACTTGATCCCTGGTGCCCGGGTGGAAGGCTCTGTGAGGTATCACAGCGCAGATTTATACGGCCGCGATGTCGATCCGATCGAGGTACGGCGGCGGATCGGCATGGTCTTCCAGAAGCCCAATCCTTTCCCGAAGTCAATCTACGACAACATCGCCTACGGTCCACGTGTCCTCGGAACCAAGAACAAGTCTGATCTTGACAACATCGTGGAGCAGGCACTTCGCCATGCAGCCCTGTGGGACGAGGTCAAGGACAAACTCAAGCAGTCGGGGATGGCTTTGTCGGGTGGGCAGCAGCAGCGGCTGTGTATTGCCCGCTGCATCGCGGTTGAGCCGGAGGTCATTCTCATGGATGAGCCGTGTGCATCGCTCGATCCCATTGCAACCGGCAAGATCGAGGACCTGATGCGGCAGCTCGCTGACGACTACACCATCGTCATCGTGACCCACAACATGCAACAGGCCGCCCGGGTATCGGATCGGACGGCATTCTTTACCGCCGAAGTCGACGAGGCTGGTGAGCGCCACGGTCGCCTGGTGGAGTACGACCTCACACAGAAGATCTTCACCAGTCCGGGGGACGAGCGCACAGAGGCCTACGTGTCTGGACGTTTCGGCTAGGGGCACTAGCCCACTGGAGGGAAAGGCCCAGCCTTGGACACCAAGGCTGGGGTTGGCCTTCCAAGGACCCCTGACAGCCAGTCGCTGGCCCGATTGAGCGCGTCCAGGTCGAGTCCGGTCTTAATGCCGGAGCGTTCGAGCGCAAATACTAGGTCCTCCGTCGCGATGTTGCCGGTCGCGCGGGGAGCAAACGGACAGCCCCCGATCCCTCCGAGGCTGGAGTCGAGCACCCGGATGCCAGCCTCGTAGGCCGCGAGCGCCGAGGCGTAGCCGGTGTTTCGGGTGTTGTGAAAATGCGCCCTGAGGGTGACACGGCTATCGACGGCTCGTTGGACGGCTGCACAACGACGGGCAACGTCACGGGGAACGGCCACCCCGATGGTGTCGGCAATTGCAAGCTCGTGAACACCTGATTCGCTCAATCGCCCGGCTATCTCGGCGACGCGATTCACTGGCACTTCTCCGTCATAGGGACAGCCAAACGACGCCGACATGGTGACAGATACTTGAAACGGATGCTGACGGGCCCGCCGGGCGACGTCCTCCACCGTCGCGATCGCTTGTTCGGTCGTCATCCCCTGGTTCTTCTGGGAGAAGCTGTCGGTCACCATAACGACGAGGTTGATCTCCTGCAGGGCAGTCCCGGTGGCCCGCTCGTAGCCCCGCTCATTGAGGACGAGGCCGATATAGGAAGGACCCGGCGGCAATCCGGCAATCACAGCCTCGGCGTCAGCCATTTGGGGCACCCGCTGGGGGTTGACGAAGCTCGCAACTTCGATGCGCTGCACGCCCGCCTGAACGCACCTGTCGATCAGTCCGATCTTCTCACTAGTGGCCAGCAGGGCTGGATCGTTCTGTAGCCCATCACGCGGTGACACTTCAACAATCGTGGCGACCTCGGTGGACATTTCGGCTCCTCCCTATTGTCGTTCGGTCACCGTATCGCCCACCTTCCGACAGCTAGCTACTAGGGTGGTGCCGGTGATGACCCACGTTGTGATGTTCACGTTGGCCAATGCCGCCGATCGAAGCGAGTTCCTGGAACGTCTGCGCAGCCTGGTGGGCGCAATTCCGTCATTGCTCGATCTGGAATGCGGTTCTGACGAGTCAGGCAAAGACTCGGCTGCCGACATTGTTCTCATCACCCGCCATGCCGACGCAGCGGGCCTGGCCTCCTATGTCGAACACCCGACCCACCAGGAACTCGTCGAATGGATTCGCCCCCGCGTCACTGGCCGGGTAGTGGTCGACACCAGTGACCTGCGTTGACTCGGCATCGATAGGCGACTCCCGGTAACTTCTGCCGGACCCAGGCGAGGAACTACGTGACTGTCTCGCCTTTTCCGATCGTGACGACACCCCCGTCGCTCACGGAGTAAGTGTTGCGATCGATGGAATGGTCAACGCCGACTTCAGCTTCGGCGTGAACCGTGACCCCCTTGTCGAGGATTGCTCGCCGCACTACCGCACCCTTCCCAATCCGGGTGCCCGGCATGATGACGCTATCTTCGACGAAGGCTCCTTCTTCCACAATCACGTCATAGCCCAGAACGGAATTGCGCACGTGAGCGCCAGCCACAATTGACCCGGCACCGACCATGGATTCGTGAGCATTGCCATTGAGGACAAATTTCGCTGGCGGAAGTGGCGGCAGGTTACCCAAAATCGGCCACTCACGGTTGTACAAGTTGAACACGGGATCGGGACTCACGAGATCCATGTGCGCCTCGTGGTACGCATCAATCGTCCCCACGTCTCGCCAGTAGGCGTGATCACGCTCGGTTGAGCCCGGCACAACGTTGCTGGAAAAGTCGTAAACGTGGGCACGGCCTTGGGCGGTGAGCGCGGGGATGATGTTCCCGCCCATGTCGTGGGCGGAGCCTTCATCCGCAGCGTCCTGCGTCAGGATTTCCATCAGGACATCGGCGCTGAAAACGTAGTTGCCCATCGACGCGTACGCCTCGTTCGGCGAGTCGGGGATACTCGGCGGATCGGCTGGTTTCTCGACAAAATCCCGAATCGTGTGGCCGTCATCGGCCGTATCAATCACGCCGAAGGCAGTGGCTTCTTCCCGCGGAACTCGGATACCCGCGACCGTCACACCAGCTCCAGTTTCGACGTGCTGGGCCACCATTTGGCGGGGGTCCATCCGATAGACGTTGTCCGCGCCGAACACACAGACAATATCGGGACGCTCGTCGATGATCAGGTTCGCACTTTGGAAGATTGCGTCAGCACTGCCTTGGAACCACCGCTTCCCCAGCCGCTGTTGGGCAGGAACCGGGGTGACGTAGTCCCCCACGATTGACGACATCCGCCAGGTGGTCGTGATGTGGCGGTCCAAAGAATGGGACTTGTACTGGGTGAGAACCGCAACGCGCGTGTAGCCCGCGTTGACCAAGTTAGACAGCACGAAGTCAACCAGGCGATAGGCCCCGCCGAACGGCACGGCCGGTTTGGCGCGGTCAGCTGTCAAAGGCATCAGTCGTTTGCCTTCCCCGCCAGCAAGAACCAGGGACAA
>CBFGTA010000147.1:0-4310 GCA_965651595.1 uncultured bacterium | reverse complement strand
CAATCGCCCGTGCGGTACTACCGGGATGCATCCGCGAGGTGGAGACGGGATTCGAACCCGTGTGGACGGCTTTGCAGGCCGCTGCCTCGCCTCTCGGCCACTCCACCGGATGAAAAGACGGTGGGGAAACCCGCACCGTCAAATCCGAGCGGACGACGGGATTCGAACCCGCGACCCTCACCTTGGCAAGGTGATGCGCTACCAGCTGCGCTACGTCCGCGTGAGCCACTCGGGGCCCGTACTTGTACTACTCTATCGAAGCTTTCTCAAGCTATCTGTTGAGCGTTGAGCCAGCCTGCCACTCTGGTGGAATGACTCGTCCGGCTGACTCGCACGGCTTACTGTACATGATGGTCACAGCGATGCCACTACCGTGGGGAATGCCAGCTAGTTGACCGTTGGCGAGTGCCACGGTCAAGAGAAGGGAGCCCGAGTGGCCTCACGGACCACTGAGCCGATGGCTGCAGTCGCAGGACTCGTCGCCACGGGGCTGCTCGACGTGACCGATGACGTTTCTGTACTGGAATCCACCGGGCGCTGGTTCGTTGTCGTTGACTTTGAAGGCCGTACCACCTGCGCTCGATTCGCCACCTGGCAGCCGGGAGCTGCCGCCGATTTTGCGGGCTGTTGGAGGGGCCCTGACCCCGCCACGTATCGCTCGAACGTGACCGAGTCGACCTACCAGCAGGCCGTGTCAGAAATCCGCTCATCCATCGCCCGCGGCGATGTGTACCAAGCCAACCTGTGTCGTCTACTGCGGGCAAACCTCACACCCGGCGAATCCGACATTGTGGGTCTGTCGGTGTTGTTGCAGGCGGGAAACCCCGCCCCCCATAGCAGCGTGATCCGATTGCCCGACCACGGGCGCGCAGTTGCCTGCGCATCGCCAGAACTGTTCCTCGAACGGCGCGGATCGACTATCGCTTCAGGGCCAATCAAGGGCACGACAGAAGTTGGCAGGGACTTTGCCGACAAGGACGTCGCTGAGAACATCATGATCGTCGATCTCGTGCGCAACGACCTCGGTCGCGTGTGTGTGCCCGGCTCGGTCAAGGCCGACGAGCTGCTCGTCCGCGAGGAGCATCCTCGAGTCAGTCACCTGGTGAGCCGAGTCAGTGGACAGATGGCAACAGGGGTGGGCTGGCCCCAGATCCTGGATGCCACATTCCCTCCCGGCAGCGTGACCGGTGCTCCCAAACTGGCCGCACTCGACGTGATCAGCCAGCATGAGCCGGAGCCTCGCGGCCCCTACTGCGGAGCGATCGGCTGGGTCGACGCCGACACGAGTCAGGCCGTACTGGCCGTTGGGATTCGGACATTCTCCGTCGACAACAACGTCCTCACCTTCGGCACCGGCGCAGGAATCACTTGGGGATCTGACCCCGCATCGGAGTGGGAAGAAACGGAACTCAAGTCACGGCACCTGCTCACAGTCGCAGCCGGGATTTACGACCCGAACGATGCGACGACCCACCCGCCGACGAGCCAACCCGAGCAGCGTCTCGGGCAGCAAGGCCAGGCCAACGATGACTGATTCCACGCAACCGACAGAGAAAACGTCCGCGACAGGGACAACGCCTGCGACACGGGAGGCACCCTCAGCACGCGAACCAACCGTGTGGCTCAACGGGCGATTCGTTCCGTTGTCCGCGGCTACAGTGCCCATCACCGATCGATCATTCCTCAGCGGCGACGGCATCTTCGAAACCCTTCGCCTCACTCGCGGCTCACCGTTCGCGCTTCGGCGCCACCTCGATCGGCTCGAACAGTCCGCCCACGTCACCGGCATCGCCATCCCGCCGCGCGAGACCCTCGCCCAGGCAGCCCTCCAAGTCGGGGCCGCGAATCGGCGATACACAGGCGACAGCGGCCGAATGCGCATCACCGTCAGCGCCGGGCAGGTCGGTCCAGCCGCAACTCGCACCGGCACAAGGCAGACCGTCGTGATCACCGCCGAAGCTCAGCCGGCACATCCCGCGGCGATCGACATGGTCACCAGTCCGTTCACCGTCAACGATCGCTCTCCCACCCAGGGCGCCAAGACCACTAGTTACGCAGAATCGATTGCGAACTTGCGGTGGGCGCAGTCCTCCGGCGCCGCTGAAGCTCTGCTGTTCAACGGGCAGGGGCAACTCGTTGAAGCCTGCACCGCCAACGTGGCAGTGCGCCTTTCGCACCAGTGGCTGACGCCATTTCTGTCGGTGGGTTGCTTGCCGGGCATCACCCGCGCGTTGGCGTGCGAGTGGAACCTGATCGAGGAGGCTCCACTGACCAAGTCTGATGTTGCGCGGGCCGAATCAATTGTCATCATGTCGTCGACCCGCGGGTTGCTGCCCGCGCGCTCACTGGACGGACAACCCCTCGCGCTCGGCGACGACGTGGTGGCGTTGACGACTCGCTTCGACGAAATGTGCTCCCTCTCCAACGACCCGTGACCGACCCGACCCGTGACCGACCCGACCCGTGACCGACCCGCCTACCGATCCGCCTGGCCTGGTGGTCATACCTCAGTGGGCGAGGCGATGACATGGTCGGGAGTCAAGTCCGCCAAGCGTGTCGCGCCCAGCAACGCCATCGCCATCTCTAGCTCGGTCCGCAACATTTCGATGACGTGAGTCACCCCTGCCGGGCCGTAACTGGCCAGGCCCCAAATAGTTGGCCGACCGACCAGAACCGCATCTGCGCCGAGGGCAACGGCCTTGGCGATGTCGGTCCCGCGGCGCACGCCCCCATCGCACAACACCGAAAAGGCATCCCGTGTGTGGCCAGCATCCCGAACTGCTCGGACGATTCCGCGTAACGCGTCAGCAGTTGTCACTACCGTGTCTAGATTTCGGGCCCCGTGGTTACTCACCACGACGCCCGCGCACCCGATCTTGGCGCATCGCTGTGCGTCGGCCGCGCGCACAACACCCTTAGGAACCACCGGCACCGGGGACTCGGCCACCAGCCATTCCAGATCCGCCCACGTCAGGTCAGGGCTCAAGTGGGGGTTGTAGACGCGCCGGTGAGGCGCAGTCGGATCCGGGCGCAATGGAGCCGACTCCAGGATCGGGAAGACCGTCCCCTGGGAGGCCCCAAGATTGTCGCGCTTATCGCGGTCACGGGCCCCCAGAGTGGGAGTGTCGACGGTGACGATCAGGGCTGTCGCGCCCTGGTCGCAAGCGGCCGTCACCAAATCGCGAGTCCATCCTCGATCTTTCTGAACATACAGCTGAAACCACCACGGCTGCTTGGTGTCAATAGCTGCCGTGAACTCCGCGAGCGGCGTGCTGCTGAGCGAGCTGAGGGTGAAGATGGATTCAGCGTCAGCAGACCCTTGCCACATGCCGTATTCGCCGCTTTCGTGGTACCAGCGGTGCCTTGCCGTGGGAGCCACGACAATGGGGTGAGCACATTCGTGGCCAACTACTGTCGTCGACGTGTCGAGGTGTCCCACGTCGTGCAGAACTTGTGGCAGCAGACGCATACGCTGCCAGGCTGCTGTGGCATCTCGCAATGTGCTCTCGTCGGCCGCCCCACCGCTGACGTAGTTCCAGGCTTCGGTGGACATCGCGGCCTGAGCGAGTGGTTTGAGTTGGTGAACAGCAACAATGCCGTCGCCAATTGGATTCAGCTGCGTCACTCGGCCGATAGTAGCGACGACCCGCTAAGCCGCGCGGGCCAGCAAGTGTCTAGACGCTGGCCGGGCCGCCTTCGCTGAGGATGCGGTCGATGATGTTGTCGATGTCCATCAAGTGGTCTTCCGTTCCCCGCTCAACCACTGAGTAAGAACGAGCCAGGAAGTCCTCGATTTCGCCGCGGTCAGCCTCCATCAAGGCGTGCCCACTCGGCGACGACAGCGCGATACACACGACCCGATTACCGTTGCGGTTCGACGGCCAGATGGCCACGTCTCCTTCGCCAACGTTCTCGGCCAGGCCTTGGGCGAGCAGTTCGCGCCCAAACACCCAAGCGACATGTCCGTCACCCGTGTGGAACGTGGCGTGCACGGAAAATGGGTCGCTGGCGGTGTAGTCGAACACGGCCGGGATCAGCACCGATTGGTCAGCGCTGATCACTAGCCGTAAGTCCAGCTTTGTGCGGACTATGGTGGGTAATGGTCCCGTCGTCATGGCGTCCTCCTGCGATCACTGTCCCTGTGGTTCCCCGAATCCGGGTACACCTAAACGGCGAGTCGCAAAGAATTGACCCATTTGGCGGTATGCCCAGTGGCGCAAGGCCTTTGGTCAATGAATTTGGGTCGTCGAGCACCTCATGGTCGCGACGGGGTACTATCGTCGTCGAGCAGACATCGAGGGCGATTGGCG
>CBFGTA010000146.1:0-4330 GCA_965651595.1 uncultured bacterium | reverse complement strand
GCGCCGATTCGGCCTCCCGACCGGTCAGCACGCGGAAGTCTTCACCACCGTCGTCAGCGGCCGTCACTGTGATGGCGGGCGCGTCAGAGTAGCGGTTGGCGACAGCGGCTTCGCGACGGCGGGCGCGCGACGACCGCGGCACTGAACGCTTGCGGCCAGAGTCACCAGCATCAGCCGATGCGCTCGCTGGAGCCTTGGCCGGAGTGCTCGCGGTGCGGGTGCGGGAACGTTCCGAACGGGTCCGTCGAGTTGACTCCGCCCGGCGGCTTGCACGCTGCGAAGACCGCGACCGGCGAGTCTGGCTGCGCTCGTCCTGCTTGCGAGCCAAATACCAGTAGATACCGAGCACCAGCATCGGCAAGACCGCCATGAACACTGACACGAACCCGAGCAGTGCCAGGATCAAGAAAACGACCGTGACTCCGCCCAAGACCTGCTGGATCTGCCGCCGCCGAGTGGCCGCCAACAAGCGCGCATCTTCGCGGGCCTGCTCCCGCCGTGACAACTTGACGGCCTCTTCGGTTTCGGTACCAACGAAGGGATCGATGCCGCTATCCAGGTAGGAGTCGATGACCGGCATGCCGTCGTCAGTGAGAGCGACTCGATCATGTACCCGTGACTGCGCCCCCGACACGGTCACTACCGGCGAGTGCGGTGCCCGGCTTGCTCCACGGGTGACGCGCCGGCGCTCCAAAGTGCGCATGGCCCGGTGGAATGTCAGCGTGGTGCGCTGCTCAGAATTTCGTTCATGTCGACGCAGCCACTGGGGGACCAAAACCAAGGCCCAAAGAACGATGACAGCTGCGTAGACAAGACCGGTGAGCACGAGCCCTAGCCTAGGAGAATTCGCCGACCGCACCTCTCAATGGCTGCGCGTGTCCAAGCGATTTGCGACCGGTTCTCACCGACTTCTCACCCATTGGGAGCAACGGCCGCATCGCTACATCGGTTCGGGCTGTCGGGCCACGAAACGGTTCAACACTCCGCCGGGGATTTCTTCGGCCGTCAGGGCGTAGCTGAAGTGGTCACACCACTGCCCATTGATGTGGAGGAACCGCTCCCGTAATCCTTCGTAGCGGAAGCCGAGCTTTTCGACTACGCGGCGACTGGGCTCGTTCTCTGGCCGCAAGTTGATCTCCATCCGGTGCAGGCCGAGCGTGTCAAAGCAGTAGTCCGTCGATAGGGCTACCGCAATCGGAATAATGCCGCGACCAGCGTGCTGCTCGTCGATCCAGTAGCCTGCGTAGCCCGAACGCAAAGACCCGTACTGGATGCCCCCCACTGTGACCTGGCCGACGAAATGGCCCTCGTAGGTAACCACCCAGGGGAGCAAGCGCCCGGCTCGGGCCTCGGCCCGCAACGACCGGACCATGGCGCCGAATGTCTGCGGGAGGTCGCTGCCACCGATCGGGCTGGTCGCATCCCACGGGTTCAGCCATTCACGGTTGCGGGCCCGCACGGTCCGCCACGCAGCCAAATCGCGCTGGCGGATGAACCGCAGGCCTACTCGGCCGTGGGCGAGTTCCGGTGTACTCATCCGCGGTCCAGGCGAATCACCGCCACCTCATCACCGGCCTGCAAAGTGCCGGATGCTTCGTCGACCATGACAATGGCATTCACAATGGGAAGATCAATCACTGTTGCGGATGGGCCCACGACTCGAACTTCTGCGTCCTCGGACGCCTCTGACAACGACACCGTTGCCGGCAGGAAGGACCGAACGCCCGGCTGCGAGGGCGCCTCGGTGGTGAGGCGCGCCCGCACGACGGGCCGGTACAGGTCTGAACGTCCGGCCATGGCGCGCAGCATCGGGCGCACGAACACCTCAAAATCGAGCAGGGCCGACCCGTCGTCAGCGGGCAGAACGAACAACGGCACACGCGTCCCAACTGTCCCGAATCCCAGGGTGGGGCTCGGGTAGGCGGCGACGTCCCAGAACTGGACATCGCCGAGGGGCGCTAAGGCCGCTGCCACTACCTGGGCCGCTCCGGTGGTCGGGTCGGCCCCGAGTGGGGCGAGCACCACAATGAGGTCCGCCCTGGCTATTTGTTCCTCTACCGCTTCGGAGATCGACTCGACTGTTTCCGGGCACACCCCGGCGGAGAAGGCGATCACTCCGCTGGCTTGGCAGGCCGCTACGAGGGCCGCGCCGCTGGTGTCGGGGACGAGGCCGTCACCTTCCCCGCTCCCGCCAGCGACGATTCCGTAGCCCGCCCGTATCACCACCACCCGCGGACGGGGATGGACCCGCACGCGGGAACGTCCCGCCGCTGTGAGTGCGGCAATGTGGCGTTCGGTGATGGTGTCGGATGATCGCACCACGACTTGTCCGACGGGTGCCACCGCGCCGGTGCCGACGATTCCGTGGCCGGCACTGATTCCTGCGAGCACGTCGGGGGCAGCTGACACCTGAACCCGCGCCGCGCTCGTGTCCGACGCATCATCGCTAGGCTCGGACTCGGTGGCACTGGTGTTAGCCGCGACGTAGTCGTCGGGCACAACTACTGTGGTGCCCGACGGAACCCATGCCCCCCGGTACACGCGGATCGTCGCCGAATCGGTCACCGGAACATCCGCCTGAAACCCCGGACGCACTTCGTCGACAACCTCGAGCACCGTACCTGGCCCAGGGACTTCGGCCATGGCATAGCCGTCCCAGGCCGCCTGGTCGAAGGACGGCACCGGATGGGTCGTGGCGACGTCCTCGGCAAGAACAGACCCGAGCGATTCCCGCACCGGCATGTCAAGCGGTTCGAGGACTTCCGCGCTCGCGACGATCGCGGTGAGTTTTTCGTTGACCGTCACGCGGGCCATGGTCAGTTCCTCTCAGACAGTTCAGCGCTGGCGAAACTGGCCAGCCAGTCACGGAACTGTGTCCCGACTTCAGGATGTTCGACAGCGAGCTGAACTGTCGCTTGCAGAAACGACAACTTGTCGCCCGTGTCGTAGCGGCGTCCGCGGAACACGACAGCGTGGACGCCGCCGCCGGGATCGTCGGGTCGAGCAGCCAGGTGGGCCAGCGCGTCGGTCAACTGGATCTCGCCCCCGCGACCCGGCTCGGTCCGGTCCAGAACGTCGAAAATCGTTGGATCCAACAAGTACCTTCCCACGATCACCAGGTTGCTCGGCTCGGTGCCAGCCGGTGGTTTCTCCACGAGTTCGGTCACCCGAACGACGTCAGGCGTGTCGGTCTCCTCGACCCGCGCGCAGCCATATAAGTGCACAAGCTCGGTGGGCACTTCCATCAGACACAAAACGCTTCCGCCGAACCTCTGCCGTACGTCAACCATGGCAGGGATGACGGAGTCGCGCGGGTCGATCAGGTCGTCGCCGAGGAGCACCACGAACGGCTCGTGGCCCACGTGGTCACGAGCGCATCCGACGGCGTGGCCGAGGCCGCGAGCCTCCCCTTGCCGTACATAGTGGATCGGCGCGAGAGCGCTCGACGCCGCGATCGCAGCCAATCTGGCTTCGTCACCCTTAGCGGCGAGGGCAGCTTCCAGCGAGGGGTTGCGATCGAAATGGTCTTCCATGCTGGACTTGTTGCGGCCGGTGATGATCAACACGTCGTCGAGGCCTGCGTCCTTGGCTTCGGCGACGACGTACTCGATGGCGGGCCGATCCACGACTGGCAGCATCTCTTTGGGTTGAGCCTTGGTGGCGGGCAGAAACCGCGTACCGAGGCCCGCCGCCGGGATCACGGCCTTCGTCACGGAGGGGACGTCAGGGTCCGTCGCTGATGGGATCTCAGTCACGGCGCCCACCCTACCTGCCCTGTCGGTGCGAGTCACCCATGCTGCAGGCGGCACACTGAGGACATGTCCACGGCCGACGCCAAGTCCGACCTGCGCGAGCACATACGCGGGCAAAGGCAAGTGCGGTGGGCTGGCGCCTCGAACGAGCAGCGCCAGTGGTGGGCCAAGGTCGTGTCCGAGCGCGTCCGCGCCCATCCAGTGGTGGCAGCAGCCGCCCTGCGAGGGGAGACGGTGGCCAGTTACGCGTCGATGTCGGGCGAACCCCCCACAGCGACCCTCAACATTGAGCTCGCCGGGGACGGAACGACTGTCTTACTACCAGTTGTCGACCCGTCAGCCAGCGGCATCTTGGCGTGGCGTCGCCTCGACAGCCTGGACAACCCCGACGGCCCGGACAACCTGATGGTGGCCGCCAGTTCCGATAATCACGCCCGCGTCGCCGAACAGCCGCACCCGCTCGCGCCCGTGGCCGATGAGTTGGTGTGTGCCCGTAGCCCGGCCGATCTGTTCGAGCACCGCACGCGAGTCATCATCGTGCCAGCACTAGCAACAGACGCCCACGGCTATCGGCTCGG
>CBFGTA010000145.1:0-4374 GCA_965651595.1 uncultured bacterium | reverse complement strand
GTCATCCTCCACCGCCCATGCCGCAGAAGACACGGCAGCCGCGGACACATTGGCAGGGACAGGCGAATCACAACCGGCAGAAACCGCGACAGGAGACTGGCCAGGCTCGGAACATTCAGAAACATGGCCGGGGGCAGCAACAGCATCTGCGCTCAGTGAGCCTCCGCCGCCAGACCCGGCAGCGGCATGGTCGGAAGCGACATGGTCGGCACCAACATACTCCGGGCCCGGGCCCGCCGCGGCCGCTAACGCCTCCAACTTGAGTGCCTCAAACCAGGCGGAATGGCGCTCAAACTCGACCACCAAATCAATCCGCTCAGCCACACCCAACCCGGCCGGATCAACCCCCACCAACCGAACAAATGACTCCACACACGGAACCTCAGACGCACCACCAACAGGCTCAACAGACGGGCCACCAGCAGGCTCCACCACGGGCTCGGCAGACGGACCACCAGCAGGCACAACACCCCGCAACAGCGGACCCCGCGCCTGGGCTACATCCCGTCTCGACATAACCCCAACACTACACCACTATTCGAACATACGTTCGAATATATCCACAAGACCCAGCCGACGACTGGCGCTGGAAGCCACCCGCTGCCACCCACGTTTTGCGGCCAACGCCACTCACGACTTGGTAGGAGTACATGCTGGCCGAGCAGCACCATGACAGTGAGGCTGGTTGCGTATGACTACTTGAGGGAGTTGACCAGTTCGATGTACTGGGTCTTCGCGTCGTCGGAGGCCGTACCTTTCACACCCTCCCAGGCGTCCCACTTGGCCCGGCCGACCGGATCGGTGAACCCTGGGCGCTTCTTGCTGTTGTCGCCCTCAGTGGACTGCTTGTACAGCGCGTAGAGCTTCAACAGTACGTCGTTTCCGGGCGCTTGGGGCAACTGCTTCGAGTCGGCAACTGCGGCCTGGAAGTCCGCATCGAGATCAGCCATGACAACCTTCCTGTCGGGTGGGAACTACATGCCCACCGTGGCAGACGGGTCGGCCCGTTGCACAGGCGATTAGGCCGATCTCGCCGCAGCCCGCTCCGTCGGGGATCACGAGAACGGCTTGACAAGCGCGACTCAGGGCTGGGGGAGCTTGCGGGAGAAGTCCGGGCGCAACGGCACGCCGTTGGTGCCTCGGCTCGTGGTGTTCGCGCCGAGGAACTGGTGCAGCTGGATGATGTTGCGCTCGAAGCCGAACTCACTAGCCGCCATGTACATGCGCCACACGCGGGCCTTGCGCTCACCAACCTCGCGAACGCACGCATCCCAGTTGGACTCGAGGTTGTTGCGCCAGCCGTTGAGAGTCTTCGCGTAGTGCAGGCGCAGATTCTCTTCGTGGAACACTTCCCAACCTTCACCGGTCATCGCCTCCATGATGTGGGCAGGGCCGGTGAGTTCCCCGTCGGGGAAAATGAAGCGGTTCACGAAGCTGTTGCGGTAGTAGACTCTCTGCTTGTCGTTGAAACGCGTGATCGAGTGGTTGAGCAGGCGCCCTTCGGGGCGAACCTTAGACCGCAAGAACGAAAAGTACGCCGGGTACTGGGCCTTACCAATGTGTTCGGTCAGTCCAATTGAAGAGACGGCATCAAAGTTGCGTTCGGTGACGTCGCGGTAGTCCATGAAACGGACTTGCCCCCGGTCGGCCAGCCCGAGTTCGTCGAGCATCCGCTGACCCCACTCGGCCTGCGGTCGCGACAGGGTCACACCCACGGCAGTGACGCCGTAGTGCTCAACGGCATGCTTCACCATGCCGCCCCAGCCGCAGCCCACGTCCAGGAGCCGCTGACCCGGCTGCAGGTCAAGCTTGCGGCACACCAAGTCGAACTTCTCTTCTTGGGCCTGCTCCAAGGTGGATGTGGCAGTGGGGAACACTGCGCAGGTGTAGGCCATGGAAGGGCCCAGGACCATACGGTAGAACTCGTTGGAAACGTCGTAGTGGTGGGCGATGGCTTCCGCGTCACGGCCCTTCGAATGACGACGCCCGGTGACCCGCTTCTCCTCTGGTGCTTGTTTGCCCCGACGCAACAGGTCGGAGTTGCGCCAGAAATCGCCCGCGAACTCTCTGGCCAGCGTCAGTCCGGTGCCGACCCGGACCGGCTGTTTGTGATCCCACAGCAGGCGAAACATGTCGACCAGATCGCCATCTACCTCAAGCGCACCGGACACATAGGCGCGGGCCAGGCCCACTTGACCCGGATGGGACATGAACAGGTCGACGGCCTCTTGGGAACGAACCTCAATCCGCACGGGCGATCCGGCCTGCCCGGCCTTGGAACCATCGAAGGCAACAAACTCGACGGGTGCGTCGTCACCGGCGAGCAGGGTGAAAACTTCGGCTAACTTCATAACTCCTCCTGCAATGTGCTGTAGTTGCGTGCAGTGTGCGGTTGTGGCCCCGTCAGCGGTCGCTTCCCAGAATCCAAACTAGCGACGCAACACGACCTTTGTATAGAGATCAAGTAGTCGGTCGTCTGGGTCATACCTCTTCTTCACCGATTGATAGTGGTCGCCTCCATACAGTCGATCGAAGTCTTCGGCACTGTAGTACGCGCTCGAGTAGAGGGACTTGTGGCCGCCAAGCCGCTCCACCTCGGCCTCGATCTTGCGGTTCAGGTACCCCTCGCCCGGTTCGATCCCCGGCGGCAACTCCACTGTCGACCAAAAACCGACGTTGACGTACGTTTCGCGGGGATTCATCGCATACAGCGGCCACTCGGTGTGCCCATCACGACTGCGCAAGGGACACACCCACACCGGTTCGATGCCGATCTCGGAGTGGAAGAAGTCCAGAAACTCTGCCAGACGATCAACCGGGACCTCGATGTCCTGGACAACCTCTTCCTTGAGCGGTTGGTTCATCCAACGTTGCTGCCGTTCGCTGAGCCGGTAGCGGCGATCCGCTGCGATGATCTTCCAGTACACGTCCGATCGCAGTCGCGATTTCGGCCAGACGCGGCGGACGGCCGGTTTTTGCACGCCAAATGCTCGCGAGCACCAGAACCAGTCGGTGTCCCAGCGCCAGATGTAGTCACGGGTCCACAAAACGTCCGAGTCGCGGTGACGAATGGACTGGTAGTAGATGTCCATACCGGTGTAGTCACTGGGTTCGCGGATCTGAGGAGGCAAGTGACTCGCCCACCGGCCCAGCGTCAAGTACTGTTCGTCGGCCGAAAAGACGGTGCCATCGAGGAAATCGACCGGACGACCATCGTGGGAACCGTCGGAGCAGATCTGTCCGATGGCGGAGGCCATGGCGGCAGCGGTGTCGAACCGAATGTGCTGCAACTCCACGAACTTGCCCACCGGCATGAGTTCGATGCGCAATCGCAGGGCGTAGCCCAGAGTCCCGTACGAGTTGGGGAAGCTCACGTAGAGGTCGTAGTTCTCGTCGTCGGGATCGTTGGTGACGGTCACGACTTCCCCGGCACCGGTGAGGACGTCCATTTCCAGGACCGACTCGTGGGGCAGTCCGTGTCGAAACGAACTCGACTCGATACCGAGACCGGTAACGGCCCCGCCGATGGTGATGGTCTTGAGTTGCGGCACGACTAGCGGCATAAGGCCGTACGGCAACGTGGCGTCGACGAGATGCTCGTAGGTGGTCATCCCCAAGACATCGCACGTGCGACGCTCCACGTCTACCGACAGGACGCCGTCAAATCCGCTGACATCCAGGCCGGGCGTGTGAACGGGCTCGCGGGTGCGGAACAAGTTGGACGTCTTCTTCGCCAGACGCACCGGTTCGCCCGGCGCGAGCCGCATGTACTGGAGAGCGAGGTTGGCGCGCAGGCGGGCGTAGCGCTGGGCAGATCGCTCAGCCACAGGTGTGCCGGTCACCAGTTGACTTTAGCGCGGATCGGGGCGGGTCCGCAGACCGGCGACAGTCCGGCCGCAACTTCAGAACCTTTGGCCCTGATAGGAATCCCGCTAAAGCTGGAGAGGGTATTGGTTGGAGAAGCCCCCGTCGGCCGTGATGGTAGCCCCGTTAATGTAGTCGCCGGCCGGGCTGACCAAGAAGGTCACGAGTGCAGCAACATCGTCAGCGGTCTGCAAGCGGCCTACCGGCATCGCCTCACCCATGTGAGCGGGATCCAGGCCGTAGTTCTCCCACGCCTCGGTGTGCACGATCCCCGGGGCAATCGCATTAATACGAATCCCGTACTTGCCCCACTCGACCGACAGAGTGCGGGTGAGAGACTCGACACCGGCTCGGGCTGCTGACGAGTGACTCATGCCCGGAATGCCGGTGCGTGGGGTCATCGTGATGGACACGATGCGGCCGTAGCCGCGGGGGATCATGCTTTGGCGGGCTACTTGCACGGTGGTGTACCAGGTGGCGTCGAGGTTCAGCCGAGTCACGGCTCGGAAC
>CBFGTA010000144.1:0-4377 GCA_965651595.1 uncultured bacterium | reverse complement strand
ATTGAGCCACAACAGCTCACCGGAGCGCAGGCTGTGATCCGGGCCCTGGAGGTGCTCGACGTCGACGTCGTCTTCGGCATTCCGGGCGGCGCCGTGTTGCCGGTCTATGACCCGCTTTTCGACTCGCAGAAGCTGCGCCACGTGTTGGTCCGCCACGAGCAGGGTGCGGGCCACGCCGCCAGCGGATACGCGCACGCCACGGGCAAGGTCGGGGTGTGCATGGCGACCTCCGGTCCCGGCGCGACGAACCTGGTCACCCCGCTGGCCGACGCGCACATGGACTCCATTCCGGTGGTGGCGATCACGGGTCAGGTCGGGCGCGGGCTGATCGGCACCGACGCGTTCCAGGAAGCCGACATCTCCGGCATCACGATGCCGATCACCAAGCACAACTTCCTCATCACCGACCCTCGTGACATTCCCCGGGCCATCGCTGAAGCGTTCTACATCGCTTCTACGGGTCGGCCGGGCCCGGTGCTCGTCGACATCTCCAAAGACGCGCTACAGGCCTCCACCCACTTCGTGTGGCCGCCTACTCTCGACCTGCCGGGCTACCGGCCCGTGACGGACCCCAACCACAAACAGATCCAGGCCGCAGCGGGACTCATGCTGGAGTCACGCCGACCGGTCCTGTACGTGGGTGGTGGCATTGTCCGCTCGGGCGCGGGCACCGCACTGCGGGTCCTCGCCGACCTCACCGGGATTCCGGTCGTCACGACGCTGATGGCTCGGGGCGCCTTCCCCGACTCCCATCCGCTGAATCTGGGAATGCCAGGCATGCATGGCACAGTTCCGGCCGTGGGCGCGTTGCAGCGCAGCGATTTGATCATCGCGCTGGGAACGCGATTCGACGACCGCGTGACCGGCCACCTAGAGTCGTTCGCCCCCGGCGCGAAAATCATCCACGCCGACATCGATCCGGCCGAGATCGGGAAGAACCGGGCCGCCGACGTTCCGATTGTGGGGGATGCTCGGCAGGTCATTACCGAACTCGCCGCCGCGATCGAACACGAGCATGCCCAAGGGCATCGGGGTGACTACACCGAATGGTGGGAGCAGCTCGACAAATGGCGCCGGCTGTTCCCGCTCGGCTACGACGAGCCCCACAACGGCGAGGTCGCGCCCCAGCACGTCATCGAACGGGTCGGGGCCATCACCGGTCCCGATGCGTACTACGTTGCCGGCGTCGGCCAGCACCAAATGTGGGCGTCCCAGTTCATTCGCTACGAGAAGCCGTCCCACTGGATCAACTCCGGCGGCGCCGGAACGATGGGCTTCGCGGTTCCGGCGGCGATGGGCGCGAAGGTGGGGGCGCCCGATTCTGCGGTGTGGGCGATCGATGGTGACGGTTGTTTCCAGATGACCAACCAGGAACTCGTCACCTGCGCGATCAACAACATCCCGATCAAAGTGGCGCTGATCAACAACGGGACTCTGGGCATGGTTCGGCAGTGGCAGTCGCTGTTCTACGCGAAACGCTATTCGAACACCGACCTCGACACCCACGCACTGCCGGATTTCGTCAAACTCGCCGACGCCTATGGCTGTCACGGCCTGCGGTGTTCGAGCCCTGACGAGGTCGACTCCGTGATTGAGCAGGCGCTCGAACTCAATGACGCTCCGGTCGTGATCGACTTCCAGGTGCACAAAGACGCGATGGTGTGGCCGATGGTGCCCGCGGGAACGTCCAACGACAATCTCACCCTGGCCCACGATCTCGCCCCCGTGTGGGATCGCGAAGAAGAGGAATAGGACAAGAACATGAAGAACCGACATACGTTGTCCGTCCTGGTCGAAAACAAGCCAGGCGTGCTAGCCAGGATCGCTGCACTATTCAGTCGGCGCGGGTTCAACATCGATTCACTGGCCGTCGGCCCGACCGAGGTGCCCGAGGTGTCCCGAATGACGATCGTTGTGGATGCAGAGAAGCAGCCTCTCGAGCAGGTCACCAAACAGCTCAACAAACTGATCAACGTGATCAAGATTGTCGAACTCGACGACCACTCTTCAGTGGCGAGGGAACTTGTTCTCATCAAGGTGAAGGCGGACGTGCAGACTCGCTCACCCATTCTGGAGACGGTCGCCTTGTTCCGGGCCAAAGTCGTCGACGTGACAGTCGATTCCGTGACGATCGAGGCGACGGGGGACAAGAGTAAGCTCGACGCGCTGTTGCGCATGCTCGAGCCCTTTGGTGTGCGTGAACTCGTCCAAAGCGGAATGGTTGCCCTCGGTCGCGGCAACCGCGCCATCACCGACCGAAACCTGCGCAGCGTAGGTTGATAGCCAACCGTGGCGGGTAGAACAAACCCGACACTGTACTTTGCACAATGCTGCTGCGGCAGCCAAACGCACAATGCTGCTGCGGCAGCCAAACATCATGATGAGGAGAAGTCTCGTGGCACAACTGTTCTACGACCAGGATGCCGATCTGTCGATCATCCAGGGCCGCAAGGTAGCGGTTCTCGGCTACGGCTCACAGGGCCACGCCCATTCCCTGAGCTTGCACGACTCTGGGGTCGACGTCCGGGTGGGATTGGCGGAGGGCTCCAAGAGTCGCGCCAAGGCCGAGGCAGCAGGACTGCGCGTCGTTGATCCAGCTACCGCCTGCGCCGAAGCCGATATGATCATGGTACTCGTTCCTGACCCGGTCCAGCGGTCGCTCTACCGGGAAGCGATTGAACCTAACCTCACCGATGGCAAAGCATTGTTCTTTGCACACGGTTTCAACATTCGCTACGGCTACATTCAGCCCCCCGCTGGCGTGGACGTCTGCATGGTGGCACCCAAGGGTCCCGGCCACCTGGTGCGGCGCGAGTACGTGGCGGGTCGTGGTGTGCCAGCACTCGTGGCGGTTGAACAAGACGCCACCGGCCAGGCACTGCCGCTGGCTTTGTCGTACGCCAAGGCAATCGGCGCTCTGCGCGCGGGTGGTATCCAGACCACCTTCACCGAGGAGACTGAGACGGACCTGTTCGGTGAGCAGGCGGTCTTGTGTGGGGGAGCATCGGCTCTGGTCATGGCAGGTTTCGAAGTGCTGACCGAGGCGGGATATCAGCCCGAGGTTGCCTACTTCGAGTGCCTTCACGAACTGAAACTGATCGTCGACCTGATGTACGAAGGGGGCATCGCTAAGCAGCGCTGGAGCGTGTCCGACACCGCCGAGTACGGCGACTACGTTTCCGGCCCCCGAGTCATTGACGCGAACGTCAAGGAGAACATGAAGGCTGTGCTGTCCGACATCCAGACAGGTGCCTTCGCTCAGCGCTTCATTGACGATCAGGATGCGGGGGCGCCTGAGTTCGTTCGCCTACGCGCCGAAGGCGAAGCGCATCCGATCGAGGCCACCGGTTCTGAACTGCGCAAACTGATGAGCTGGGTCAATGCCGAAGACGACTACGTCGAGGGTACGGCTGCCCGCTAGATTCGACTCGGTTTGTTGTTGTTGCCCCTGCCTTCGGGTGGGGGCAACAACTGTCTAGTGGGGCATGACGCGGATCACTGACCTCCTCGTGAATGGTTTCACAAAGTCGGGGGTAACATGGAATTGCACTGACGACTTAGAGGAGATGCTCGCCGTGACTAAGCCCGTTGTTTTGATCGCAGAGGAACTTTCCCCCGCGACGATTGAGGCCCTCGGACCCGATTTTGAAGTGCGCAACGTTGATGGCGCCGATCGGTCCGCTCTGCTGCCGGCTATCGCGGACGTGGACGCCATCTTGATCCGCTCGGCGACCAAGATGGACGCTGAAGCTATCGGCGCTGGCAAGAAGCTTAAGATTATTGCGCGAGCTGGGGTTGGCCTCGACAACGTCGACGTCGAGGCTGCGACCGAGGCCGGAGTCATGGTCGTTAACGCTCCCACTAGCAACATCGTCTCTGCTGCCGAACTGGCTGTCGCACTGCTGCTCGCTAGTGCCCGTAACATTTCGCCCGCCCACCAGGCGTTACGTCATGGGGAGTGGAAGCGCTCCAAGTACAGCGGAGTGGAACTGACCGACAAGGTTGTCGGCGTGGTGGGTCTGGGCCGGATCGGCCTGCTTGTTGCTCAGCGCTTGAGTGCTTTCGGCGTCACCCTGATCGCGTATGACCCGTTCGTGCAGCCGTCCCGAGCGGCCCAGGTTGGGGTCCAAATGGTGGAACTTGACGAATTGCTCGCGCAGAGCGACTTCATTACTGTCCACCTTCCCAAAACCAAAGAGACCGTGGGCCTCATCGGGGCTGACGCGCTGTCCAAGGTGAAGCCCACTGTTCATATCGTCAACGCCGCTCGTGGCGGGATCGTCGACGAACAAGCCCTCTACGACGCTCTCAAAGAGGGGCGAGTCGCCGGGGCAGGCCTTGACGTGTACGCCAAGGAGCCGTGCACAGATTCCCCCT
>CBFGTA010000143.1:0-4410 GCA_965651595.1 uncultured bacterium | reverse complement strand
AGGAGTGGGCCCTGGCCGAGGTCGCCAATCCGTCGAAGGATTGGTTCTACCTATGTCTGAACTTCGTCGCCAACGCCTACGGAGATGGCTTCGGCATTCCCCGTGCCATAGATGCCTGGAACCGGATCCCAGCTGACCGAAAGAACCCTCCCAGCACTGTTGCTCCGGCCGGTGCCCTGATGTACTGGGCCCCAAACCACGTAGCGTTGTCTCTCGGCAACAACATGCTGGTGTCGACTGACGTATTGGGCAAGGGCCGCCCATGGATCGTGAGTTTCGAAACTATTCAGCGGGTTTGGAACTTCCCCTACCTCGGATGGACAGGCCCCGAGCTCCACTGAGCCCGAGCTTTACTGCACTTTCTGCGCTGCCCTCACGGCGCTTGAGGTATCTCTGGCCGGAATCCGCTGACTTTGGGGCGATGCTGGGCGTAGATGAAGTAGATGAAGGCTCCGAATCCGGCCACCATGGAAGGCAAGAACCACACCAGTCGCCAGAGAACATCCGCCGCAATAGCGGTAGGTCCCGGCACACCAAACCCGGTAAGCAGCGCAATCAGAGCCGCATCCACCGTCCCTAGTCCTCCTGGAGTCAGCGGAATAGACACCAGCAACTGAGCGATGGCGAACGCGGCGAACGCCTCGGTGAAGGATATGGTTTCGGGGAACACCCCCAGGCCGCCGAGGGCCAACAAGATGATGATAAAAGGCATGATCTCGGCAAGGACGTTAGTGACAGTCAGCGAGCGCCACCGATTGACGATCAGCAAGTGAGCTCGATTTCGGAAGCGCACGAGTGGCTCTCGGAAATCTGGCGACGCCTTCTTGAACGGCCGCAAGATCCACCCGACCAAACTGCTCGCCCAGCCTCCCACCCGGCGCGCGTCCTTTTCGCTGCGCTGCACCATCCAGATGGCCGCGATAGAAATCAGCAGTCCTGCCAAGCCAATCAGGGCGATGCTCGTCACTCCTTGGTTGGGCTCACCGGTGAGCGAGAGCAGAATCACGGCCAGCGAGGGGATACCGAGAGTAATGAGGTAGGTCCAGACTGCGTCAGCGGTCACGGCAGCAGCGGACATGGTGCTCGGGACCAAATAGTGACGCAAGACCCGGTACTGAAAACCAACAGCAAACACGCCTCCGCCGGGGACGGCGTTGCTGACCAAGAACCCCACCTGGCGCTCCACGAAGCTCGGCCAGTACTTGAACCGCTCGACGGACACCATCACCGTCAGGGGGTATACGGCCAGGTTCACCACTCCCGCCGCGAGAAGCGCGATTACCCACGGAGTGGACATGTTGCCCAACTCAGCGAATGCTTGCTGATAGGAGCCGAGTTCAGGGATGAGGAGAACGAACACAGCTACGGTGACGCCGACGCCCACGACAGCAGTGATGATCAAGCGCAACGGCTTGATCTTCTTCTGTGCCTCGAGTTCTTCGTCCTCGGGCTCGACTCGGTCGTCGGTCACAGGCTGACTGTATCGGCCCCCACGCTCCGAAGACCCACTGGTGACCGGTCTGGGAGGCACGTTCACGCCAGGCACTACTCGGTCCGCTGTGAGAGAGTCTGAGAGTGGACGATGCGCGGTCCGGATACTCCTTGGATTCTCGAGCCCTGGCGGTTCGTTCGGCCTTCGGCGCTGGATCGGCCCTGGTGATGGATTACTTGCGGGCCGACCTCGACGATACGGCCCTGCCATCGGGACCGGCTTTGATCGTGGTAAACCACGGATTCGGCACGATATTCGATATCAACGTGCTGGCCGCCGTCACAATCCTCTCCCGGGCTGGCCTGTGGCCCGACGAGCCAGCCCTGATACTCGCCCACGACACCGCCTGGAAGATTGGAATCGGTCCCATCTTGGAGCGGTGTGGGCTCCGTCCGGCGAATCCCCATGACGCGGTCGCCGCCTTGCGGGCCGGGCACAAAGTATTCGTCATGCCGGGCGGGGATCGCGAGGCAGCCAAGCCTTGGTCCCAGCGGAACCGCGTCATGTTCAACGGACGCACCGGCTTCGCCCGCGTGGCAGCCGAGGCTGGCGCACCGGTGGTACCGATCGTGGTGACCGGTGCGGGCGACACACTGATGAACTTGTCGCCAGGTACTCAGGTGGCCCGGTGGTCCCGACTGGACCGACTGTTTCGGATCAAGACTCTCCCGATCAACGTGTGCCTACCGTGGGGTTTCAATGTCGGACTGGCCCAGCTCGGATACTTGCCGTGGCCGGCGAAGGTCCGCACCCGGGTACTGGACTCGGCCTACCCGCCCACTGCCGTGACCGAACAGTCGGTGCGGGCTTTCGCGGCTCGTGTGGAACGAGACATGGACTCCGCGGCCCGTGAACTCACGGCTGGGCGCCACGCGCTGTTGGACTGGTGGCGCCCGAATGGCGATGGGCCAATCGGTGCACGACCAGTCACTCCGGATTGCCCAGAATCACGAAGCGAGACAGGATGAACCATGCGACTTTCCCGAGTGGTGATGGCTGGAGCTGGGCTGGCGGCTGCAGGAGTGGCGGCCGCGGCCGCTGTTCAAAGGCGTCCGCCCCTGCCCGCTGATGAGGATTCGTTTTTCCCGATAGCTGGACCTCCCGCCGACGGGAATTTGCGATGCATGTTCCTCGGCAACTCCACCATCTTGATCACTGACGGGGAGTCCAGCATCCTCACTGACGGTTTCGTCTCGCGCCCGGGACTCGTCCAAGTGGGTACCCGCACCATCGGACCGAAAGACGCCGAGATCCGCAAGGCTCTGAATCTGTCGGGGATCCGACGCCTCGATGCCGTGATCTGTGCCCATTCGCACTATGACCACGCCATGGATGCACCCGTCGTGGCCGAGTTGACCGGCGCGACCGTGATCGGAAGTGATTCTACCCTCAACATTGCCCGCGGCTACGGGCTCGGCGAGAACCAGTTGCGAGCGACCGAGGTGAATCGACCGTTCGTGGTCGGCAACTTCGAGATCGAACTGCGCGAGTCCATCCA
This sequence comes from uncultured bacterium, assembly GCA_965651595.1. Taxonomy (GTDB): domain Bacteria; phylum Actinomycetota; class Actinomycetes; order S36-B12; family UBA10799; genus CBFGTA01. Next base: position 1,420 of record CBFGTA010000143.1, on the reverse strand, counting down.
CTCACCCAAGGGCAAGTTTGTTGGTTTCATCGAGTCCCCCCTGGCTGCCCCTGCCCGGGCGAGCTGTTACCGCATGGCCGAGTGCTATTCGATCATCATTCGACACTTGCCGGCCGAAGGCGACCCCAACGGCACAGTAGTCGTCCACGCCAGTGCTAACTTCCTGCCCGGAGTTCTGGAAGGGGTTACTGCCAATACGGTCTTTCTGGGAATCACACTGATCGGCAAGCAGGGTGAGCAGTTTCGAGAGAGTTATTGGAACGAAACTGTGCGGACCGTCGGAGCGAGGAACGTGATTCCCGTCCACTGGGACGATTTTTTCCGGCCGCTGTCCGAGCCCCTGGTGCCACTACCGTATTTGGCTGACGACTTCCCCAGGGCATGGGCCGATGTCAAAGGCCGGGCAGCGTCTGCCCAACTGGTGTGCGGCCTGCCCCGGTTATGGGAATGGATCGACCCTGCCTAGCCGCACGATGAGAGGGTGGCCGCGAAACTCGCTGGCTCGCGGGGAAACTCAAGCGGCGCTCATCACCGAGCGACCCGACTGACTCCTTGCTAGCTTCAGACCATGCAGAACACGATCGGCCGCATCTGGTTCCTGGTAGTCGCCTTGATCTCGGGTATCGGTGTGATCGCTAGCGCCCTACTGTCAGGCAGCTCAGAGCCCATCACTTTGGCCCAAGAGGGCGGAATGCCCGACCCGGCGTACTTCGATAGCTACATTGCTCGGTTCACGAACACGTTCTTCTACTTCACCATCCTGTCGAACGTCTTGGTGTGCGTGACGAGCGCCATGTTGGCTGTGAGGTTCGAACGCCATTCGAAAGTCTTCGCGATCTTCCGGTTGTTCTCGATTGTCGGCATCATCATTACTGGAATTATCTACAACACGATCCTCGCCCAGTACGCCCACCCAGAAGGTATTGCCTACTACGAGAATTTCATGGTTCACGTGGCTAGCCCCATCCTCACGGTGATTGGCTGGCTGCTGTTTGGGCCTCGTTTGAAGTTCCGACTCAGTGTCTGGCTGGGTTCGATCTGCATCGGAATCGCTTGGGTCGCTGTCACCCTCGTCAGGGGAGCACTCATCCACTGGTACCCGTACCCATTCCTCAACGTGGATCAGATCGGCTACGCCCAAACCCTCATCAATACCGTCGGGATTGCTGTGTTCGGGCTGATCCTGGGTGCCATCATCCTGGGACTCGACAAAGTCTTGCCAGGCACGCGACTTGGCGACGAAGAACCTGCCCCCGACGCAGAACCATCTGCTCCTGCCGCTGCCGGATAGAGCGCTTTCCCCATCGTAGTGGGGATCCGGTCAACCGCACTGAGCCTCACTCTGTTCTGACGTGCCCTGGGTCAATGTCCGAGCGCCCTGGTACCACATAACTGTCGATAGTTCATTGCGCCACGCCGC
>CBFGTA010000142.1:0-4465 GCA_965651595.1 uncultured bacterium | reverse complement strand
CTGGCGCAAGATGCAGAACCAACAACGCCTAGTTATGGGTGAGGGCTGGCAAGACGACAAAGACCACGTATTCACGACCGAGACGGGGACCACGTTGGAGCATCACCACGCGACCAGAACAATGTCACGGCTATTGAGTCGGTTGGGGATGAATTCGAGCCGACCGCTGCACGCGCTGCGCCACGGCTACGCTCACGGCTGGCTAAAGAGTGGCCGGGACATGTACCAGCTCAGCGCCATACTGGGGCACCAAAGTATCAAGGTCACAGTTGACCGCTACGGGCATCTAGTGCCCATGCATTACGCCGACGATGCCCGGGGATTCATTGATGCGCAGGTGGCACGATGAGCGCTTACAAGAGGGGACACTATCTGCGAGACGACGCCCGCAACCCGAGACATCGGCGGGAGGTTCACCGGTACTCGCCCGAGTGGGCTGCACTACCCGACGATGACGCGACGTTTGGCACCTATGACTGTGATTGGCAGAGGCTGCAAGAGGCGCTACACGCCTACGATGCCGACTACATAGAATCCGCACTAGCCCGCCCGTACCGGCTATATCGGTTCGAGGACGGGACACTCTCGACGACCCACAGCGACGGCAGCGTGACGGCTGAGGTCATCGTCAACCCTGCGGCTGACGATCCGCGCACAACGAGCAAGATTCTGGCGGGACCGCCGATCATGTTGACGTGCTACAAGTGCAGCACTGTACTAGCCCGGCTGCAGTTCACCCACGACTTTCAGAACGACCCCCCGGAGTGGCCCATCGTGGGGTATACGTTGCGTGCCGCCGAAGCTGACGGAACCATCTCGGTGGCTGAACATATCGCCCAGAGTCGGGTGTACCACAGCTCCAGTGAACCCGTGACGACAGCTGCACCCGGGCAGCCCAGGTTCCGAGGCTTCGGTAGCCCCCGCAGTACGTGGGAATGCCCCACTGCTGACTGTTCAATGACTGAGATCCAGTCGCTGCATACAACTGTGATGTTGTGTGCAGCTGCTCGCAAGGCGGACGTTCGGGCGCTGCCCGTTGATTGGATTCGAAGCGGCAGCATCACGTTCGACATGTTCGTGCAGTCGTTCCGGTAGACGCCACCCAACCCGCAGACAGCTACAGACAATTAGCTAGCGCCCCTGGCGTGTCGTGACCGTCGCAGACAACCTCAGTGCCGTAACGTGACTGATTGTGTGCCACGGCACCGGTTAGCCGGGCTTGTGGCGAGGGGGTGCCTCCCTGAAAGGACACCCCGCGCACCCCACGTTGGGTGCGAAGGCTCCCGCGGCTGTTTCGGATAGCCGGGCGTGCCCTCTACCTGGAATCCCATCCACGATGGCCCCTTAGTGGGCGCGCTCATTCGAACTATTCCGAAAGGGATAAGCGCAATGAGCACGAACAATCAATTGCTAGATCCGATCATCACCCCCACACTCACGGTGCCGCAGGCAGCCAAGATCCTCGGTATCTGCCGAGAGGGTGCCTATCGCGCTGCACGAAACGGCAGCCTGCCCACGGTCAAGGTAGGGCGAGCGGTGCGAGTACCGACCGCTGCGCTGCGCCGCATGTTGGCCCTCGATGAGGTTGCTGCCCCAGGTGGTGACGTCGCATGAAAGTACAAGACCCCCGCGTGAACGGGGGCCCTGCAAAAACGGCAACGACACCTATTGTAGAGCCCCGCTGCGACAATTCCGTCCTTGACGGGATCAACAGGCTGACTGTTGGGGATGCCGCGCGAGTGTACGCGCTGCACGACATCCCCGTGTTCCCATGCTCACCACAAACTAAGGCGCCACTTATTTCGGCGCGGCTAGGTGGTCGGGGATTCAAAGACGCCACCACCGACCTGGCCCAAGTGGGGCAGTGGTGGGATCAGTGGCCGGACGCACTCATCGGTATGCCCGTGCCTGATGATGTGGCCGTGCTCGACGTGGACCCGCGCCATGGCGGCAACCTCGACAGTCTGGGAGGCCTACCTGACACGCTGCGGGTGTGGAGTGGCCGGGGCGACGGTGGCGTACACCTGTACTTCCGGCGACCCCCAGGGCGGCTCACTGACCGGAACCTGCCCGGTATTGATCTACGGGACGCGGGCAAGGCGTACCTTATTGTTCCGCCATCTGCCCACCCAGCAACTGGGCGGCCATACGTTTGGGATGGCGGACCTATCGCACTGATGAGCGCCGCGATCCTGGCTCAAGTTGTTGCGCCGACGATCACGCGCCGAGTCGCCGCGCTGGGCAGCAACCACGGCGAGCACCTGGCCCGATTCGTGGCCGGACTGACTGAAGGCAACCGAAACAGTGGCCTGTACTGGGCCGCGTGTCGAGCCGTCGAGAACAACAACCTCGACCAGCTGGAGCCCCAACTAGTGCAAGCCGCCCGCTGCATTGGGTTACCTGACCACGAGATCCGAGCCGTGCTCAGTTCCGCCCGCCACCAGTCGGGCGGTGCGGCATGAGTAGCGAACCGTTCAAGGCGCCGCTACCCCCGGACGGATACGGGCAGATGCCATCCCACACATTGGTTCCCGTCCAAGACCCGACCGAGGGAACGGAGAAACAGTCAACCGCTGACCGGCTAGGTCAGCTCGCCCGTAGCCGCTACACGCTAATCAACTGCCAGGAGGGAAACCCCTACGGCATTGCGCATGGCGACCCGGTGGCAAGGCCTCTCAGGGGAGACAGTAAATCGATCCGGGCAGAACTCAGCTCAATCTACTACGACACCTACCGCAAGACACCGACGAGTAACGCGCTGGCTGATGCCATGGTGGCCCTTGAAGGCGAAGCGTTGCGGGCGGAAACCCGAGACGTGCACCTACGGGTGGCTGAGTCCCACGAGGCGGTGTGGGTCGACCTGGGCGACGATACGGGACAAGTGCTCAAGATCGAGCCCGGACATCCGTTTAAGGTGGTCGACGCCGCCGCGTGTCCGGTAGTGTTCCGCCGGACCAGCCTCACCGGGAAGCTGTCGCGGGCCACTGCTAGCGATCCGGGAGACATCTCGCCACTGTGGCGCTACATCAACGCGGAACCGGACGATAGGGATCTAGTGGCTGCGTGGATGGTGGCAAGCCTGCTACCTGACATTCCTCACCCCGTCATGGTGCTGACCGGGCCGCAGGGCTCCGGCAAGTCGAGCGCCACGCGCAGGATAGTCGAGCTGCTCGACCCTGGGCCCGTGCCGCTACGGCAACCACCCCGGGACTCGGAATCGTGGGCGGTCTCGGCTGTGGGTTCATGGTTCGTTGCACTCGACAACGTCTCTGACGTGCCCCAGTGGTTATCTGACGCATTATGTCGAGCGGTGACCGGTGACGGCATGTTACGCCGCAAGCTGTACACAGACAGCGACGTCGCGATCTTGACGTTCCGGCGCTGCGTGCTACTCAACGGCATCGACCTGGGTGCACTCAGGGGCGACCTGGCCGAACGGGCGCTACCCGTCTCCCTCACAGCTCCGACACGCGCCGAGCGACGCGGGGAGCAAGACCTCAACAACGAGTGGGCTAAGGACTTGCCGACCATCCTGGCAGGACTGTACTCACTGGTGAGCCAGGTGCTGCTGACCCTGCCCACCGTGGAGGTGCGCGAGTTGCCGCGCATGGCTGACTTCGCCCGGGTGCTGGCCGCGTACGACCAGGTGCAGGGCACCAATGCTCTGCCTCGGTATCTCGAGGTGCACGGCAGACTGCAGGCTGAGGCGACACAGTCGAGCCCGCTTGGTGAAGCCATCACCGACCAGATCACCGCCCCGTGGTCGGGGACGAGTAGGGCACTGCTCGGCCGGCTCAATCCACCAACACCGACGCCACGCAAGTGGCCGAAGGGGCCGCGCGAGGTTACCAGCGAGATGCGTCGACTCAAGCCCAGTCTTGAGGCCGAAGGGTGGACCGTCGACGAACGGCGGGGTAGGACCAACACCGTCGAGTGGGAACTAGGCCCCCCAATGAGAGATGTACGGGAAGTAACCCCTGCAACACCTGCAACACCTGCACACCCTGCAAGTACGGGCAAGAACGCAGCCCAACGTGCAGGTGACAGTGCAGGTGACAGGCAGGCAACACCTGCAGATAACCTGCAACACCTGCACCAAGCGCCGCCAAAAACCCCAGTAATTACAGGCAGTGCAGGGCTTGCAGGCGATGCAGGGGACGAAACCCCCACAACTCTCCCCGGTATGCCAACGATGACGACACCGGATGAAGAACACCGGTGGGCAGACGAACTAGCCGGGCCTTACGGATAGATCGGGACGGTACGTCATGTCTGTACGGGCCGCGTTCGGAACCGCGGGGGACCAAGCCCGGCGCGGCCCGCACAGACACCCCCGTCACCACGTCCTACCCACCAGTGACACAACTAACCAACCCGAGCGACACAACCAACCTGAGTGCTGCGCCGCTGGCGGTCGTGAACGTGACCCGCCGGGGCCCGCCCGTTGATCGGACCAAGACTCATC
>CBFGTA010000141.1:0-4490 GCA_965651595.1 uncultured bacterium | reverse complement strand
GGTTCCGAACAGAACTTTTCGCAACGCGACGGCGACCTGTGCCGTGTGACGCTCGGCGGTGAGTCGTGGGCTGCACACAGTTGGTGGCTACCCAACCCTCACGCCGTCGTATTCGTCGAAAGCCGCCACCAACTCGACAGCCTCGACCTGGCCACCGCCCCCACCGTGGACGATCTGGACCGCTACCCGGACGGACAGAACACCGAGTTTGTGGTCGTCCGCGACGAGTCGTCAAGCACACCAGCGTCAGTCGAGTTGGACATGCGGGTGCACGAACGAGGTGTGGGGGAGACGCTGTCATGCGGCACGGGCGCGGTAGCTGCTGCCTTGGCCGCTTGGGAACGCGCAGGCCTAGCAGGTGGGGCCCGTGCCCGTGCCCGCGTCCACGTCCCGGGAGGGGTGCTGACAATCGTTCGGGACGAAACTGGCGAATGTGTCCTAGCCGGTCCGACCGAAACCGTCGCCACCGGAACAATCGATGCGCGTTGGTGGGACACTCGATCGAACTCGACCTCGACCCGCCCATGAACCAACCAGGAAGGTCACGATGCCTCATTCATTCTCCGTAGACGACGAAATCGCTTTCGCCTCGCGCATGGGCCAATCGGTCGGCAGCTTGGGGGGAGAGTTCTTCGTGTCCGACCAAGGCAAAGAAGCCACGGTCGAACTCGGCATCAAAGGGTGGGCGGCCTACTTCGCCGGGCGATGCGGTGGACTCGGCCCAGTTGACAGCAGCGTTGTGACTGCGGTTTGCGGATTCTTCCCCGAGCGGTTCGTGCAGAGGTGGTGGGAGCAGGCCATCACCATCGACGTTCAGCACGCGGCCACCGTCTACCACCGGGCCACCGGCCGATGGGGCGAACAGCACGCCTCCGCGGCAGTCGACGAATTGCGCCTGCAACGGGCCGTCGACCTGCTCGAGCACGTGGTCGAAGTCGCAAGCCCGGTTGGGGCCCCCTTGTTCGCGACATGGCGGGCAGTGCCGCGGTCGGGGACTCCGATCGCCCGGTTGTTCCAACTGCTCACCACGGCTCGTGAATATCGCGGCGGACTCCACTTAGCCGCGGTCCTGGCTGCCGGGCTGACCCCGCGGGAAGCGATCCTGTTGGGTTCCGGCGGTGAGCGCAACGCCCGTTTCTTCGGATGGGAGGACATAACCCTGAGCGAATCAGTGCTGGCACAGGGCGAGAGCCTACGCAGCGAAGCCGAGCGGCTCACCGACCGGATGGTGGCCGATTTCTGGCAGACTCTGACCCTCGAGGAACAAATGGAGCTCGCGGGCGTGTTAACAGAAATCACCGAATATCTACAAACAGCCGCCCGTCGCTAACCCGCGTCTCGGATCGGGTTCGGCTACGGCGGGCAACAACCAGAAGCCAGCAGGCGGAACCAGCGGCTACCACGGAGGCCCATGAACGACCCAGAGTCGACCACGTCGCAACCCGACCCCCGCCCCTCACCTCACTCCGCGGGCGTCGGCGAAGATGCCCACGCCGACGTCGTCGAGCGCGATGCCCTCCGGCGGATTGTGGGTCTGTCCACCGAACGGCGTGACATCACCGAAGTCGAGTATCGGCAAGTTCGCCTCGAACGCGTGGTGTTGGTCGGAGTGTGGACCGACGGTGACATCGAGCAGGCCCAACGCAATCTGGAGGAACTGTCTCGGCTCGCCGAGACCGCTGGCGCCCAAGTGTTGGAAGGCGTGGTGCAACGGCGACACCATCCTGATCCCGGAACGTTCATCGGTTCCGGCAAAGTGCAGGCGCTGCAGGAGATTGTTGCGGTCAACGAGGCCGACACTGTCATTTTCGATGGCGAACTCAGTGCCGGGCAGCTCCAGCGCCTCGAGAAAGAGCTCGACGCCAAAGTCGTGGATCGCACGTGGTTGATCCTCGACATTTTCGCCCAGCATGCGCGATCCCGGGAAGGTAAAGCCCAGGTCAAGCTCGCGCAACTCGACTACCTGCTGCCCCGGCTGCGCGGTTGGGGCGAATCATTGAGCCGCCAGGCGGGCGGTCAGGGCGGCGGTCAGGGCGGGGGAATCGGCGCGTTGCGCGGCCCCGGCGAGACCAAGCTCGAAATCGACCGCCGCCGCATCCGCACGCAGATGGCCCGGCTGCGCAAGAACATCGCCACCATGGCCGTGGCGAGGGAAGTGTCCCGCCAACGCCGCCGGCGATCGTCGCAGCCCAGCGTGGCCATCGTGGGCTACACGAACGCTGGTAAGTCCAGCCTGATCAACCGCCTTACCGGCGCGCATGTGCTCGTCCGCGACGAACTGTTCGCGACCCTTGACCCCACGGTCCGTCGCACAGCCACCCCCGACGGGCGCACCTACACGGTCACGGACACCGTCGGGTTCGTGCGCCACCTCCCCACTCAACTGGTGGAGGCGTTCCGCTCGACCCTAGAAGAAGCGGTCCAGGCGGATGTGCTCGTGCACGTGGTGGACGGCAGCGACAGCGATGCCGCCCGCCACGTCGCGACAGTTCAGTCAGTCCTCGCCGACATCGGAGCCCATGAACATCCCACGGTGATGGTCGCGAACAAGTCCGACGCGGTTACGCCGGCCCAACAACTCGAACTCGAACAGTCGCTAGCTGAACTCGTCGACGGGTCGAACCACTCTGGCACCAGCGACCTCGGCGATTCGGTGGTGTGGGTGTCGGCGCACACCGGAGCAGGGATGGACACTCTCGCCGAACGCATCGCCGCCAGGTTGCCATTCCCCGGTCAAGAAGTTGACGTGGTCATCCCCTACACACACGCGGGACTGGTGTCGACCGTCCACGAGCAGGGCCGCGTCCTGGACTTGGAACATCGCTCAGACGGCACCTGGGTGCATGCCCAGGTGGACCCGGCGCTGGCCGCGAAACTCGCCGCAGCCGCTGTGGAATCAGTTGGGCACGAGCCTGGACCGCCAACCGGCTGAGGTGAGATCCTCGCCGGAGTTGCCGCAACCCTGGGGTCAACGCGGGGTCATTGCACGCGGGGTCATTGCACGCGACGCAGCACGGAAACGACCTTGCCCAAAATGCGAGCAGAGTCTCCGGGGATGGGTTCGAATGCAGAGTTGTGGGGGAGCAGCCAGACGTGGCCGTCTTTGCGTTTGAAAGTCTTCACAGTGGCTTCGTCGTCAAGCAGGGCTGCCACGATCTCGCCGTTCTCAGCCACGGACTGACGGCGAACGACGACGTAGTCACCGTCGCAGATGGCGGCGTCAACCATCGACTCCCCAGAAACCTTCAACAAGAACAGTTCGCCCTCGCCAGTGAGTTCCCGCGGCAGCGGAAACACCGCTTCGACAGCTTGTTCGGCTAAGATCGGCCCACCTGCAGCGATTCGGCCCAGAACGGGCACGTACGTGGCCGGGGACATCACGTCCGCGTCGGCGTCACCGTTTTCGGCGGCGACTGATGCATCCACCACCGGCGACGACGACGCGGGCGACCTCAACGGGATGGCAGGCGCCGAGGCCGACACGTCTGGCTCGGCTCGATCTTCGGGAACAATCACTTCCAGTGCTCGCGGGCGGTTCGGGTCGCGGCGCAAATAGCCCTTGGCCTCCAGAGTGCGCAATTGGTGGGCGACGCTAGACGGACTTGCGAGTCCGACCCGCTCGCCAATCTCTCGAACACTCGGCGGATACCCGCGATCGGCCACGGCCTGCCGGATCAAACGGAGGATGTCCTGTTGACGTCGCGTCAGCTTTTCCTCGCCAGATTGATGCGCCATGGAATCTCACTCCTCGTGTGTCTAACAGCCGAGCGACACCGGATCGCGTGGCTGAACCGCTAGCACCACCCTAGGGTACTGCGGCACTCAATTCAAACATATGTTCGAAACCGACGCGCATTTTGTCAGTGGCCTGTGTTAGGAATGGATCACCGAAATCGAACAAGCGTTCGAGGCACTACCGGTCCCGGTGGTCGCACTGGTGAAGGAGGAATCATGGCTGTTCATCTTCCCGTCCGCAAAAGCGTCGACGTGTGGGAACGGGCACGTGAATTCGGGAGTACCGCGGCGGCGGCCTTCGTGGTGCCACGAGCGCGCCAGGCAGGGGGTATGGACTTCCGCGCAACCGGGCCAGCGGTAACTACCCCAATTCCCGGTGCAGTTGCGGGAGTGCCCGGTGCGGTCGCCGGTACAAGTGCGGTTGCCGGTACAAACGGGGGCGGTGAGCCCCTGTCAGTCTCCCTGCGTCGTTGCCCACCACGGCGGTCACCGCGGTTGGCCAGGCCCGAGTCTGACGCTCCGACCGATTCCAACGCCCTACCTCGCGCTGCGGTAGCAACGATCCTGGCTTCCGTGGTCGTGGTCGTCGTCGTGGGCATCGCTCTAGTCTCCACCGCCTTGTCCATCACCTCGCCCGTTGCGTCCGCGCCCGCAGTGTCGCCCGCGCAGGCCGTCGTGGAAGTAGCTCCGGGCGATTCGCTGTGGTCGATCGCGGAGAAGGCCGGGATTGGCGCGAGTGTCGAAGAGGGGGTCGG
>CBFGTA010000140.1:0-4498 GCA_965651595.1 uncultured bacterium | reverse complement strand
CGGTGTCGTACCCCTGGGGCAGCTCGACGATAAAGTCATGCGCGCCGGCCAGGGTGGCGGCACGAATGACGCCCTCCATGGGCAGACCCGGGTCGATGAGCGCGATGTTCTCGCGAACGCTGCGGTTGAGCAGGACGTTCTCCTGAAGCACCACCCCCACCCGCCTGCGCAGCCAGGCGGTATCCACCAGGGCGAGGTCCACGCCGTCAACGGTCACACGCCCCCCTTCGGGTACGTACAGGCGCTGAATCAGTTTGGTCAGGGTGCTTTTGCCGGAGCCAGAGCGGCCGACGATACCCACGACCTCACCGGCGTTGACGTGCAGGTCCAGCCCATCGAGCACCGGTGCGGTGTCGGGCCGGTAACGGAAGCGCACTTGCTCGAAGCGGATCTCACCCTTGGGCGAGGGCAAGCCGGCCCGTCCGGGGTTGAAGCCCGGCTCCCGCGGGGTGTTGAGGATATCGCCCAGGCGCTGCATGGAGATACCGGCCTGTTGGACATCCTGCCAAAGCTGAACGAGCTTGAGGATCGGCCCGCTGACCCGACCGGCGAGCATGTTGAAGGCCACGAGCTGGCCGACGGTCAGGTTGCCGCCGATGACCAGGTGCGCCCCCCACCAGAGGATGCCCAGGGTCGTTAGCTTCTGTATGAGCCCGGCGCACTGGTTGGCGATGTTGCCGAGGTTCTGTGCCCTAAAGGCGGTGTGGACGTATTCGGCAAGCTGTTCTTCCCATCGGCGCTGGAATTGGGGCTCTACGGCCAGTGCTTTTACCGTCTGTGCGGAGCTGACCGATTCGACCAAGAACGACTGGTTGCGCGCACCGGCCTCGAACTTGCGGTCCAGGCGCCGACGCAGGATCGGAGTGATAAAGGCAGACAAGGCGACATACAACGGCAGCGACAAGAGAACCACGACGGTCAGTGCCGGGCTGTACCACCACATGACACCGAAGAAGATCAGCGTGAAGCCCAGATCGATGATCAGCGTCAGCGCCGAGCCGGTGAGAAATTGGCGCAGGCTCTCCAGCTCGCGCACTCGTGCCACACTCTGCCCGACTTGCCGCGACTCGAAGTACGCCAAAGGTAGGTGCAATAGATGGTCGAAGAGCTTTGCGCCCAACTCGACGTCGACCCGGTTGGCGGTGTGGGCGAACAAGTAGTTGCGCAACCCGCCAATGAGGGCTTCGAAAACCACGACGATGAAGAAGGCCACCGCCAATACATCCAGGGTACTGAACCCCTGGTGCACCAACACTTTGTCCATGACCACCTGGAAGAATATCGGGGTCGCCAGGGCAAAGAGCTGTAAGAAGAATGAAGCGATCAGGACCTCGCCGAACAGGCGGCGGTATTTGATCAGCGAGGGGATGAACCAACTGAAGTCGAAGCGCTCACGCCACTCGGCCAGCGAGGCCCGGCGCGCGATCAGGATGAGCTCACCCGACCAGCGTTGCCCCAATGCCTCCAGCTCAAGCACCTCTGGCCGGCCGCTGCGCGGGTCCTGCACCAAGACGCGCTCGATACCGTCGTCACCGCGTTGCGTTTTGGCGATGATGAAGTACCCACCGTCCACACCGCAGGCGATCGTGGGCAAACTGGTGGCATGCAGGCGATCGGTACTGGATTGAACGGCTTTGGCCTTTAGACCTAAGGCCTTTGCGGCACGCAGCAGATCGAGCGTCCGCAGTCGCTTGCCGGGTTGACCGAATCGGTGTTCGACCTGGGCCGGCTCAACGGCTATTTGATGATAGCGGGCCAGCAGGATGAGACAGGCCAAGCCGCTGTCGATGGCCTGTTCGTTGGTTGTCGCTTGATCGGCGGACATCGTCCCTGATCCGTTGCTTGGCCTCGCCCCCGAGACGGACGCTATTGTTGCAGAACACCCAGGGCGTTACCAGTCGTTTACAAGTCAAAAACATGTGAAAAACGTCACATTTTTCAATAACTTCGTCACCATAAGGACATACGGATTCGTACGGCAAGCCAGCTCGCTGTCAGGATTCGCGCCCTCCACCAACCGCTCTTATCGCTCCGATCAAGCGGTTTCAACGTCCGAGTCGTATCATGGCGGCGTGCGTGCCATCTTGCCCCTGAACACATATCGAGGAAGACAACCCATGCGGTTAGAGCATCTCCTACGAAGCTTGCTCCTCCTGGCCATAGTGCTTTCGTCATCTTCAATGGCCTCACCTTTGGACGAGGCACCGTTCATCCCTGATGACGCGGCGTACCTGCAAGACTGGAGCGCGGTACAGCCCAAGCGCCTCACCGCGCAGCCGGCCAGCGTGCACCAGGTGCTGGAGCTGGAGCCGTTGGACGGAAACGCACCGGCGCTCAAGCGCTCGCCGCTGGATGGCGCACCAACCAGCAACCCCATCGTGCCGCTGAACGCGTTGCGTATCGGCACGGGCTATCGGGTAGCAGACGGCCAGACGCTGGCGTTGGCCAGTCTCGCCTGGTCGGCGCTGTCCGATGGCAGCAGTTTGGCTGTGGCGGAGCTTTCGGTTCCCGGCTCCAAGGGCCTTCGGCTGGCGCTGAGCCCGCAATCTCTGCCCGCGGGTATCGAATTGCGGGTAGCGGCGGCGAATGGGCTTGGACCGGTGTTCGGCCCGTTCTCCCGTGCGCAGATCGACGCCGACCGGTTGGGCGTTATCTCCCCTGAAGCCAATGCACCGTACTGGCTGCCGGCTGTCGGTGGCAACACCGTCCGCCTGGAGCTGGCCGCTGCGGCCAACGTAAATCCGCAAGGCGCAGCGCTGGAAATCACATCCGTGTCGGTGCTGATTGACTCCCCCCGCGAATCGGTGGCCAAGCATCTTGCCGATGTGGGCTCCTCCGGCGCCTGCAATATCGACATCAGTTGCTCGGATTCGCCGCTGTCGCCGACGGTGGCGAAATACCTCTTTACCAATGGCCAGGGCTCGACCTTCCTGTGCACTGGCGGATTGCTCAACGACACCGGTAACACCGGCACGCCCTGGTTCATTACCGCCGCGCACTGCGTGGACAACGGCAGTGATGCGTCGACGATGCAGTTCTATTGGAACTTCCGCAGCAGCAGTTGTGGTGGCGGGCCGATCACGCCACTGAGCGAAACCTTTGGCGGCGCCACGCTGCTGAGCACCGATGAGGCGTACGACACCTCTTTCATGCGTCTGAACCAGGCACCGCCAACCAGCGCGCGCGCCGGCTGGAACGGGCAAGACGTCACCCAGGTCCAGAACGTCACCGGCATCCACCACCCCTCGGGCGATTTGCAGAAGATCAGCTTCGGGCAGTTGATTGCGTATACCGGCATTATCGACCCAGCGATCGACGACTCCCATTTCGTCATCGAATGGCAGAGCGGCGTCACCGAACCGGGGTCCAGTGGCTCGGGCATCTTCAACACCAGCAACCAGTTGCTGGGTGTACTCACTGGTGGGTTCTCGTCCTGCGGTGCCCCCGATGGGCAGGACTTTTACGGTCGTTTCGACAAGATGTTCGCCACCCTCAATGACTGGCTGGTCACCAGCGGCAACGGCGGCGGTCTGGAGCCCGGTGCCACCGTCACCTTCACCGGCCAAGTCACCAACACCGAGGGCACACCGTTGTGCGCTATGGTGCTGATCAATGGCGAGTTCATCTTCTCCTGTGACGGCAACGGGCAGTACCAACTCAGTTTCCCTCTGGACTCCTCCGCTCAGGCGACCGTTTTCGCCTTCGTCGACGGCCTTGCGCCCTTTCGCCAGGTGGTGACCCCCAGCAGCACCAGCCAAACACAGGCCATCGTCGTGAGTCCTTCCAACGACCCCACGACAGCGACGGTCAACCTCAGCACCGTCACGGATGCCGGCGGCGGGTGGGTAAGCCTGGGCGGCACAGTAACCAACGCTAGTGGCACACCATTGTGTGGCGTTGTATTGGCCAACGGCCAGTACACATTCTCCTGTGGGAGTGCCGGGGCATTCGCGCTGACCGTCCCGCGGGAAGTGGATGGCAGCGTAACCTTGTTCGTATTCGTGGATGGGCTATCGCCCTACCGCAATACCTTCACGCCGTAGGGTGCGAATGTCCCATTGAACTTCGGCCTACAACCATCCCTCTCTTCGGAACGAGGGGTGGTTGGGCTGATACCGAGCCGAGCCAGCAGCGGGTGGCTTTACGCGCAGAACTAATCATAGATCTCGGTTGGGTGCATATACTCTGACGAAGTCTGCATAGCTATCACTCCCGCGAAAACTATATCGGCCCTTCAAGAGGTCTGCCCCGTCAAACTCGAATTTGAACAGTTGACCCCAAGATGCCGTAAAACTTATTTTTCCCGTCTCATCCACTGTCCCAGAAAATTTCTCACAGTACTTTTTCGGACCGAAAGCGTACCACCCTGCAACATCACCATCACTCATCCTGGAGATTATCAGAGTGGACGATGCTTGCCCGTCCCACTTACCATCAAAAACTCCAGGAAACATCGAACTCCTATCAAACGACTCAACGGACAGTTCGCTACAGAAGC
>CBFGTA010000139.1:0-4511 GCA_965651595.1 uncultured bacterium | reverse complement strand
GCATGGTGGCGTCGATCGCACTATCGGGAATCTCAAGGTAGAGACGATCGCGAAACGCTCGCAGATCGTCGGCATCGAGCTTCTTCATCTGGTGCGTGGAGTTGCGTGATTCGAAACTCGAACCCAACGTCCAGCCCTTAATCGTCTTGGCCAGGATCACGGTCGGTCGCCCGCGGGTAGCGACTGCCTCGGCATAAGCGGCGTAGAGCTTGCGGTAGTCGTGGCCTCCGCGCTGCAGCCGCCAGATGTCCTCGTCTGACCAGTCGGTCACCAGGCGGGCAGTGCGGGGGTCCCGGCCGAAGAATTCCTCCCGAATGAACCGGCCGTCTTTCGACTTGTACGTCTGGTAGTCACCATCAAGGGTGCGGTTCATGAGGTTCACGAGGGCCCCATCAGAGTCGGCGGCGAGCAGGCGATCCCAGCCACGGCCCCACACGACTTTGATCACGTTCCACCCGGCTCCCCGGTACAAGCTCTCCAACTCCTGAATGATCTTTCCGTTGCCACGTACCGGCCCATCGAGTCGCTGCAAGTTGCAGTTGACGACGACTGTCAGGTTGTCGAGCTTCTCGCGGCCTGCAGTCCAAACCGCGCTGACCGATTCGGGCTCGTCCATCTCTCCATCGCCCAGGAACGCCCAGACGCGCTGCCGCGAACAGTCCTTGATGCCGCGGTGAGTGAGGTAGCGGTTGAACCGGGCCTGGTGTACCGCCGCGAGTGGGCCAAGCCCCATCGACACGGTCGGAAACTGCCAGAAGTCCGGCATCAGGCGGGGGTGCGGATACGACGGCAGACCGCCACCGGGGTGGCTGACCTCTTGCCGAAAACCGTCGAGCTGTGCTTCAGTCAGCCGACCTTCCAAATAGGCACGCGCATAGGCGCCGGGGGAGGCATGCCCTTGCCAGAAGACCTGGTCCGCGCCGCCTTCGGCCTCGGGGCCGCGGAAGAAGTGGTTCATCCCCACCTCGTAGAGGGCAGCGCTCGAGGCGTACGAAGAGATGTGGCCTCCAACCTCGATCCCTGGGCGTTGGGCGCGGTGCACCATGACGGCCGCGTTCCAGCGCACGAATGCGCGGATGCGGCGTTCGATGAACTCGTCCCCGGGGAACGGCGGTTCCTGCTCTGGGGGAATCGTGTTGATGTAGTCGGTCTGCCGCACGGCGGGAACGCCGATGGAACGTTCCGCTGAGCGTCGCAGTAACTCCAGCATCAAGAACCGGGCCCGAGCAGGCCCGGCATTGGCAATCACTGCCTCGAGGGACTCGAGCCATTCGGAAGTCTCGCCCGGGTTGAGGTCGACGTACTGACTCGGAAGTCCGGACAGATAGTCGTTCTCAAATGAGGCCATAGCACCATCGAACTCGTTTGGATGAGAAGTGGCAAGTGCTTATCGTCCTAAACCCCGGCACGCATGGCCGAAGATTGACCCCGACGACTTCACGGGAGCGAGTTCACCGGAACTGCGAATGCCTAGCGCGTACGGTGGGCGCGGGGTGCTACCAGACGAGTACCTTGCCAGTCTGGTGCGGCGCTGACCGAGCTGGTTTGCTGGAGGCCAGCGGTAGGTGCAGCTTCGGAGATGTCAGAGGGCTCAACGTGGCCGTCCCGGCCCGGTTTGGGAGTGAGTAGCCAGACGACGCCATGGTCAGCGAGTCCGGAGATTGCGTCGACGAGCGCGTCGACAAGATCCCCGTCGCCTTCTCGGTACCAAACGATGGCAGCATCCACCACATCGTCGGAATCTTCTCCGAGCAGTTCCGAACCAATCGCGCGTTCGATAGCTGTGCGCAACTGCTGGTCGCAGTCATTGTCGTAGCCGAGCTCCAGAACCGTCTGGCCCTCCGTCAGTCCGACCAAGCCGGTGCCTGTCACCGTTCCTCCCTCTCCATTGGGTTGGGCAAGGCGTGCCCGGTTCCCGTGTCATCGAAAATAGCGCCGAGATCCCAGCCGCGCAATAGACGCGCTAGGGTGAAGTGACGAAAGCGCTGCGGTGTCGTGACCAAAGCACCGCGCTGGGCTGACACGATCAGCTCGGATACGAACATGTGCAGCAACGACTTCAACGAAAGAGGATGAATCATGGGAATGCAGGCATCGGTAGCAGTGGGCGACGAAGCGCCCGACTTCACATTGACATCCAACGCGGGCGAAACCGTGAGGCTGTCCGATTTCCGGGGCAAAGAGAACGTGCTGCTGGTGTTCTTTCCGAAAGCATTTACGGGTATTTGCACGAACGAAATGTGCGAGATTCGGGACCAACTGGGCGCTTATCAGGCGCAGGGTGCTCAGTCTTTGGCCGTGTCGTGTGATACCGACGCAACCCTCAAGGCGTTCGCCGAGGCCGAAGGTCTCACCTTCCCCCTGCTCAGTGATTTCTGGCCCCACGGTCAGACTGCTCGTGACTACGGCGTCTTCCTGGATGCGGCCGGGATCGCGGTGCGTGCAACGTTCCTGATCGACAAGGCCGGTGTCGTCCGTTGGAGCGTCGTCAACTCGCCTGGAGAAGCTCGCTCCACGAGCGACTACCACGAGGCGCTGGCAGCCCTCAACGCTTAGGAATCAACCGCCCAGATGGAATCAACCGCCCAGATGCTGAGCGGGCGTTCAGGAACCGACCGCTTTTCCGGATGATCCGCCTTTGGCCTGACGCACCTTCTTCAGACGGTTGGTGTGTTCGAGGTCGTCGGCCCAGCGCTGCGATTTGAGTCGGGCGTTGAGCTGTTCGACCTTTGTCCACACCAGCGACCGGACTTCGGGGCGGTTCATCTCGCCCGCATGAGTTACTCGTCCGACAATCAGCTGGTCGACGATGAGTTCAGGGAAGCACCGCAAGTGCCGCTCGTACTCGCGTTCGGAAGCGATCAGGATGTTCGTCACGCCCGCCACATCGATGTGGGCCGAGGTGTAGGGGCGAATGAAGATCTCGTGGGTCGAATACACGTTGGTGACGCGATCGGCGATGAGTTTCACGTCAGAGTGGAGTTCCTGCAGGAACGGGGAGTCCGGCGCCATGTCGACCAGGGCGGGCGTGAGGTTCTTACGCGTGAGCCGCTGCACCGTCTGACTAAGCGCGTCAGCCGTTCGCGACCCACGCCAAGGACACCCCACCGAGAATACGTGGAGCACACGCTCGGGGTCGTCGATCGCGAACCGCAAGGCAGCCAGGGCGCCCTGTGAATGGCCGACAAGAACTAACGGGGCGTCAGCTGGCAGCCCGCGCGACTTGAGGCCGACCTCAATGTCTTGGCGGATGGTCGCTTGCGATCGGTGGAGGGGAATGCTCACGCCGAAACTCTGCAGGGTCACCAGGAAAGCGTTGGGGTGCCTTTCCATAACGCCCCGCATCATGACGTTGGCGGCCAGGCCTTTGATGGCCGTGCCCGCCACGATCGGAACCGCTATGGTCACTAGGATCCTTTCACCAAGCGCTTTCACAAAGTTTGTCAGATCTTTACGCGCTACGCCGGTCGATGCGGTATTCCGGGGGTGAATTGTGGCGACCGCCACTTCCGAAGGGCCCGCAGCGAATAGCCCGCTTCAGCGTCGGCTCGTTCGGCGCGCATTCGCTGAATCGGCTGTCGATCGTTGAACGGGAAGAAGAATTCCTGCCTGTGTTGCACCTAACTGCAGTGAGTGGCTCCTGCGCAGCTGCGGCAGTTCTCGCTAGGCTAGGAATGCGTTAGAGCACGCAATGCTGATGACGCATCCATCGGACTCCACCGAACAGGAGTGAGTAGCCATGTCAGACATCGAAAAGAACGGCGGACCGGACGGCGAAGGTGGGAACCTGCCCCCGCAACCGCCAGCCGGCGGAATGCCCCCGCCGCCACCGCCACCACCCCCGCTTGGCGCTGGCGGGCAATCGGCCCCCTTTGCAGTTGGTGACGCTGTCTCGTACGGCTTCAGCAAGTTCGGGGCAAACTGGGCGCCCTTCGTCGTCATCTTCCTGATCTACGGTGCGATTGCGATCGTGTTGGGTATCGTCTTCGGGATCGCTCAGGCTGCCCTCACCCCGACGACCGGGACAGTGGTCACGAGTCAGGGTGTGAGTACGTTCAGCTTCGGCGGCGGACTCTTCGGCGGCAGCATGGCTGCCACGCTGGTGGGACTGATCGGGGCACTCGTGATCTCGGTGTACTCCTACATTGTGCAGTCGGCCGTGGTGCGGGGCGCGTTGTCCACTGCCCGCGGTGAAGCGGTCACTGCGGCGTCCTTCACACAATTCAAGAATCTGGGCACCGTGATCCCGGCGGGAATCATTGTCGGCGTCCTCACCACCATCGGCTATCTGTTGTGCTACCTACCCGGATTGTTCGTGGCCTTTATCTCCGGATTCTTCATGTACTTCATCGTGGACAAGAAACAAGGGATCATGGAATCCATCCAGTCGAGCTGGCAGTTCGTGTTCGCCAACTTTGGCCCGTTGTTGGTGCTGTTCCTGGTCAACCTGGTCATCGCCATCGTCGGCGCTCTTCTGTGCGGCGTCGGCCTGCTGGTCGCGGTCCCCGTGA
>CBFGTA010000138.1:0-4594 GCA_965651595.1 uncultured bacterium | reverse complement strand
GCCACTCTCCGCGAACAGCCTGAACTTGACACGCTCGTCGTGGTTCCCTTCGTTGTCGCTCCCGGCGTCATGAGTCAGAAGATCGCGACCGCTGCCCAGGAGGCTGGCGCTATCCCGGTGGCCAGCACCCTTCACTCCACCGATGCCGCCGTCGATGTCGTGGTCAAACGCATCGATGCAGCCCTCACCCTGAGGCCCGATGCTCCCACACTGGCGCGGCCGTCAACTCACTAACACCTGCGGTCGATTGCAGAATCCTTTAGACCCTTCAGTGCAGTTCAGACGCCCTGTAGCCGCGGGAACGCCCGCAGACTAAGGTGGCAGGCAGGAGAGCGCAGTCCGGCTGCGGATTGCGCAGGGCGCGCGAGAAGGTGATAGAGCGTGACAGAAGCAGGCGACGACACCCATCCAGACCTGACTACGTCCAGTGACCAACCCCTTCCCGGCTCATTCGGCCCCAACGAATGGCTCGTTGAAGAGATGTATCAGAGCTATTTGGCCGACCGTAACTCTGTCGATCCGGCCTGGTGGGAGTTCTTCGCCGACTATCGACCATCCAAAGTCGCCACACCAACTCGGCCAGGAGCGGGCCGTGCAACGACCGAGCCAACCCCGCCGGAGTCGGTCGCAGGCTCCCAGGCGCCCACGCCGACGCCGGCGAAGGCTCGGCCAGCGAAATCGGCACCCGCTGCCCCACCAGAAGCACCGGAAGATTCCTCTCCCTTACGCGGACCGGCTGCTCGCGTTGTCGCCAACATGGAGTCCAGCCTCACGGTTCCTACCGCCACGAGCGTGCGCTCCATGCCCGCCAAACTCATCATCGACAACCGTGTAGTGATCAACAACCATCTAGCTCGCCGCCGCGGGGGCAAGGTCAGCTTCACTCACATCTTGGCGTTCGCCATCATCCGGGCGCTCAAGGATATGCCTTCCATGAACGTGGCGTACGCGGACGTGAGTGGCAAGCCGTACGTCGTGGAGCACTCATCGGTCAACTTCGGCCTCGCCATCGACCTGGTCAAAGAAGACGGCAGCCGCCAGCTGGTGGTTCCCAACATCAAGAAAGCCGATACTCTCGACTTCGGACGATTCTGGCAGGCCTATGAAGAAGTGGTCCGCCGGGCCAGAACGGGCAAGCTCGGAATTGACGATTACGCTGGCACCACCATCAGCCTGACGAATCCCGGCACTATTGGCACCGTTCATTCGGTTCCACGCCTCATGCAGGGTCAAGGCGTGATCATCGGGGCAGGCGCCCTCGACTATCCCGCCGAATGGCAGGGCGCGGCCGAGTCCACTGTCGCGGCCCAAGGAATATCGAAGATCATTACACTGACGTCGACCTACGACCACCGCATCATCCAAGGAGCCCAAAGCGGCGAATTCCTCAAGCGCATCAACCAACTGATTCTCGGTGAAGACAACTTCTTCGACGACATCTTCAAGTCGCTCGGAATCCCCTACGAACCGGTCCGATGGGCGCGCGATATCGCTCACACCCACTCCGATCAGATCAACAAGACAGCCCGGGTCCAGCAGGTCATCCACGCCTATCGCGTGCGCGGCCACCTCATGGCCGACGTCGACCCCCTCGAATACCGCCAACGTTCGCACCCTGACCTCGACGTGAGTACGCACGGACTCACTTTGTGGGACCTCGATCGCGAATACGCCACCGGCGGTTTCGGCGGAAAGCCGCACATGCCATTGCGTGAAATCCTGGGAATCCTGCGCGACTCTTACTGTAGGACTATCGGCGTCGAGTACATGCATATCCAGGACCCGGCCGAACGCACTTGGGTACAAGAACGGATCGAACGACCCTATTCCCCTCCTAGTCGCGAAGAACAGCTCGCAATCCTGCGGCGCCTCAACGCCGCCGAAGCGTTCGAGAATTTCCTCCAGACCAAGTACGTCGGCCAGAAGCGGTTCAGCCTCGAAGGAGGCGAGTCTGCCATCGCCATCCTCGACGCAATCCTGTCCGACGCTGCCGATGACGGGATTGAAGAAGTGTGCATCGGGATGCCACACCGAGGCCGCCTAAACGTCCTCGTCAACATTGCAGGCAAGTCATACAAGCAGGTGTTTCGCGAATTCGAAGGCGGCCCGGGCGAAGGCACCGTCCACGGCTCCGGAGACGTCAAGTATCACCTCGGCGCCGACGGCGAATATGTGGCCCCAACGGGCGCAACCTGTCGCGTCTACGTGGCAGCCAACCCCTCCCACCTCGAGGCCGTGAATCCTGTCTTGGAAGGGATCACTCGGGCCAAGCAGGACCGCCTCGACCGCGGAGAAGAGTTCCCCGTGCTACCCGTGCTGCTCCACGGGGATGCGGCCTTTGCCGGGCAAGGGGTGGTCGCCGAGACGCTGAACCTGTCTCAGTTGCGCGGGTATCGCACGGGCGGCACAATCCACGTCATCATCAACAACCAGGTGGGCTTCACAACTGCGCCCGAAGCGAGTCGTTCCTCCGTGTACGCTTCCGACGTCGCGAGGATGGTTCAAGCACCCATCTTCCACGTCAACGGGGACGATCCCGAGGCGTGCGTCCGGGTCGCGGCCCTGGCATTCGAGTACCGCCAAACGTTCCACAAAGACGTCGTCATCGACATGGTCTGCTATCGCAAGCGTGGCCACAACGAAGCTGACGACCCGTCACTGACGCAGCCGTTGATGTACAACATCATCGACGGCAAGCGCAGCGTGCGCAAGATCTACACTGAAGCTTTGATCGGCCGTGGCGACATCACGATGGAAGAAGCGGCCAGCGCTCTGCGCGACTACCAGGAGCAACTCGAGCGGGTCTTCGCCGAAACTCGGGAGCCCGACGCCCCAGTCGAACCGATCGAACCGGCCGTCAGCGCCTACCCCGACCAGGTGGACACTTCGATCGACCCAGAAACCGTCAAACGCATCGTCGACAGCCAAGTGAACACGCCACCGGGACTCACGGTCCATAAGCGGCTACTGCCGCAACTGCAGCGCCGGGCCAGCATGGTTGACGACGGAACAATCGACTGGGCGATGGGAGAAACTCTGGCGTTCGGCTCACTATTGCTCGACGGGCACGACATCCGACTGTCGGGCCAAGACTCCCGACGTGGAACCTTCGGCCAGCGCCATTCGGTGATAGTCGACCGCGCGTCCGGCCAGGAGTATGTGCCACTCAAGCACCTCGATGCGCAACAAGGCCGCTTCTGGGTGTATGACTCACTACTGAGCGAGTTCGCAGCGATGGGTTTTGAGTACGGATACTCGGTGGCACACCCCGACGCCTTGGTAATGTGGGAAGCCCAGTTTGGCGACTTCGCTAACGGTGCCCAAAGCATCGTCGATGAGTTCATTTCGTCCGGGGAACAAAAATGGGGCCAAGAGTCTTCAGTCACCTTGCTGCTGCCCCACGGCTATGAAGGCCAAGGGCCCGACCACTCCTCGGCTCGCACTGAACGTTTCTTGCAGCTTGCCGCCCAGCACAACATGACCATCGCGATGCCCAGTTCGCCAGCGTCCTATTTCCATCTGTTGCGGTGGCAGGCCCGAGCCGGTCACCGCAAACCGCTCATTGTGTTCACACCGAAGTCCATGCTCAGATTGAAGGCGGCCAGTTCCCACGTCGACGAGTTCACGTCTGGATCTTTCGCGCCGGTCATCGACGATCCTGACGTTGACCGGGACCGCGTGCGCCGGATCGTTCTCGTGTCCGGCAAACTCACATGGGATCTCAAAGCTGAGCGGGCAAGGCGAGGCTTCGACGACGTGGCGATCGTGCGCGTCGAACGCTTGTATCCTCTGCCCGTTGCCGAGATCAAGGAAGTGATCTCGCGTTACCCAGGAGATGCCGCGCTGCGGTGGGCTCAAGAAGAGCCGGAAAATCAGGGAGCCTGGTCTTATATGCTCCTGAACCTAGTCAAACACCTCGATCGCTTCCTCACCGTAACGAGCCGACCCATGTCAGCTTCACCGGCATCAGGGTCACACAAGGTATACGAAGTCGAACAGGCCGCGATTGTGCACGAAGCGCTCGACATCACTGAACCCGGCTCACGCGGAGACTAGACCGATGTACGACACAGACCGAGGAATTGAAGAACTCGAACGGCGTCACCCCGACGAGCAGTGGGACACCGCAGCGATAGCCGATCGCATGCGGATCTTCGTGGACCTGCATCCGGAGTTCGAGAACGCCATTGACCGGTTCGCAACCTGGCTAGCCCGCGACGACCAACTCGACGACGAATAGGCAAGAAAATGCGCGCAGTATTCGCTGAATCCCAGAACTTTGACGACCCCCTCGCCGGGCTTCGGGTGGCAGACGTGCCCGCACCTGTCGTTGAGCCGGGATGGACGGTCGTCCAGGTGAAAGCGGCCAGCCTCAACCATCACGACTTGTGGTCTCTGCGCGGAATCGGGTTGGAGCCCGAGCGTCTCCCGATGGTTCTCGGCTGCGATGCCGCCGGTCTTGACGTAGACGGAAACCCTGTCGTGGTGTACCCGATCGTCACGGACGACCCCAACGCTGTCGACGAAACTTTGGGCCGCGATCGCTCGATTCTTTCGGAGCGGTACCCCGGTACTTTCGCCGACCAGGTCGCCG
>CBFGTA010000137.1:0-4610 GCA_965651595.1 uncultured bacterium | reverse complement strand
TGTTGGGGGCCCCTCACCGCGCGCGCCCCCGGGCCAAAGCGCGCGGGGCGGCCCCGGGGCGGGGCCCCTCGGCCGCCGGGGCCACGGCGCAGTATCCGAAGTCACCTCCAGTCCGAATCGAGGCTCGTATGTTGCGCAAGGTGCTGCTCGTGGTGGCAATACTGGGGTTGGTCATCGGGGGCGCCGCGGTGTACATCAGTCTGACCCAGGCGCCGTCGGTGACTGCCAGTCAACGGGTGTTGATTGCGGTTACCGATATTCCACCCGGCACCGAAGCCACTCGCCTCACCGGCGCCCACGTCGAGGTTCGTGACGTGCCGCGAGGCGGCGTGCCAGCCAACGCGATCACCAATCCAGCCACGATCGCGGACCAGAAGACGCTGCTGACAGTGTTCGAAGGCCAGGTGTTGACTGACCGCCACTTCGGAGATGTCTCCGCCACGGGTGGCCTGCCGATTCCGGCAGGCCACAACGCAATCAGTGTGGAGATGACCGAACCGGCGCGAGTGGCTGGTTTCGTGCAGCCTGGATCGAAAGTGGTCGTTTATGCACGCAGCGGCGCGAGTGCCCGGGTGGTGCTGCCAGCAGCGAACGTGATCGCAGTTGGAAAGACCACGACCACGGGCAAGAGTTCGTCAGGCTCGAGCAGCAAGGACGCCGGAACAATCGTCACCTTCGCCCTCAACCCGCGCGACTCACAAACGCTGATTACGGAGATGAGCAACGGCCTGTACCTCGGCCTTCTACCTGAGTAGCGATCTGTCTACCGTCCACCGTCCACCCGCGAATGGTCCGGCCCGATACGACAAGCGCCGGGACAGACATCACAGAAAGGCACTCCGATGGCCGTCATCTGGGATTTTGATCCGGCGACAGCCGACGCACTCGCGCGGGCCCTCGGTCAGTCCTGCACGCTCTACGACGACGCTGCCGACGTCGTCAGCCATCTCACGACCCACTCCGAGACGCTCGTCGTCGTCGGCCCCAACGTGGATCAGGCAGCAGCGACCCGCTTCACTCAGTCAGCCACCGCGGAACAACCTGACCTCGGCGTGATCTGGCTGCGTCACCGCATCGAAACTGCCGCGGTTCTGGAAGCCGTCCGACACGGGGCCGCTGATGTGGTGAGTAGCACGGACCTGCCCGAGTTTGTCGCTGCAGCGGGCAGGGTTTTCCTCAAGCACAACGCCCAACGCCCAGCCACTAGTGCTGCCCATCACCGGGCCCAATTGTCACTCATCTTCAGCCCCAAGGGTGGTTCGGGCAAGACAACGATCGCCACCAACCTGGCAGCCACATTGGCGCGGGATGCTCAGAAGAACACGGTGGTCATCGACCTTGACCTGATGGCAGGGGACGTGGCCTTGTTGCTCGGCCTGACACCCCACCGCACCATCAGTGATCTCATCGACATTCAGGATTCGCTGGACGCCACTGGCATCAACTCAGCACTCATGCGGCATGAAACCGGCGTAGTAGTGCTCGCAGCCCCACAGCGGCCCGAGGACGCCGAATCCGTGAGTCCACGCCTCGTCGAAACCGTCCTCAACACCTGTCTGAACATGTTCGACCACGTGGTTGTCGATTGCCCGCCAACCTTGGACGAGAATGTGCTCGCAGCGATGGATCTCAGTGACGAGATGTTCGTTGTGTGCACTCCGGACATTGCAAGTATCAAGAACACTGCGATCGCCTTGCGGACGATCACGGAACTGCGACTGGCGCGCCACCTGCGCATCGTCTTCAACCGTGCCGACGAACCCGTCGGAATTCGTGCTGCCGACCTGGCCGACGTGCTCGGTGTCCCGGTTGATGTGAGCATTCCCGCGTCGATCGATGTTCCCAAGACGTCGAATGCCGGACAGTTGATGATGGTGGACCACCCGAAACACAAAGTCTGCCAGGCCATACGCACTTTGGCCGGAATCGAAGCAGCCGTGACGGCCCCGGAGGCCCGGGAAGCGCCAGCGGCTGGGGCCGAGCCCGCTCGGGCCACGGTCCGCAAGCGCAGGCTGTTCGCACGGCGGGTACCGGCCCAGTGACACCAAATGGGTCGTCGCAGCAGCATTGAGGAGGTGAGAGGCCATGAAATTGTCGGAGCGACTCAAGCAGTCCCGAGAGGGCAGGGCCTCGTCTGTCACCACGGCGCCCGCTGCCGCCACCGTAGTGGCTCCGAGGAGCTCGCAGAGTCCGGCGTCAGCTCATGATGAAGTTCGCGCGCATGCTCGCCTCGAAGTCGTGCGCCGACTAGGCGAGCGAGTGGGTGATACAGACGTCACGGACGATTCCCTGCGGTCTGCAGTGACGATCGAACTGCAGGCGATCCTAGAGGAATCCGATGTGCCGCTGTCGAGTGAGGCTCGGGCGAAGCTGATTGCCGAAATCACCCAAGAGGTGGTCGGGCTTGGCCCCCTCGAGCCCCTCCTGCGCGACCCGACTGTTACCGAGATCATGACGAACGGCCCAGACAACATCTGGGTAGAGCGCCAAGGCAAGACTGAGCGTGTAGAAGCGGGCTTCGTCGACGAGGCCCACATTCGCCGTATTTTGGAGCGCATTGTCAGCCGAATCGGCCGGCGAATCGACGAATCAAGCCCCGCCGTCGATGCTCGTTTGCCGGATGGGTCGCGCGTTCATGCGGTCATCCCGCCGGTAGCGATCGACGGAACCACCATCACGATTCGGAAGTTCTCTGAAGATAAGTTCACCGTGGACGACCTCGTGCGGTTCGGCACCCTTTCGGCGGCTGCAGCAGACTTTCTCCAGGCTGCCGTGGCTGGCCGGCTCAGCATTTTGGTTGCTGGTGGCACCGGTTCCGGCAAGACGACCACCCTCAACATGCTCAGCCAGTTCTTTCCCACTCACGAACGAATCGTCACGATCGAAGACCTCGCTGAACTACAACTCGACCACGACCACTGGATTCGGTTGGAGTCTCGTCCGCCCAATATCGAGGGCAAGGGTGAAATTACGTTGTCTGCCCTCGTAAAAGAATCCTTGCGGATGCGCCCGGACCGTGTGGTAGTCGGTGAGATCCGAGACGGGCTCGCGGCTATGGACATGCTGCAGGCGATGAACACCGGCCACGAAGGGTCGATGGGAACCGTCCACGCTAACAGCCCCCGTGACTGCTTCGCCCGCATCGATGGGATGGTCGCCATCGCTGGCATGAAGATCGACCAAAAGGCCGTGTTCACTCAGATCGCCTCAGCTCTTGACTTGATCGTTTATCAGACTCGCATGCGCGACGGGAGTCGGGCTGTCACCCATGTCAGCGAGATCACCGGCATGGAAGGCCCGGTCATCTCCATGCAGGACGTGTTCGTGCGACCGGCCAACGCCGAGGGCGCCGCCACACCGCTGCAGGGTGCCGGAATGGTCCCGGCCTGTTTCCAGAAAATCCAAGATCGGGGCGTGGCCCTCGACCGCGCAGTCTTCTTCGACTCCCCAGTACCAACTGCACGCGGGAGGCGACCATGAGCCTCAGCCCTGAACTCTTAACCGCCGCTGGTATCGGCCTAGTCGTGGTGAGCCTCATAATTGTGCTAGGCGTCGCCGTCCTGCGCCCGACCCAATCGCCTACCGCCCGTCGTCTGCGCGAACACATCGAACCCCACACCCCGACCCCCACCACGCTCGACTCCCCAGACAAGTCGTCCGGTGCTGCATTGGCCGCCGGAACTGAAGCCCTAGGGGCAGTGATGGAAAAGTTCGGCTGGGCGTCGAAGTTGCGGCGCACTTTGACTGCTGCCGGCTCCCAGTTGAGTGTCGGGCAGTTCGCCGCGGTCATGTTGGCGGCGGCTTGTGGGGGGTCGTTGGGTTTGATGGTCTTGTCGCGCTTCGCGATCGTGGCTGGTGTGCTCGGGTTTGGTCTCGGCGTGATTGCCCCCCTGCTTATCCTGCGAGTGCGCGCGAGTCGGCGTCAGCAGCAGTTCTTCCGCGACCTGCCCGACGTTCTCACTGCCCTGGCATCAGGCCTGAGTTCGGGGCTTTCGCTACCCCAATCCCTGGAATCGGTAACGCGCGAATCCAACGGCCCGATGCGGGAGGAACTTGGACGGGCCATGTTCGAAGTTCGCTTGGGAGCCGGCATTCCCGACGCACTCGAGGCCATGTCCACTCGGACAAGCTGCGAGGACCTCGGCATGGTGGTGATGGCCATCCGCATGCAAGCGCAGCACGGCGGCAACCTGGCGGAACTGCTCAACACGGTCGCAACGACAATGCGCGAACGGGTGCAGATGCAGCGGCACGTCCGTGCATTGAGTGCTGAAGGGCGGCTGTCAATGTGGGTCCTGATGGCCCTTCCTGTGGTCGTGCTGTTGGCCTTGGCTGTCATCCGGCCGGACTATTTCTCTTTCTACACCAGCACCTGGGTGGGTACAGCCGCCTTGGTGGCAATGGGGATCTGGACGTTCTTTGGCTACCTGTGGGCGCGCAGCATCGTGAAGGTGCAGGTGTGAACCATGAGTACTTTCACTTTACTTCTGGTCGGTGGGGGAGTCTTTGTGATCTCCCTGATCACGCTAGTCGCAGCTGTTTCCACACCTCAACGCACACCCACCCAGGTCGCTCTCGAACGCGCTACTCGCCTGGCGCATGAACCGACT
>CBFGTA010000136.1:0-4651 GCA_965651595.1 uncultured bacterium | reverse complement strand
TGAGTACGCGCCCGGGTCGCCCGCCTCCCAGCCTGGCGATTCGTTGTCAATGTACGCGCCAGCGCTCGCCGGCGGCACCGTTGATGGCCCCTTCCAGAGGGTCTTGCCGGTGTCTGGATCGTGCTCGAGGTAGGCGTCGCTGTCGGCGGCTGATCCCACCAAGTATGGCCCGTTCTGGGCATAGATCCCGAAGCCGGTTCCGGCCAACCAGGTGCTTGCGTCGTGACCCCACAGTTCGGTCCCGGCGATGTAGATCCCGTGTTGAACCGGATAGCCAGACGTGCCGGTGTCCTCGGCTGTGTCGCGCAAGGTCCCCTTCAAGAACAGGTTGCCCTCATCGTCGAACTCACCTGAGTACGTGTAGTAGGCGGCGGCACCGGCCGTCGGCCCTCCCGCAAAGTGGCCCTTTATCGTGATGGTCTGGCCCGCCAGCGACTCGATGTACGGCTGGAAGCTCGGGTACTTGCTGTAGAGAGACGCCGAGCCTGGCCCCGCGATCTGGACGAACGAACCGTTGCGGGTGCGCCATACGCCGTCATTGATGTTCCAGTGCGGCGCGGCGGCCTGCATGACGTCCCGGGTGGTTGCTACGCAACCCACGTATTCGGTCGCTGGGTCGGTCGTGCCGTTGAGGTTGGCGACAGTGCCATCTGGCTTAAGTACCGTCAACCGGGCTGGGATGCCTACCTGGTTGACAGCAGAAATGTCGCCGTTAAACGTGTTGGTGCCGTCGAACGTCAGCTCCGACAAGTCGAACTGATAGTCATTGGTTCCGACCGTGGGCTGAGTGTCATAGCCGGAGAAGTCTTCGCCGGGCACTCCGAGCGAATACATGATCGTCCCAGAGGTCCATTGCCCTGACAGTTCCACCTGGTAGGCGTTGCCACCGAGCGACTGCCAGTAGGTTGGCGTCGCTTGACTGCCTTCGAGTGGATATGCCTGGTCGAAGTTCATGCCATTGGGCAGTGTGGGGGAAGCAGTGCCGGGGGTGAGGGACACGAATACGCTGGTCGGGGGAAGGCCAGTGGAGTTGACGATTTTGAGTGCGTAACGGGCACCGTTGGCATGACTCGGGCCCACCAGGGTCGCGGCCAACACAATCGCCAGCAGTCCGCTGAGACCCACGACCAATCCGTGGTGAACATATGTGTATAGTCTCGTCACAGGTCGACTGTACCAGGGAATCGCCGGGCGGGGAACCTCCCCTGTGCGACACGATAGTCGTGTGGACCCACCGAACGAACCTGGCTCGTCACCGCCGTTGCCCCTGCTTGATCAGCAAGCCGTCGAGCGCGCCCGGTCCCTGACCGAACGAGCTCAAGCCGTCAATCCAAGTGGTCCCGCGACCGGCATCTGTTGGTTGCAACACGGCTTCGGTCGACGCCCTCATCACCTTCGACAGCTTGCCCAGGCGACTGCCTCCCGCGGAATTCGAGTCTTCCTCCCTTTGTTGCCTTCTAATCCTTGGCGAGTAGGCACCGTAGCCACGGCTGGCCGCCAGGATTCTGCCCGCCTGCTAGCGACCTCCTGGCCCCTTGAAGGTGATCTCCGCCCCGATCGCGGCAGCGGGATCGTTCTGCGGCCTCGAGCTGATGACCTCACCCCAGTGGTCGTTGCTGGCCACTCGGCAGGCGGTGCTCTCGTGACAGCTATTGCAGCCGAATGGTTGCTGCGTCCTACACAGTTAGCCACAGCGGGCAGACGTCTTGCTGGCGTGATTCTGCTCGATCCTGTCCCCGGGGGCAACGGGTTCTCATGGCTGCGCGACGTCGAGCAGGTGGCTGCGGGGCACATCCCAATCACCGCCATAGTGGGTGACCCGCACGCCGCAAACCGGCAGGGGTTAGCTGAGCGCCTGTTGGCTGACGTCGCCGCCGAGTCTGGGCACATCAACCTCATGCACATTGCGGGAGGGCGACACCACGACGCAGAAGGAGCATCTACGACCCCCCTAGCCCACCTAGCCTGCGGGGGAACCAACTCGCGCGGTCCCGAGGTGGTGCGGCTAGCCGCCGATGCGATAGCTGCCGCTGCACAGGGCACATCGATCCCGTAACCTAGTGTCGGCTGCACCGCCGACGTGGCGCAACTGGTAGCGCACCCGACTTGTAATCGGGCGGTTAGGGGTTCAAGTCCCCTCGTCGGCTCTCATTACTAGTGGTGGTTCGGGACCGTGTCGACGTTAGGCTTTTGGTCCTGATTACTGACTTCAAACAGCCTGACAACTCCCACCATCATCAGACCGAGTAAGACAGCGATCACGGCTCCCACCATCGTGAAGATCAAACGATCCTCAGCTGCGAGGAACGGATCCATACCGGCGCCAGTCACGAATATGACCCCAGCGGTACTCACAGCTGTGGAGATCCAATATCTCTTGTTGGCCATGCGGAGAGCGATCGAAGCAGACATCAGAACTGTCCCCACCAGGACCACCAACGAAATCGGCAACGCGACGAGGAGCACGACTAGCGCTATGCCAACGCCCGCAAGTGTTCCGAGAATCGTCTCGATACTGGCCTTCCAGGACAGGCCCTCCGCCGCCATCATCATTGAGTAAATCGCAGCGAGCAACCACGCCCACTTGGCTTGTGGGAAGTTGGCAACGCTGTAGAACGTGAGGACAAAAACGACCAGCACCAAGACACTTCCACCAGCAACCACGGGCCTCACTGGAACTGTGGGCAACGGTGGGAATCTAGGAAGACCGTTTCGCACTGAGCGCCCAATCAAGGTGCCCCAAAGGCCGCCCAGAAGAGTAACCCCCGCCACCGCGCAGAAGAACGCGACGGATTGGGTTTCACCGAACCACGGAACCGGAGGTGGGTTGAACACGTTGGGAACAAACATTGCGAAGAAGATTCCGGCCTTGACGAATCCCCGCCATGCGCAAGCCAACAGGACCACGACTGAAAGCCCAACCACGCAGGCCGCGCCCCACGGCGTCTCACCAACGGCTACCCCAACGACAGAGAACCCAGCGAACATGGCGGTGAACGTGATTCCCAGTCGCGTGCCGTTGGGCACTGTCGCCAAGAAGGCGACGAAGAACGCATAGACAGCGATCTTGATCAAGTCGTGCCACCCGACGATGCTCGCCAGAACAATGAAAGGCAGGACCCCAACCATGACCAGCGCAAACAAACGCCAAGTAGCGCCCAAAAGGTCCTTCACGCGTACTCCTGTCTGCGCCTGAGACGATCCCAACCAGTCAGACTCGACTGTAGCCCCGAACTACCGGTAGCAGCGGGACCAGTCCACCAAACTCGCGTGGATACCGAAGTGGTGAAGGCCACCCCAATTGAGTTCAGCATGGCCGCGCGAAACTGTGCCATCAGAAACCTTGCACACAACGGGTTGTGCGGCTGGCTCTGCTCGATCTCATCAGTCAGTCGCAACGAACGGCCATGAACTCCGGACGCCGGAGAGACTGCGTTCTTCGCCATCGCTGGCGGCACTATGGGCCTGGCTGCGATCACCAAGTGGGTGGCCGACCACCTGACCCCGCAGGTCGACGAAGGTGTAAGCGACGCGGCTATCTCGTAGACCGACGGGCTAGCGGCGCAGTTGGTAGCTGCGCGTGTGGGTGAGGGCTGCGAAGTTCCCTGTCGCGGGCGCGCTCCACCGTACCTGAACTCGCCCCTTGCCCTTCGTCACGTGAACCCGCAGGTTGCCCTTCGCGCAGATGTGGCCGTGATTGGTCGAGCGAGGCTTAGTGTGCCGGTTGCGCTTGTGCTGCTTCCCGGTCTGACAAATCAGCTTGGCAACTCGCCCCTTGCCCTTCAACTTAGTCAGATGAACTCCCACCCGCTGACCAGCGTTAGTCTTGCAGCCTGGCTTCAGCAGAACGGGACGCTTGCCCTTGCCTAGTGCCTTGACGCTGGGCACCGTGATGCAATTGTTCGCAGCCGTCTGCGCGATCGGGGAGCCCGCGGAGGTATAGACGAGGGATACAAACCCATTCGCCCCGGAGGAGAACTGCGCTGACTCGATACTGACGTTGCTGAACGCACCGGGGGTCACAAAGCTCGAGCCAGCACCACCTCCGCCGCCAAATATCACGCCAAAGTCGGAACTGGCAGCACCTCCGCCACCCCCGCCAAAGTAACCACCGCCGCCGCCCCCACCGGGATTCCAGCCCGCCCCGCCTTGACCCCCGTTTCGGCCCGAGCCAGGTTGGCCCGATGCGCTGCCCAGACCACCAGTGCCTACGTTGTTGATCGCGCCGCCCCCGCCACCGCCGCCTACGCCTCCTTGACCACTCAGACCGCCCCCGTCGCCAAGGCTTCCGGCGTCTCCACCAAAGCCTCCCCAGCTACCTGCACCTCCACCGCCCCCGGCAACAATCAAGTTCCCATTCGGAAATGTCACAACCGACGCGCCACCTCCGCCACCGCCGCCTTCAAACCCAAGTGTCGAGTTGCCTCCCTTGCCGCCTGTAGGACTCCCGCCAGCCCCTCCTTGATTGTTGTTCATCCCCACACTCGCACCAGCTTGGCCAACGGTAATGGTCAATTGCTGGCCACCACTACCGCTGCACGCGCGCGAACGAATGCCCCTAGACCGCCTGCTGCTTGATCGGACGAACCACCCCCGCCCCCCCTTACAAAGAAGTCGATCGCTGTGACACCGGTTGGGACGGTGAACGTCG
>CBFGTA010000135.1:0-4758 GCA_965651595.1 uncultured bacterium | reverse complement strand
CCGCTACGGTACACCGAAACTGTTGGGCAGCCCACTCCGGCGGGCTCACTTGACTACGCTTCGGTGGCTCGGTTGGATGCTGGGTATGGCTAATCGTTTGAGGCGTTTGCGCGGCCTCAACCCTTGGAGCGAAGCGGGCACCACCGACCAGGCTGCCAAAGCGGGCCTCATCCTGGGGGCGGTGGCGATTGGTGTCTCGTTTCAACCGAACCTGCTTACTCGTGGCACTCGTGACCAGGCGATCATTACGGGACTCAGTGCCGCGACCGCCTACGGAATCGGAGTGGCGGGCAGTTCGATCCTCAAGTCGATCGGCCGCTACGTTCCCGTGCGGGGCGGAGTCGCGGCCGAAGCGGCCGTGACAGTTGGATCTGCAGTGGGTGCCGTGGCGCTGAAGTACCAGGAACATTCCTCCCGTCGACGAGACACGGCTCGCATAGTACTTGGCGGGACCGCGGTCTTGACCGCCGCGAACATGTACGGACGGGCAATCGAGAAACTGCACACCGGGCGGGGGGGTCGGGGGCAGGTTGCTGTGACGGTTGGCGGACTCGCTGCAGCTAGTATCACCAGCTATTTGGCCTGTCAGCCGTGGAGAGCCAGTGTCGGCGCCCAACTTCCCGATGGGACTCTGTTCGAGGACTCGAGTCGTGAAGTCAACCCGATTTATGCGCCAGCGCTCGGGGTTGGAATCGGTGGAGTGCTTCTCGGACTGGCGTTCGGAGAGTCGGCCTTGAGCGCGGCTGGCAGTCGCGTCATGGCCCGCCTGTACGGTGGCAGCCCGGAGGACCACCGAACCGCGGGGCGCGTCCTGTCGCTGGCGGCAAGCTTGGTGGCTGGGCGCTATGTCATGGGCAAGGTCGTTGGGCTGCTGTCTGCTGCTGGCGAGGAAATCGAAGCTGGCCACGATGAGGCCCCGACAATCCCGGAAGTGACCGGTTCACCGGCATCAGGCATTCCTTGGTCTGTTCAAAGTCGGGAAGGCCGCCGTTGGCTCAGTAGCGTTCTGACACCGGAAGACATTGAACCGGTGATGGGCCCCGGGGCCGTTCGGCAGCCGATTCGGGCCTATGCCGCGCTCGGGGCGGCTTCTGATGAGCAATCACGTGCCCAAGTGTTGCTCGACGAACTCGAGCGCACGGGTGCCTATGAACGAAGGTACCTGGCACTGTTCAGCCCGACCGGATCGGGTTACGTGAACTACGTCGCCACTGAGACATTGGAGTACCTGTCGCGGGGCGACTGCGCGTCGGCGGCTATCGAGTACTCCGTCCTGCCGTCGTCGTTCTCCTTGCAGGCGGTTCCGACCGGCATCGCTCAGACCCGAATCGTGGTCAATGGGATTGTGACACGGTTGCTGTCGATGGATCCGGCCCAACGGCCTCAGTTCTTCATGTTCGGGGAGAGCTTGGGATCCCAAGTCAGTCAGGGATTGTTCACCGGTCAGGGTGTCAGTGGCCCGGAAGGTGCTGGGTTGGATGCCGCCATCTGGATCGGTACACCGTCAGCGTCCGAATGGCGCAAACAACTCTGGGGCGACCGCAGCCTCGCCGACACACCCGCCCTCGGGCCCGGTCGTGCCTACCTTCCCCGATCGATCGCGGATTGGCACAATTTCGACAACAAGAATGATGTGCAGTGGTTGCTGCTCCAGAATGGCGATGACCCGATTCCAAAATTCGGCACGAGCCTGGTGTGGAGGCAACCAGACTGGCTTGGGCCGAGTGATCGGCGACCGATCGGCTGCCCTCGTGGAACCCGATGGATTCCGGCGGTCACTTTCTATATGACGTTCGTTGACATGCTCAACGCACTGACACCGACTCCTGGCATCTTCGCCGAGGGTGGGCACGACTATCGGGATGAGATTCCCGGTGCCATTGCCTCAGTGTTTGGTTTCACGCCGACCCAAGACGAGTACACCAGACTCATATCCGCGCTTCAGGACCATGAACTGGCCTGGGAGATGCGTCGGGCCGCCATGCAGGCTGATGCAGAACCCGATCCGGTGAAGCGGGCGAAGAAACAAGAGCATGCCCGAGCCGAGATCGCTCGTTGGCTGGAGGCGCGGGACGCAGCACAGACCACCAACGCGATTCGCAATTGATGCGAAAGAATGCGGCAGACGTGCTATCGGGTCCCGGGCTAGTGTGGCAGCCGCGAGTTGCGGTCGGTCGACTCTCCGCGAAACCGCGAGGGGCGGTCAATCACGTACCGGTGCCAGCTGGAGACTGGATTGACCTGGTAGTGACTGAGTCGGCGCTCACCGAAGTTCGGCTACGAGAGCCTTTCGGCGGCGGGCCTTACAAGCCAGGAAACCCAACAACTCGCCCGGAGGAACTGGTTGCGCCGCTTGAAGCCAGTGGGTGGCGAACTCAGTTGGACGAATACTTGGCTGGCACTCGCAGAACCTTCTCCGGCAACCTATCGCCACTGGGTAGCCCGTTCTCGGTGCGCGTCTGGGATGCGCTACTCCGGGTTCCCTGGGGTCAAACCGTCACCTATCAAGAGCTGGCCGAGCAACTCGGTGAGCCGGCCGCCGCGCGTGCAGTGGGGGGAGCGGTCGGGCGAAATCCAATTCCGATCGTGATCCCCTGCCACAGAGTCATCGCAGC
This sequence comes from uncultured bacterium, assembly GCA_965651595.1. GTDB lineage: Bacteria > Actinomycetota > Actinomycetes > S36-B12 > UBA10799 > CBFGTA01. Next base: position 2,143 of record CBFGTA010000135.1, on the reverse strand, counting down.
CGGCGGCCTCGGAGGATACTCCGGTGGGCTCGACCGCAAGCGATGGTTGCTGGAACACGAAGGTTGGGGGAGGGAACGCTTCCCTAAATGGGCAAGGTGAAGCGCACGGCAGTATGGTGGGGAGCTGAGGAAACGAATCGCCTAGCCGTAGGCGGTCAGTACCCACCATGACAGGGAGCGGGAGTGTCTGAACAACGATCGAGCGGCTTCGTCATGGGTTGTTGGATTGCCTTCTTCGTGTGGTTGGTAGTTGCGGTGATGGGGGTCCTGGGTCTCATCACTGAACAGTTGTGGGCGTTCCTAGTTGCAATCGTCTTCGCCGTCGTAGCGATCCCGTACACGATCAGCGTTGCTCGCCTGGATCGCCTTCGTTGACGACGTCTGCCCCCGAATCGGTGACCTCCAACGATGTCACCGATCACCTTCTAGCCGCCGAGAACGACGGCTACCAAAAGAAGCTGTCGCGACGCCAGATACAGATGATCGCCATCGGCGGCGCCATCGGGACCGGGTTGTTCCTCGGAGCCGGCGCCAGGTTGAACATCGCTGGGCCGTCACTGGCAATCGTCTACGCGATCTGCGGAGTGTTCGCATTCTTCGTCGTGCGGGCCCTGGGCGAACTAGTTGTCTATCGACCCACGAGCGGCTCGTTCGTCAGCTACGCGCGGGAATTTATCGGGGAGAAGGGTGCCTACGTTTCCGGGTGGCTCTATTTCTTGGTATGGGCAACCGGGGGTATCGCGGATGTGACCGCGATTGCGCTTTATACGAAGTACTGGAGCGCGTTTTCTTCAGTGCCCCAGTGGATCATCGCTCTGATTGCAGTGGCGGTGGTGATCTCCATCAACCTCATCTCGGTCCGTTTCTTCGGCGAGATCGAGTTCTGGTGCGCAATCATCAAGGTCAGTGCATTGACACTATTCCTCATCATCGGAATCTGGGTGTTGGGTAGCCGGAGTCCGGTGGCGGGGGAGGAAACCGGTTTTGCCCTGATTGCTGCCAACGGTGGATGGTTTCCGCACGGTATCTGGGGTGCGGTGATCGTTGCTCAGGGCGTGGTATTCGCGTATGCGGCATTGGAAATGGTGTCGATCGCAGCCGGGGAGACTGGTGAGCCGCGGGAAGTTGTGCCCAAAGCCACCAATGCTGTCGTGTGGAGAATTGGAATCTTCTACGTCGGTTCGGTGCTCGTTCTGGCCATGCTGCTGCCCTGGAGTGCCTACGAAGCCAACGAGAGTCCGTTCGTTACGGCACTGAACGCAATCGGCATCGAAGGTGCTGGCAGTGTGATGAACTTCGTTGTGTTGACGGCGGCGTTGTCCAGTGTTAACTCCGGACTCTACGCAACGGCCCGCATCATGCGATCGATGGCTACGGCGGGTTCGTCACCCCCGTTCACTGGCATCATGAGTCGGCGCGGTATCCCCATCGGTGGGATCCTGCTCGTCGGGGCGATGTACGGGCTCGGCGTATTTCTCAACTTCATCGTTCCTGAACAGGCATTCAACATTGTCCTCAACCTGTCGGCGTTGGGAATCCTGGCGACATGGACGACCATCATGGTCTGCCACATCATTTTCGTTCGGCGCGCCAAGCGAGGCGAACTGCAGCGACCTTCGTTCCGGCTTCCCTGGTCACCGTACTTGGACTACATCACGCTTGGCTTCTTGCTGTTGGTGGTGTGGCTCATGTGGATCGACAAGCCAATCGGGACTTACACCGTGTACGCCATGGCACCACTGGCGCTCCTGCTCATCGGCGGCTGGTTCTTAGTGCGCAAGCGAGTAGCCGCCGTGCACGCCGATGTTCGGCAACAGCTCACCGACGAACGGGAAGAAGCTGCCGAACGCGGCACCTAGCGAAATCGAAGCGGGGCGGGGGAGTCGTCTGAGACCTAGTTGTGAACCTCGGTGGGCCAGTGTGCCATGGTGTCGAGGTAAAGGTGGCGTACGCGGGTGATGTGCTCGTCGAGGTTGTCGTGGTTCCAGTCCGCGGTGCTGATCGGGTCGAGCACAGCGACGTCGAGAGTCCCGTTCGAAATGACGAACGAATGGGGTCTCATTAGTTCACCCGCATTCCGCATGATGATCGGAACCACCGGCACTCCGGCTTCCGCACGGGTGATCATCGGTTGTTGAAGCAG
>CBFGTA010000134.1:0-4802 GCA_965651595.1 uncultured bacterium | reverse complement strand
CGTGGGTTGCCGGCGGAGATTGAGGCACGTCGTCAGCAGTACGAGTACTACCGCGACCGGCTGCTGACATTCAAGGAGAAGCTGGCATGAGCACGACTCCCGTCAACGTTCAGGTTCCCAACGCCCCTGAGGCACCGGTAGTCGCAGACTTCGTCGAGCATGCTATCCGGGTTGCATACGTGAATCGTGCGCACCTCAAGGCGTTGCCCGAAGAGAAATGGGCAGAAGCAGGGGTGTACGTACTTCTTACCGATGATGGATCCGGTGACGTGTATGTGGGCAAGGCTGTGCATCTGCGCAAGCGCCTACAAGAACACTCACGTCGCCCGAAACTCCCCTGGTCGCGGGCAATCGCCATGAAGCGCGACACCACGCATGGGTTCAATAGTGCCGAGATTGGCTACCTTGAAGGGCGGCTTGCCGCCGAGGTCGCCGCTGTGTCCGGCCTGACAGTCGTAGAGGGCAAACGTGATTCGGATGCCACTTTGCCGCCCCATATGATGCTCTCGCTGGATGCATTGCTGGCAAGCATGCTCGCCGCTATCCGTCTAGCTGGAATCGACATATCGAAAGAGGTAACCGACGCCGACGACAGTCGTGCCGGTGTCCGCGGGTCGCGACGCAAGCCAAGAACCATTCCGGGGACTGTTGCCGACCTCGTGTCAACCGGTCTTCTTCCGGCAGGGGAGAAGCTCTTCCTCCGGCAGGGCTCGGTTGAGGCTGACGCCACTGTCACTGCCGACGGAGCGATTGTTGTTGAAAATGTTGCCTACCCGACGCCTAGCATGGCGGCCAAGGTGGCGCTCGACGGCAAGTCGTCCAACGGCTGGGCCGCGTGGCATGTGGGCAGCATCGAAGGTCCTACGCTGGACGCACTGCGCAGCAAGTGGCTCAAGCAACAGGAAATTCCCGATGACTGACGGTGCCGCTAACCGCTACAGTCCGATTGCGGTTTCGCGGGACAGTACGGTGGTGGCCGAGTACGAGCCTGACGACACTGCGGGCTCGTCCTACCAGTCGGAGGCGCAGCTCGAGCGGGAGCTGATCGCGCAGCTCGAAGCCCAGGCCTACGAGTACGTGCCGATCCGCACCGAGGTCGACCTCGTCACCAATCTGCGCGCCCAACTAGAAGCCCTCAACGCCATCACCTTCACTGACGGCGAGTGGGAGCGATTCTTCACCCACCGAATCGCGGGCAAGAACGACGGTATCGCTGAGAAGACCGTGCGCATTCAAGATGATCACGTGCAGGTTCTGCAGCGCGACGACGGGACCACCAAGAACATCACCCTCATCGACAAACACAACATCCACAACAACTACCTGCAAGTCATCAACCAGTACGAAATAGACCAGGCGGCTGGCGCCACCTATTCCAACCGCTACGACGTCACGGTGCTCGTCAACGGGCTGCCCCTCGTGCACATCGAACTCAAGCGCCGCGGGGTCGACCTGCGCGAAGCGTTCAACCAGATCAGCCGCTACCAGCGCGATAGCTTCTGGGCCGGAACGGGCCTGTTCGACTACGTGCAGTTGTTCGTCATCTCCAACGGCACCCTCACCAAGTACTACTCCAACACCACCCGCCGCCAACACGTGGACGACGTGTCCAAGGCGGGGCGGCGGCGCACCACGTCGCACAGCTTCGAGTTCACGTCCTGGTGGGCCGACGCCACCAACGCCCCCATTCAAGAACTCCGCGCCTTCGCGAAGACGTTCTTCGCCAAACACACGCTACTCAACATCCTCACCCGCTACTGCGTGCTCACCGCCGACCGGCAACTGCTCGTGATGCGGCCCTACCAGATCGTGGCCACCGAACGGATCCTGCAAAAGATTGCGATCGCCACCAACTACCGCACCCTCGGCAGCGTCGACGCGGGCGGCTACGTCTGGCACACCACCGGCTCCGGCAAGACGCTCACGTCATTCAAGACCGCCCAGCTCGCCTCCCGTCTTCCCGGTGTCGAGAAAGTCCTGTTCGTGGTCGACCGCAAGGATCTCGACTACCAAACTATGCGCGAGTACGACCGGTTCGAGAAGGGAGCGGCCAACTCCAACACGTCCACGGCCGTTCTCAAACGTCAACTCGAAGACCCCAACGCGCGCATTATCATCACCACGATTCAGAAGTTATCCACCTTCATCAAAGCCAACACGGGCCACGCCATCTACTCCGGCCACGTCGTGATCATCTTCGACGAGTGTCACCGCTCCCAGTTCGGAGACATGCACACTGCCATCACCCGGGCGTTCAAGAAGTACAACCTGTTCGGCTTCACCGGCACACCCATCTTTGCCGCCAACGCAGCCACAGGCGGCAACCCGCAACTCAAGACCACCGAGCAGGCGTTCGGCGAGAAGCTGCACACCTACACCATCGTCGACGCGATCACCGACAAGAACGTGTTGCCGTTTCGGATCGACTACGTCAACACTGTGCGAGTCGGCGACGTCGCCGACAAGCAAGTGTCCGCCATCGATACGGAGCAGGCCCTGCTCGCGCCGGAGCGGGTCAGGCAAGTGGTGGCCTACACCCTGGAGCACTTCGACCAGAAGACGAAACGCAACCAGAGTTACCGGCTCGGCGATCGGCGAGTGCGCGGTTTCAATGCCCTATTCGCGACCGAATCCATCGACGCAGCCCGCCGCTACTATCGCGAGTTCCAGGACCAGCTCGCCACGTTGCCTGGTGACCAGCGCCTCAAGGTCGGGCTGATCTATTCGTTCGCCGCCAACGACGCCGTCGAAGATGGCACCCTTGATGACGAAGACTTCAACACTGATGCCCTCAGCGGCGACAATCGTGTATTCCTGGACGAGGCCATTGCCGACTACAACGCCACGTTCGGCACCTCGTTCGATACTTCGTCCGAACGGTTCGGCAACTACTACAAGGACCTGTCGCGCCGCCTCAAGAACCGCGACCTCGACCTGGTGATTGTGGTCAACATGTTTCTCACCGGCTTTGACGCCACCACCCTGAACACCTTGTTCGTCGACAAGAACCTGCGATCCCACGGACTGATTCAGGCCTATTCGCGCACCAACCGGATCCTGAACTCCGTCAAGACCTACGGCAACATCGTGTCCTTCCGCGACCTCGAAACCAACACCAACGTGGCGCTGGAACTTTTCGGCAACAAGGATGCGCGCGGAGTTGTGCTGCTCAAGCCTTACGCCGACTACTACGCGGAATACGCCGACAAGGTTACCGAGTTGGTGGTCCAGTTTCCGCTGGGCCAGCCGATCATGGGGGAGTCTGCCCAGAAGGACTTTGTCACGTTGTTCGGGGCGATCCTGCGGCTGCAGAACATCCTGACCTCGTTCGACGAGTTCACCGGCCACGAGATCCTCACCGACCGCCAGGGCCAGGACTACCGCAGCGTGTACCTCGACCTGTACGGCCAACTGCGCGGGGAGCGCGACGCGGACAAGGAACTCATCAACGACGACATCGTGTTCGAGATCGAACTGATCAAGCAGGTGGAGATCACTGTCGACTACATCCTGCTGCTCGTCGAGCAATATCGGAACCGCCACGGCGACGGCGACGATCGGCACGTTCGCGACGAGATCGCTCGGGCCGTCGACGCCAGTCCGAGCCTGCGCAACAAACGGGACCTGATCGAAGACTTCGTGGAGGCGATCACAGTCGACGCGGGTATCGGTACGGGCGTTGACTCCGGTGTGGACGAGCAGTGGAATGCCTTCATTGCGTCGCGGAGGGCGGCCGAACTCGACGCCATCATCGCTGAGGAGAACCTGCGATCCGATGCCACCTACGCGTTCGTTGAGGCGTCGTTTCGGGACGGGTCGATCCAGCGGGCAGGCACTGCCATCACCTCCGTGCTGCCACCGGTGTCCCGGTTCGCACCCGATGGCGGACACGGGCTGAAGAAGCAGCGCGTCCTGACTCGCTTATCCGCCTACTTCGACCGCTTCTTCGGGCTCACGAGTGACCAGTGAGCGGCATACAGGCAGTGCTCGGCAAATTCGATCGTGAAAGTGGACGGAAGTTCACTGTCAACCACTAAGGTTTGCGCTCACAGTCGCCCATGCATACAATGTAAGTATGGGCGACTTGAGGTTCGAGTGGGATGAGAGCCAAGCCCGTTCGAACCAGGCGAAACACGGCGTCTCCTTCGACGAGGCCTCGACCGTCTTCGGCGATCCCCACGCTCTGGTGATTGTCGACCCCGATCACTCGATAGCTGAAGAAAGGTTCATCATCTTGGGGCTGAGTGAGAAGTTGAGGATACTGGTGGCGGTCCACTGTTTTCGGGAGAAAGAAACCGTGGTCCGACTCATCTCAGCAAGAAAGGCCACCAGGAACGAAACCAGGAATTACGGAATAGGAGGGAGGGCAGATGGATGACATGAGGGCCGAATACGATTTCAGTCACGCCAAGCGTAATCCGTATTCGCGGAGAATTAAGAAGCAAGTGACTATCCGACTAGACCTTGACACGATCGATTACTTCAAGGGTGTCGCTGAAGAGACAGGAATCCCTTATCAAACTCTGATCAACCTTTACTTGGCGGATTGCGCTCAACACGAGAGATCCCCCGACCTGCGTTGGGTGGGAGTGTCAGAGAAGGAGGGTACTCCCAGCTGACTACCCGGGCAGACTGATTCCGTCGCTCGCCTCCCTAGGGCTGCGATTTGGGCCGGGAAAGCGCCGTCAACGACGAAGGCCGTGAGAATGACGGCCACTACGTCGTGGAAAGGGGAGTCGTGGAAGGTCCCAGTATCCCAAGCTGCATTTTGCTTCAAAGCGGCGCCACTGTGGCCTGCGATG
>CBFGTA010000133.1:0-5093 GCA_965651595.1 uncultured bacterium | reverse complement strand
GGCTGCGCGGGATGGTTCGGTCGAATCAGTGACTGCCGGAATGGCTACGAGTGCCGCAACAACGAGTCCGGCTGCCGCGACGCCCGCGCCCACGAGAACTGCCGCCTTGTGGGTGGCACGGCTGGCGAGCGCCGGCCACCCGTTGGCATCGAATCGAACCATGGCTAGTCCCGACGAGGAGGGAACGGTCGCCGCGACGAGGCTGTCTGGCCCGGCAGGTGCGTGCCCGGCCCGTAGACCGGCGGGAATGAGTAGCAGCGGGATGGTGACGATCGCGACGGACCGAGCCGTCTTTCGTTGTTCGGGTCCGCAGACAGAACACTTCCGGGCGTGGCGGGCGATGCGTTTGCGGACAAGCGCAGTGAAGTCGGGCACTGCTTGCAGTTGACGCAGTTCGGTGCAGTCCACGTCGCGCGAGCGGAACAGTACGAGTGCTTCAATCGCCTGCCCGAGTTGGCTCCGTGCCCGAGATAGCTTCGCTCTGGTCGCATCCGGCGTCGACCCCATTGCGCGCGCGATGTCGGCGACGTCGAGGTCGTGGCGAATGGCAAGTTCGATGATCTCGCGGTCAGTCGAGCTCAGCCCTGCCAGTGCGGCGGATACGAGTTCCTGAGCCTCACGAGCGGAGGTGGGGTCGTCGCTGGTGGCTAGGTCGGCGGCCCCGCCAGCCAATCGTTGATCGAGCTGGCCTTCTGCCGACACGACTCGAGCCCCGGATCGAAACAGACTGTGGCAGCGGCTCCGGCAGATTGCGTACATCCATGGGCGCAGACATCTCGGGTCGCGTAGTTGCTGAATCTGGTCGATCGCAATGAGGACAGTTTCTTGGGCAATATCGGCTGCGGCATGAATGTCGCCGGTCAGTGAGTAGGCGTAGGAGTACATGCGATCGGAGTACGCCTCGTAGAGCATCCCCCACGCTTGCTGGTCTCCGCGCCGCATGGCCGCGACGATCCGTTCGTCCTCCGACCCGGTTCCGTTCACAACGGGTTCGGTCGGATCGGGTTCCATGTGATCATCGTACGGCTTGTCGGGCCAGTGGGTCCAACAAACGCCCCCGAGTGCTCCATCGGCGACCAAGCCAGTGCGGGATTTAGTGCGGGATTCACGGGCAGAAATCAGGGGCAGAAAAATCTCGTAGAAAAAGTGTTTCGTTTTCCCATGCGACCGACTCCTACTTGCACCTGGGCGAACGCCCCTGGACGAAGGAGTCATCATGAATCGACGTATTTGCACGAGGATCGCTACCGCGACCCTGACGCCAGCAATCCTGGGGACGGGATTGGTTGTGGTGACCGGACCGGCGGCCAGCGCCACGGACGGCAGCTACCGAGTGGTCAACCGTGTCCTCGTCATTGAGGCCGACAGTCGAGGGGAACGTGCCAGCATCGGCCACCGCGGCTCGATGACCACGATTCGCACGAACCGGTCGGTGCGGGCTGGAAACGACTATGTGGTTCCCACCGCGAGCTTCGACAGTGTGCGGTTCATTGGCGGGCCGCGCGACGACCTCTTCCGGGCGACGGGCTACACCAAGCCGATCCTGGCCACAGGCGGACCCGGCAACGACATCCTGGTTGGTGGTTCCGGCGACGACACTCTCATTGGGGGCGCTGGCCGTGACCGGCTCGAAGGCGGGCCTGGTGACGACACTCTCGTCTCACTCGATGGCATCGCCGAGAATGACGTCATCGACAGCGGAAGCGGACGAGACACGTTGTGGATCGACCATCGCAACAACCGTTCCGATTTTGGAGGCGGCATCACGCGCCACGACACGGTTCATCGTGTCAGTTCGTTCGCCAACGGGGCTGACCTCACCCTCGATGGCGATCGCCCGAACAACCCATCTCTGGCCCCGGGACGCGCACTCGCGGCTGGGGCGCGTTGGGTGTCGGTGCCGGGTCCGCTGTTCTCGAGCCACGGCCCCCGCGCCACTGACATCTTCCAGGGCAATATCAGCGACTGCAAGGTCGTGTCGGCCCTGTCGTCGATCGCTCACGCGACGCCGCGGGGGTACGCGGGGCCGGTCCGCCGCAACATGGCCGACTTTGGGGACGGAACATACGGCGTGAAGTTGGGCAACAGGTTCTATCGCGTCGACGACCGACTGGTATTCAATGGCCGCACCCGCATCAGCGCAGCTCCGGGGCCTCAGGGTGCACTGTGGGTGCCGTTGGCGGAGAAGGCAATCGCGTTACACGAGTCGGGTCGGTTCGAACGGCTCGCTTCGACTCAGCCCGGCGATGTGTTCCGATACTTCGGTTCGCGTTCATCCTCGTCGCCGTTCATTGGGCGGTTCGCTAGCAACTCGACTGACCTGGCGAACAAGCTGTGGCAGCGGTGGAACCGCTATGAGCGGCTGACCGTCACTCTCAACGCCGCTTCGACGATCAATGGTGCTCATGCCTACACAGTGTGGGACTTCCGGCGCAATGCTCGAGGAGTAATCACCGGGATCGTGCTACGCAACCCCTGGGGCTCGGACGGCAACGTCAACTACGGCCCGGATAACAACCCCAACGACGGACTTGTCACCTTGACTCCAGCCCAGATCTGGCAGGACCGCAATCTGGGTCGAGTCAACTGGGGAAGCCCCGTCGAATAGTCCCGGATGTCCGACTCTTGGGTGGTGTCTCGGTGCAGTCAACCAAGACACCGCCTTCGAGTGTGCTGCCCGACACGGGGTCAATCCGAGAGTGAACTCGCCGGGAATGTAACGTGAACGCAACATAGGAGATACGGCCGCGACACAGCCGCCACCTAATGTCGAGCACGTTCAACGGCCACAACTCGTTCAAAGGAGAGTGGATGTCTCACCACAAGCCGACGTTCAAGAATCCCGATGATGTGCGCAAGTTCATCCGCGACAACGACGTGAAGTTCGTCGATGTGCGGTTCTGCGACTTGCCGGGCGTCATGCAGCACTTCAACGTTCCCGTCGAATCTGTCGACGAGAGCCTGTTCACCGATGGCCAGATGTTTGACGGGTCGTCGATTCGCGGGTTCCAGGCGATTCACGAGTCCGACATGAAGTTGATCCCCGACGTGCAGACCGCGTTCGTGGATCCGTTCCGGGCCGAGAAGACGCTGGTGATGAACTTCTCGATTCGCGATCCGTTCACCGACGAGCCGTATTCGCGCGATCCCCGTCAGGTGGCGGCGAAGGCGGAGGCCTACCTGGCCAGCACCGGCATTGGCGACACGGCGTACTTCGGCCCCGAGGCCGAGTTCTACGTGTTCAACGACGTGCGCTTCGAGACGAAAGAGTCGGCCGGGTACTACTTCCTGGACTCGGTGGAAGCCAAGTGGAACAGTGGCCGCGAAGAAGAGGGCGGCAACCTGGGCTACAAGACCCCCTACAAGGGTGGCTACTTCCCGGTTCCCCCGGTGGATCACTTCGCTGATCTGCGCGACGAGATGACCCAGGCTTTGCTGAGCGTTGGCCTGCAGGTCGAGCGGGCGCACCACGAGGTCGGTGGCGCGGGCCAGGCGGAAATCAACTACAAGTTCAATACTTTGTTGCACGCTGCTGACCAGGTGATGTTGTTCAAGTACGTGATCAAGAACGTGGCTTGGCGCAACAACCTGTCGGCCACCTTCATGCCGAAGCCGGTCTTCGGTGACAACGGTTCCGGCATGCACACGCACCAGTCGATTTGGAAGAACGGCGATCCGTTGTTCTACGACGAGCTCGGCTACGCGGGTCTATCGGATATGGCTCGCTGGTACATCGGCGGACTACTCAAGCACGCTCCGGCACTGTTGGCGTTCACGAACCCATCGGTGAACTCGTACCACCGTCTGGTGCCCGGCTTCGAGGCTCCGGTGAACCTGGTGTACTCGCAGCGCAACCGCTCGGCGTGCATCCGCATCCCGATCACGGGAGCGAACCCGAAGGCCAAGCGGATCGAGTTCCGCGTGCCGGACCCGTCGAGCAACCCGTACCTGGCGTTCTCCGCCATGATGATGGCCGGCCTCGACGGCATCAAGAACAAGATCGACCCCGCCGACCCGGTCGACAAGGATCTCTACGAGCTACCCCCCGAGGAAGCCGCTGCGATCCCGACCGTGCCGTCATCGCTAGAAGGTGCACTGCTGGCACTCGAAGACGATCACGACTTCCTCACGGAAGGCAACGTCTTCACCCCGGACCTGATCGAAACGTGGCTCGCCTACAAGCGGGAGCGCGAGATCGACCCGATTCGCCTGCGGCCCCACCCGCACGAGTTCGAGCTGTATTACGACATCTAGAGCTAGCTGTTCCGAAAGGGCCCCTGACCTGCCCCGCGGGTTGGGGGCCTTTTTCGGGTATGGACTAGCGGGTTCGCGATCTAGGTGATTGCCGTTGAATACCCAAACTAGAAACCACAGCCCTGCGATCCTGTAGTCGAGATGTTGCAACAAGTCGAGATGTTGCCACGATATGCGCACAGTCATGGCATGACTGCGACGCCGGAAACCTCCCACCGCAAGGAAGCCCGCCTTGCTATGCGCCCGACACGAAACCAGGATGCCCTTATTCGCCCGCTACTGCCGTGACCGGGCCATCCCCAACAGACCCGCTACACCTGTACATCTCTCCCCCAACAACTATCGCCACAGAGTTCAAGTGGGTCCACGAGGAAGCCCTGGCTGATGTGGCAGCTCATCCGACCACTGTCGTCAAGTTTCGGAGGGAAGTCGAAGCGAATCACAGCGGGTCTGTCTATCGTGTCGAACACCGACCTGTAGGGAGCCGACAGGTCCAGGGTTGCCCAGCGGATCTGATCGAGCCAATCCTGATCCCGGTTCGCCAGTCATCCACTTGGCGCTTTCCCGCTGCGGCCAGGAACAGCATCGAGCAACTGGCTTTTGCCGACATCGACGACCTAGGTGGAGAAATCCTGACGCAGATAGAGCCCGATCCTGGCTCATAGCACCTCACCCCAACCCAAAGCAGTGGCTTCTACGAACCTGTCGGGGTGATCCACCAGCGCGGCGCCATCAGCCACCACAGCGTGGTTGACCGTTTACCGGTCACCACGCAACTCGACTGCCACCTCGTTCACAGAGCAACGCGGGTGTCAGTCTGCGTCCACGGACCAGAAAGG
>CBFGTA010000132.1:0-5167 GCA_965651595.1 uncultured bacterium | reverse complement strand
GCGCCGCCCTGTCACGGCGGAGGTCGCCGGTTCGAGCCCGGTCGGGGTCGCTGCCATCGAGGGGCCCGCTACAGCAGTGGCGGGCCTCTTGGCACACGGCTAGGTAGCTCAGTTGGTACGAGCATCCGCCTGAAAAGCGGAGGGTCGCCGGTTCGATCCCGGCCCTAGCCACCGCATGCGCCTCAGCCGAGAACTCTTGATCTAGACCGCTTCTCGTGGCCTGTCCGCTGTCACGTGGGGGCTCGGGACGACGGTGTTGCGGCGGCGCGGCCCTACCGCCACCACGACGAGCCAGATCGCAAACACAACCGCCACGATGAAGAAGCTCGGCGGCAGGTTGAAGAGGGCCGCGAGCAGGAGGCCCGCAACCACCGACACGGCACCGATTACACAGCTGATGAGCAGCGCCGCTGAAGGCCGGGCAGTGATCCGCAGGGCCGCCGCAGCCGGAGTGACGAGTAGGGCAAAGATCAGCAGGACGCCGACCACAGTCACGGCCATGCTCACCACCAGGGCGATCAGCACCATGAAGACGAGTCCCAGTGCCTTGATCGGAATGCCCCGCGCCTCGGCAACATCGGGGTCGATCGAGGCGAACAACAGCGGCCTGTAGATCACAGCTAACACGACCACCAGAATCACCAGTCCGACCGTGAACATGATCAGTTGTTCCGTCGTGATCGCGAGCAAGCTCCCGAACAAGATGTTGGTCACCGTCGAAGTGTTCTCCCGGGCGAGGGATGCGAACAGGACACCCAGAGCGGTCGCGAACGCGAGTACCGTACCGGTAGCCACTTCGCGGTCTTGGGAGCGTTTGCCCAGCAAGCCGATGGCAACCGCACCCAAGACCGTGAATGTCACGAGCCCCACCGAAACCGACACCCCAACCAAGGCCGCACCGGTCGCTCCCGGGAACCCGATGTGGGCGAGGGCGTGAGAGGCGAACATGCTGCCGCGGATGATCACGAAATATCCAATAATTCCCGATGCGACAGCGACCAAGATCCCGCCCAGGAAGGCAGTTCGCATGAAGTTGCTGGTGACGACTTCCCACCAGTTGGACTGGACGTTGAGGAACGCGATCAATTCGATGGGCATCATGCGCTCCGGGTAAAGAAGTCGCCCTGCGGAGTGCGTACTACGCGGATAAGGGTTCCGTACAGGTGGGTGAGCAGTTCTTCGCTGACGACATCGTTGACGTCGTCGTAGTGGGGGTGCCCGTCCAGAAGGTAGATGGCGCCGTTGAGGATAGACAGGAGCGGGTTGATGTCGTGAACGACCAGAACGACGCCGATGTGTCGCTCCCGATTGATGCGACCGAGCAGATCAACGATCTCCTGCTGATTGCGGATGTCCAGGTTGGCGAGTGGCTCGTCAAGTAGTAGCAACTCCGGGCGCGACACCAAGGCTTGGGCAATCGCCACCCGCTGCTGCTGACCACCCGACAGCTCGGACAAGCGTCGCGTGGCAAAGTGCTCTGCGCCCACCTCGCGCAGTGCCGCGTGCACCTGTTCCCACTCGTCGGCAGACGTCTTGCGCAGCCCGTACCTTCCCCCGTTCAGGCCCAACAGAACCAGATCTTGGGCACGAATCGAGTCTCCGGCAATCGCAGCGTAGTTCTGCGGAACATAGCCGATGCGCGAGTCACCCCGATGAGGCGTCCGCCCCAAGACGCGGATGGTGCCACTGGCGGGCGCCAGCAGGCCCAGCAGCATCATGAGCAAGGTTGTCTTGCCCGAGCCGTTGGGCCCGATGACGCCAACGATTTGGTCCGAAGGGACCGTGAACGTGCCTTCAGACCAAATCGTGCGGCCCCCGCGGACAGCCGCGACATCCCGAAACTCGATCATGCGCGACTCTCCATTCAACTGATGGGCAACTCTTGGCAATCGCCGTCCGAAAACTAGCTGATGCCCAGGGCGGTAGCGAGTTCCTTCAGCTGGTCAATCTGCCATGACTGGAAGTCGCTGGCCCCTTCCGGCATCGTTTCCGTGACATCCACGACAGGAACACCCGCACCTTGGGCAGTCGACACCAACTGCTGCGGCACCGACCCTTCGGTCTGCGTGTTGTTGATGAGAACGTTCATGGCTTTATCGGTGAGCGCCTTGTTGAACGCGGCAATGTCTCCGGGGGACGGCTCAGACTCGTTGGTGACAGCATTCTGGTAGCCCTGGGGTGTGAGGTTACGCAGCCCAACTGCTTCTGCCATGTAGTCGAAGACGCTCTCGGTGGCGCCGTAAGTCTTGCCGTCGGCCCCGGCCTTGATCGTGTTGATCTCGTCGAAGTACGGCTTCATGGACTCCGTGAACGCCTGCTGTTGCTGGTCAAAATAGTCCTTCGCATCGGGCGATGCTTTGATATAGGCATCTGTGATGGCGGAAGCAGTGGCGGTCACGTAGTCCGGGTTGTACCACAGGTGTGGGTTCGCGCCATCAGCAACATCGTTGACCGTGGCGGCATCGACAACCTCAGCACCGGCGTCAGTCGAGTTGACGGCCTTCTCGGCCCACTCGTCGTAACCCATGCCGTTGATCACTACAACGCGGGCATTCGAGAACTTCGCCACGTCCCCGGTGGTGGGCTCATAGTCATGGGGATCCCCGCTGGCAGAGGTCACAATCGTGTCGACCGTTCCACAAGCACCGGCCAGTTGTTCGGCAATGTTTCCCCACTGGTCGACGCTGGCGGTCACCGCGATGGGAGCGGACGGGCACGAGTCGGCGGTGGGAGCGGCCGGATCGGCGGAGTCAGAGCTTGAGCAAGCCGACGCCACCAAGACAACGCTAGCCGCCGCGGCGAGTCCGGTCACAATACGTCTACGGGAGATGTGAGTCATCGGGTTCCTTCGGTCGGGGACTAATACGCAACCCACTCTAATGAGTATGACATTCATTCTCAATAAGGGGGGTGGGTTCAGCGCGCGTCGGCCCCCGAAACCGATCGGAATCGCCGCAGGCGCAGACTGTTGGTCACCACAAACACCGAGCTGAAAGCCATGGCAGCGCCAGCAATCAGCGGATTGAGAAGTCCCGCAGCAGCCAGCGGAATCGCAGCCACGTTGTAGGCGAAGGCCCAGAACAGGTTGCCCTTAATCGTCCGTAAGGTGCGGCGGGACAAGGCGATGGCATCGGCTGCCACCCGCAGATCGCCCCGGACCAGGGTGATGTCAGCTGCCTCGATCGCAGCGTCGGTGCCCGTACCCATCGCCATCCCGAGATCTGCGGTGGCCAGGGCGGGGGCATCGTTGACTCCGTCGCCGACCATGGCGACAGTCGCACCGCGCTCCTGAAGTGCCTGAACGTGGTGGGCCTTGTCTTTGGGAAGTACCTCGGCGATGACCCGCCCGATCCCGACCTCGGCGGCCACATACGAAGCGGCCTGCGCGTTGTCGCCGGTCAGCAGCACCGTTGTGAGCCCCTGGCTTTCCAACAGAGCTACGGCCTCGCGACTCGTGGTCTTGATTGAATCGCCCACAGCGATTGCACCCACCATCGCTCCATCTGCTGCGACGTAGACGACAGTGTGTCCGGCGGCGAGTTCCTGCTGCGCGAAGTGCTCGATCGTCGGGGTTGCCGCCACTGCGAACTGCTCGTGGAGCCACGCCTTCCGCCCGATACCTCCTGCCTGTCCGTCAACTACTCCGGCCACACCCTGCCCCGGATAGTTCGTGAAACTCTCGACCGCCACAACCGCGCCTCGATCGGCTGCTTCGCGGGCAATCGCTGCGGCAACCGGATGTTCGCTACGCGCTTCCAGCGATCCGGCGAACGCCCACAGCTGCTCGGGCGTGGCTCCGTCGACCACCGAGCCGGAAACCGTCATGGCGCCGGTAGTAACCGTGCCGGTCTTGTCGAGCACGATCGTGTCGACCTTGCGAGTGCTCTCGAGGACTTCAGGCCCTCTGATCAACACTCCGAGCTGAGCGCCGCGACCGGTCCCGACCATCAGTGCCGTCGGAGTTGCCAAGCCAAGCGCACATGGGCAAGCGATGATCAGCACTGCGACGGCGGCAGTGAAAGCTGTTTCCACGTCCCCCAACGCGAGCCACCACACCAAGAGCGTGCCGATAGCGATGACGATGACGATCGGCACGAAAATCTCGGACACCTTGTCGGCGAGGCGTTGGACCTGCGCCTTTCCCGACTGGGCCTGCTCAACGAGGCGTGCCATCTGAGCCAGCTGTGTGTCGGCCCCGACTCGGGTCACTTCCACCACCAGGGTGCCGAACGTGTTGATGGTGGCACCAGCGACCGCGTCACCGGCTGACACATCCACTGGCACGGGCTCGCCGGTGAGCATCGCCGCGTCGATCGCGGACGCACCGTCGACGACGACGCCGTCGGTGGCGATCTTCTCTCCGGGCCGAACCCGGAAGAAGTCCCCCACGACCAAGTCACGCACATCGACAGTGGACTCAGTCCATTGACCGCCGTCGGTGCGCTGGACGCGGGTCGCTTCTTTCGCTCCCAACTCCAGCAGTGCCCGCAACGCGGCTCCGCTGCGCCGCTTGGCACGTTCTTCGAGGTAACGGCCGATGAGGATGAAGGTCGTCACCGCGGCCGCGACCTCCAAGTAGATCTCGTGCATCGAGGATCCGTGGGCTGGCAGCAGACTGAACGTCATGGTCATGCCGGGCTCGCCTGCTCCGCCGAAGAACAACGCCCAAAGGGACCACAGGTAGGCGGCCGTGACCCCCATTGAGATCAGCGTGTCCATGCTGGCTGCCCCGTGGCGCAGATTCTTCAGCGCTGCCCGGTGGAATGGCCAGGCCCCCCACACGACCACTGGTGACGCCAGCGTCAGGGCAGCCCACTGCCAGTAAGTGAACTGCAGGGCAGGAACCATCGACACGATCGCCACCGGGATAGTCAGTGCGATCGACACCCACATGCGCTGCCGCAGTCCGTCCACTGCGGAGTGGTCGTGGCCCGTCGACTCACCGGCGGGGTGACCAGTGGTGTGATCAGTGGTGTGACCAGTCGAGGGGCCAGCGTTACTATGAACTCCCTCGCCTCCGTGCGAAGTCGCCTCGCCCCCTGCTCCCCCGGATGATTCTCCGTGGTGCTCGTGGCTCGCCGATGAGGAATGCGGGTTCGCCGACGGGGCGCCAAATGCCGGGTGGGCAACCTGCGCGGAGTAGCCGATCGCCTTGACCGTGTCCGTG
>CBFGTA010000131.1:0-5231 GCA_965651595.1 uncultured bacterium | reverse complement strand
GGGCCATTTCGAAAGTGATCCGCTGTAGGCGCACCACCGGGTCACCTTCACCTGTGGGCAGGTCCACCACGAAGGGTTCGACCTCGGAGCGACCGGTCTGATCATTGCGCACGCTGATCGGCACCAAAGTGGGGACTAGACTGCGGGGACCGATGCTCTCACCGCGCGTCATCAGCCACGACCGAATGCCGCCGGCCACTATCGCCAAGAAGACGTCATTGATGGTTCCGCCGTGGGCGCGCCGAACTTTCTTGATGTCGGCGAGAGAGAGGTCGACTGTGGCGTAGCGACGCTGCTCACTCAACTCCACTGCCAGGGGACTCGACGGCACAGAACGAGTGGCCGTGACAGCGGCCGCGGCGACACCGAACACCGTCTTCCCCACTGCTGATGCGGTTCGGGACAGGTCGCCGATGCCTGTGCGCACCTGGTCGAGAGCCTGGGTGGGGCGGCGAACAAAATCGCCAACGGCGTCAGCGACAAGGCTGGCGGCACTCGGCTCACGCTCGGGTAGCCACTCGTCATATGACTTTAGGCGCGCGTTCGGCTCGATATCGAGGATGACCTGCCCGATGTCGATCGCCCCGGAGTCATCGACGACCGCGTGGTGTGTCTTGGACAAGATGGCCAACCGCCCCCCTTCCAGACCCTCGACGAGGTACATCTCCCACAAGGGCCGCGAGCGATCAAGCTGCCGCGACATAATCCGGCCAACGAGCTCGTGGAGTTGTTCGCGGGTGCCGGGACGCGGCAGTGCCGACCTGCGGACGTGATAGGTCACATCGAAGCTTTCATCGTTGACCCAGACCGGCCGCGAAATTTGTCCCGGCACCGATCGAATGCGTTGACGGAAGCGAGGGGCCAAGGCAATTCGGCCCCTGATCAGATCCACGAGGCGGTCATAGTCGAGTCCGTCCTCGGACGGCTCGATGACCGCGACGTTGCCGACGTGCATGGGAGTAGATGGATCCTCAAGATACAGGTAGGTAACGTCCTGGGAACTCAGTCGATCGTTCACGCCCCCATGCTTTCACGGCCGTGCCCGCGTCCAACAGGCGACTACTGGCGCGAGCGGCATCGCTGGCGAACTAGGTCAAGGAGCGACCGAATATCGCCTCGAGTTCGGACGCAGTTGAGCGGTAACTGGCATGCACGACTCCAGCCATGCCTAGTTCGACTGCCGCCGTTACGTTGTGGGCCATGTCGTCGACGAATACACATTCCTTCGGAGACAACTGCACCTGGTCCAACGTGTAGTAGTAGATCTCCGCATCGGGCTTGCGCATGCCGACCTGACCAGAAATGACGACCGCGTCGAACATGCCGTCGAACAGGTGGTCCGGATACGTGTTGCCCCATGAGTTCGACAGAAGGGCGGTCGAAATACCCGCCTGGCGCGCGCGGCGAACCAGTGCGTTCATGTCCGGGGCCGATTCGAAAGCACCGAAAAGTCGTTCGAGGAGACCGTCGGCATTGACGGGTTGTCCGGAGATGCTAGCCAGTTCGTCGGCCAGACGCTCTTCGAAATGAGGAACCGCCATCTCTCCCCTTTCGAGAGCGTGGACCGGATTGACAATGGTGGCGGCCTGGGTGTTGGGCCCCAACCACTGCCCCATGACACGACCGAGATCGGCCAAGTTCACGGATTCCACGTCCGCCCAAGCACTCATGGCCGAGGAGATATCGTTCGTGAGGACTCCACCCCAATCCACGATCAGGCCCCGGAATTCACCGTCGGACGCAACCGCGCCTGCTTGAGAACTCATCTCGCGGGCCCTTCTTCCAGTTCGGCAGGTCGCGGTTCACGATACCTGAACGAGTCCCACGCACCGATCGTGGTTTCACCCAGCCAACGGCCGAAAGCTCGGTGGGAAGTCAAGCAATCGTTGCTCCAGTCCGATCGACTGCGCTGCGCACGGAGGTAGCCACGTGTTGCCAGGCCTGCCGAGCAATGCCCGTCGACGGGGCGA
Organism: uncultured bacterium; assembly: GCA_965651595.1. Lineage (GTDB taxonomy): Bacteria > Actinomycetota > Actinomycetes > S36-B12 > UBA10799 > CBFGTA01. Next base: position 3,261 of record CBFGTA010000131.1, on the reverse strand, counting down.
GTCGAGGTCTGTCCAGACCAGCTTGGGCGGTGTGCTGGTCCCAGGCGTCTGGATCGTCGGGGACGAACGACACCTCGCAACACCCCACCCCCTGGTTGAGTAGTTCCGCGATCTGCCGACCCCGAGAACCTTTCGTCCACAGGGGCCGACTGCGGTTGACTACGGCGAGCACAGGGGCAGGACGTCCGTCATCCGTAGGTGCCGGTTCCCGAGTCTGCCTGCTGCTCGGCTGCCACTGCCGCGACCATTCGGTCAAACACCGGGCAAGGCCGATAGGATCGGCCGCGGTCACGGCCACGACAACATCGCACCGGTCAGCCAACAGGCCCGTCAACGACTCCCAGCCGTCAACACGAGCATCAGACCAACTAGCCGCGCGGGGAGACCGGCCCAGATCAACCACCGCCCAGTCGTATTCGGTGAGGGCTGACTCGAACCGTTTCCATGTCGCGGGCGACACCATCAACTCACTGGCCCGGTCGGCCACCGGAACTCCGGTTAACACTTCTAGACGACCCCGCTGGTGGCCCCTGCGCCAACGATCGCTTGGCCTGTTCGCGTCTATGGTCATGGTGTGGCCGGACAAGTCGAAGTGCCGTTTCCCTTGCCTGGCTTCAGTGATCGCACTGATGATGCCCGATGCGGTGGGCACGAGCCCCGCTAAATCAGCAACTCCCCCCGTATCGGGGTCCGCATCGATGACCAGCACTCCCGCAGAGTCCGACTGGGCTTCGAGTTCGGCGGCGAGCGCCACAGTGGCGGCCGTTCGACCTGGTGCTCCGGCTGGCCCCCAGACCCCGATGACGACTGGCCTTCGCTGCCGCGACTCTGACAGATCCGTATCGCGGTGACCATGGCACTGTCGACCCTTGCCCCCGTCGGTGTCGGACAGGCCTCGGTCCTGTGCCACCGCGCCAGAAGAACCATCCAAGTTCGCGCCGGACGACGGGATCGAAACCAGTGTCGATTGCTGGCCAGATCCGCTCGGACTAGCCACTGCAGCCTGGATCGCCTCGGCCGCAACTGCAGGGTGGGAATCCACCGCGACGACGCTGACTCCTTCAGTGGCCGAGAATATGCGCGCCTCAACATCGTTGAACACCATCAAAACCACGTGCACTCCCGAGCCCGCGATGTCGGCCAGGACAGTGGGACTCAGTCCCGGCATGGAGACCGACAAGACGACGGCATCGACTCGGTGGGCGGAGCACTCAGCAACAACGTCCAGGATGTCGTCGCGCTCCACGAAGCGTTCGGCGGGGAACTGTTGCGAGCGTCGCTCATCGTAGGCTGACCGGAAGTCGCTGATCCACTGGCGGTCAGATGTGCGATCGACCCCAGGCGGTCCGGCCAGGCATAGGGCGACGACTCTCACTGCCGATCCTCCCCATCCACCTCGACTGCCTGTTCCCACTCGACCGCCGGTGACGGCGTCAGCCCAGTCTCGCCGTCCGCTCGAGCCACCACCAAGTCCACCGTTTTGCCGCGAACTCCTGATAGCAGGCCAGCAACCGAATCCGGCTGCACGGCCAACACGATGGCGATCTCTCCGGTACCTCGAGAAGGCGTCGGATCCACGGCGGCAATAAAGACCGACGACGCCACGAGGCGCGCGTCACCTCCGTTGCGACTGTCGGAAGAATAGACGTCGACCATATCTCCTCGGGACAGACGCAGAGGCGCATGATGGGAGCCCACTGCGACGGTCACTTCGCGCAAAGCTGGCGTCGCCTGCCCGGCGATGGCGCTGCGGGCTACCAGATCACCCGCGGCTAGCGGTGCCACCAATGAACGACCGACGAGGGTGTCGAGACCAGCCGCAATATAGGAACCTTCATCAGGTACCGCAACATCGGCGACCCGCAGGTCGTCCTGCGTCAAGACGACGCCAGGGCTCAGGTCCCGTGCGGCAGCCCACACCGATGTTCGATCAGCTGCGGCCGTCAATGTGCTGGCACCGACCACGCCTGCTGCCGCGAGCAGGCAGACGGCCACTAGCCGTCGCATGCTGCCGCGGCTCATGAAGCGGCCGGCGTGGCTTGCCGCCCGACTGTGATCGCCTGGCCGCGGGCTGCTCCGGTTCACTACCGGTTCGTCTGCCCGAAAATGGTTCACCAATTCCCGCATGAATATCCCCCGTTGTCGTACCCGATGACGCGCATTAGCGAATGGCGTTGATGCCAGACTGGTCAACCAACCGCGCAGTAGTGCGTGTCAGTGATCTAGTGTAAAACGGGCATGAGTCGTGTTTGTATTCGCCTCGCACCCAAGAAGGGGGGCCGTCTCGGTGGGCATGCGATTCCTCACTCTGGCTGACGTGGCCGAAGTGCTCAATATTTCGGTCGCCCAAGCGCGGGCTTTGGTCCGCAGCGGGCAGTTGCGCGCACTCAAGGTAGGTACCCACGGGCAGTGGCGGGTGGAGGCCACCGAGTTGGAAACCTATATTGACAATGCCTATCGGCAGACTGCTGACTACTTGGCATCGAACCCTCAAGACGCCGAAATCTTTGACGAGGAAGCTTCAGGTCCCCGTTAGATCAGGGGCACGATTGGCCCCTGCGGAGGTGGCCTGTGATTCCCATTCGCAGGCCCTATACCTGCTGGACGGCCACGGCCGTGAGCGCCCGATAGGGAACAGTCCGCGCACCAGTCGGGCAATCGATGTCGCAATGGTCACGGGCACACTGCGCCAGAATGCCCGCGACCATTGTGGTGCGAGTCCAGACCGTCAGGTGTCGCCTCTGATAGCCGCGAAGCATTCCAGCCAGAGTGCGCCTCTCGTCAACTCGGCTGCGAGCCTGTGGGTGCCCCGAGCGGCCGACTGGCCCCTCGAGCATTTCAATCCCCGAGAACGGAATCACCCAGATTCGTTGGTCATCCACTGCCGTTAACGCGGCAGCGGTCACCCCCGCAACACGTCCGCGAATCTTGAGACCGGACTCGGTGGCAGCCGCAGCAACAGTGACGGTGACTTCGTCTCCTGCCCAAGCCACACAGCGATCGAACAGCTCAACCTCGCCCCACACCAGGGCAGACCTGTCCGCTAGGTCGACCGCCATCTCGTGCCGGTCTTCGATGTCAAGACGCGAGCCGAGATCACGTAATTGATTGGCCGGATCTGTCGTCACTGCTTAATCCCCCGTGTACCTGGCCGTTGTCTGCTTGACAACGGAGCGACACCACTGTCCCCAGTCTAGGTCTGGGCCGTGTGAGATCACAGCCTCACCCCGGGCTGCATCGGCCATCACTATGCACAAGTTA
>CBFGTA010000130.1:0-5267 GCA_965651595.1 uncultured bacterium | reverse complement strand
CCGTCACGTCCAAGAAACCGCTGACAACTCCGGGCAACGCTTCGTTCTCAATTCCGGCCACAGCAACAATGCCCAACAAACCGATCAGGGCGATTCCGATCAGGTCCAAGAACCCGAGAGCAGCCTGCAATCCGACCGCCAGCCCGAGGAGTCTCCGGTCACGCGGCGACAGAAGTTTGAGGGAGTAGCGAATCGTCGCCCAGACGCCTGACTTCTCCGTCAAGGGCTGGTTCTCGGTCTTCGCCACCCCAACAGGCTAGCCAATGGTCGTCTCAAATGGTCCATGAACGGTCACTTCCCGTGCCCGGGGTAACAATCGCTCGGCGCTGTCGACGGATCCGTGAAACAATCGCCCCATGGCCACCACCGGCGAACCGGACACAACTCACCAGGCTCTTCTGCCTGGGCGGGTCGGGCTTTTCGTGCGCCTCGAGGCAGTTCCTGGTCGGCGGCCAGGCCTGCTCGACGCCCTCCACCGATATGCCGATGAACTGAGCGACGAGCCAGGCACCGAGGCCTTTGTCATCTCGCTGGATCCTGAAAACGGCGACGTGGTGTGGCTGTACGAGTGGTTTACGGATGAGTCGGCCCTTGAAGCCCACCGGGCCTCCGAACCGCTGTCGCTGCTAATGGGTGAATTGCCCGAACTTCTCGCCCAACCGCCGGGACTACTGCGGGTTGATCCCCTACGTTTGCACCTACAGGACGCAATTCTGACCGACCCCGCCACCCGCGTTGACTAAGTGTCGGCTTCCCGACACTCACACAGCGAAACTCTTACCGTGTCATGAGCGAGAACTAGGGCTGCAGCAATTCGAGGTCGGCGTCGACCATGATCTGTGCCAGTTGCTGGGGCATCACTTTCGGCTCCCAACCCAGCATGTGGCGAGACTTGGACGCATCACCAATGAGGCTGTCCACCTCTGTCGGTCGCACATAGCGCTCGTCGAAGCGCACGTGGTCACGCCAGTCCAGGCCGACGTGGCCGAACGCGAAACTGAGAAAATCCTCCACAGTATGTGATGTGCCGGTGGCAAGAACGTAGTCGTCGGGCTCATCATGCTGCAGCATCCGCCACATGCCCTCGACATACTCCGGCGCATAGCCCCAGTCTCGGGCCGCGTCAAGATTCCCCATAAACAACTCGTGCTGCAGGCCCAGCTTGATCCGGGCCACTGCCATAGTGATCTTGCGGGTCACAAACGTCTCGCCGCGTCGGGGTGACTCGTGATTGAACAGAATCCCGTTACAGGCGAACAGTCCGTAGGCTTCGCGGTAGTTGCGCGCCATCCAGTACGAGTAGACCTTGGCCGCCCCATAGGGGCTGCGTGGATAGAACGGGGTTTCCTCATTCTGGGGCGGGGGCGTGGCGCCAAACATTTCCGATGAGCTCGCCTGGTAGAAGCGGGCCGGAACCTGAGTAGTGCGAATCGCCTCCAGCAGCCGGGTTGTTCCCAGACCGGTCGTGTCACCGGTGTACTCGGGTTCGTCAAAGCTCACCCGCACGTGACTCTGTGCGGCCAGGTGGTACACCTCATCGGGGGCGATCGTATTGACCAGCGTCACCAGCCGTGAACCATCGGTCAGATCGCCGTAATGCAGGAACAGTCGGGCGCCCTTTTCGTGCGGATCTTGATACAGGTGATCGATCCGGTGGGTGTTGAAGGTCGATGCCCGCCGAATCAGGCCATGCACTTCATAACCCTTGTCGAGCAGCAACTCGGCCAAGTAGGAGCCATCCTGGCCAGTGATTCCGGTGATGAACGCCTTCTTTGTTGCCACCTGTGTCCTCGCGTTCGCGGCTCGCGCCAATCGTTGACTACCCTTGCGTCATGACTGTAACCGCCACCGAATCGGAATACTCGTTCAGCCTCGACCCGGGCATGCGCGTGTATGTAGCAGGTCACCGCGGCCTGGTGGGCTCAGCCCTGTGGCGGGCACTACAAGCCCGCAGGGTCGAACTCGTCGGATGGAGCTCTCGCGAGGTGGACTTACGCGACCAGCAGGCCACCCGTGAGGCCATTACGGCCGCTGCGCCCGATGTGGCGCTCATCGCAGCGGCAAAGGTCGGCGGGATCGTGGCCAACAACACCTACCCGGTGGAGTTCCTCAACGACAACCTCCGCATTCAAACCAACCTCTTCGAAGCGTGCCACGCCGCCGACGTCGACCGACTCCTCTTCCTGGGATCGTCGTGTATCTACCCGAAGTTCGCCAACCAGCCCATCCACGAATCCGAGCTGCTCACTGGCGCACTTGAACCCACCAACGACGCCTACGCCATCGCCAAGATCGCCGGAATCATCGCTGTCCAGTCCTACCGACGCGAGTATGGCAGGCACTGGATCGCGGCCATGCCCACCAACCTGTACGGCCCCAACGACAACTTCGACCTCGAATCCAGCCATGTTCTGCCCGCCATGATCCGCAAATTCCACGAGGCCGCACGCAACGGCAACACTCCCGTCACACTGTGGGGTACGGGTAGTCCGCGACGCGAGTTGCTGCACGTCGACGATCTCGCCTCGGCCTGCCTGCACCTGCTACAGGCGTGGGACTCACCCGAGCACGTGAACGTCGGAACCGGCAACGACGTGTCCATCCGCGACCTCGCGAGCTTGGTTGCTAAGGCCGTCGGATTCACCGGCGAGATCATGTGGGACACGAGCCGCCCGGATGGAACACCTCGCAAGCTTCTGAACGTCGATCGCCTCCACGCCACCGGTTGGCGCGACCAGATACCCCTCAGCGAGGGCATCGCCGACACCTACCTCTGGTTCGTCGACAACCTCGCTCACTAGCAGGGTCCTCGCACTCCTCCTCGCCACACGGCTCGCTGGCCGCACTTCACCTCGCGCGCTACTCGACGCCGACCGCGCGTAGCGCCTCGCGCCAGGGCGTTAGGGGCAGGGAGGAGACGAACGTCGCGGTGACGTGGTTGTCGTCGACGTAGGTCACGAAACCACCACTTTCAGCGCGGCATACCCCGTCGGGGCAGATGTCGCCGATGAAATCCACCACGGCCGCGTTCGGGTTGCCGGCGATCGCTGAGCGTTCCAAGTCGCCAGCGAAAGCGGGCTCGAGCGGAAAGCTGCAGTCCTCGAAACCGCGGTCGGTCACACACGCCGGAATGTCGCGCGGTGCTTGCGGCGAATCCACCACGACGAGCACCTTGGCACCCGAATCCGTCAAGGTTCGCACGGTGGAGCCGATCGCCTCAGCAGTTGCTCGGTCGGCGGCGGGGTCGATGGGGCCCGAGCGCCCGTCGCGGCGGGAGTTCAGCCAGCGGCCTGCCACGATCACCGCCTCCGGCTGCTCGGCCTCAATCGCACGCACCGTGGCTTGCTGCCATCCGTAGCAGCTCGGGTCCAAGGGGGAGAAGGTCGGCGGTGGGGTCTCGAACGGTTGGCATGCACCCTTTGCGTACAAGAGCACCCGCAGGCCGTCGCGTTGGGCGAGCTTGTCGACCGCTGGCAGCCACTGCACCGCGTGCGAGTCTCCCCACAGCACGATTGTCCGATCTGACGTCAAGTCCCCGTATTCACACGGGTCGGTCTTGGTCGATGCTTTCGACCGCTGGCAGCCGTCACTCGTGGCGGACGGGCGGTCCGACTGCGCGAACAGGGCGGCTTCTACCGGGTCTGCCGTACCCGCGGCAATGTCTGACAGCAGTTGGTCGGCGGTGACCTCCGGGACTTGGGTCGCGTGGGCGGCGGCTGTGGCAGAACCAGCCACAATGGCGGTAGCGGCGACGGCCGCACCGATCGCAACCCCGGGCTGCCGCAAGGCCCGAAATCGACGGCGGAACGGTTCCTCCACCAGCCAGAACGTGGCCTCAGCCAGCAGGTAACTCGCCGCAACCACCAGCACGCCAACCGGCCACCACAATCGGTCAGGCACATCAACCCACAACGCCACCAGAACCAGGGCTGGCCAGTGCCACAGGTACCACGAGTACGACACTGCCCCGAACCGTTGGAACACCGCGTTACCCAAGACTCGCTCAGAGGGTGTGTCGCCCCGGTAGGAGCCTGCCGCGATGACCAGCACCGTGCCAACCACCGGCAACAGGGCGGCATAACCGGGGAAGGCTGTGGTCTCCGAGAAAGTCACCACCGCGACCACGATCATCGCCAATCCAGCCCACGCCATCACCTGCGACAGTCCGCGCGACGGGGCCCACCGGGTGGACGCGAAGAACACCAATGCGCCCGCCAGGAACTCCCACAGTCGGCTCGGCAGCAAGAAGAAGGCATCCCCGGGGTAGACGTTCGTGGCCCACACCCCGTAGGCCAGCGATGCCACGAAAGCCACCACCGTGACGGCCACAATGGCTGTGACGCGGTGGCGGTTGGCGGCCCGCAATGACCACACGACGGCCACCATCACCAGTGCCCACACCACGTAGAACTGCCATTCCAGGCTCAGTGTCCAGAAGTTCATGACCGGGTTGTCGGTCACGTCTCCAGCTAGGTAGTCGGCCGAGTCACGCGCGAACGAGATATTCACGATCTGTAGGGCCGCGTCGCGGATGGAAGCGAGATAGGAGCTGACAGTCAGCGGCGACGCCAGCACCCAGGTCGCCGCGGCCGTCACGATCAGCACCACAGTCGACGCTGGCACCAGCCTGCGCACCCGAGAACCCACGAAATCCCACCAGCCGCGGCCGCGGGGCTGCCCAGCAAACACCGGACCCAGCAGGATGCCGGTGATGAGGAACCCCGAAATGACGAAGAAGACGTCCACACCCACAAATCCACCCGTGATCCCGGGGACTTTCGCGTGGTACAGAACCACTGCCAGTACGGCCACTGCGCGCAGGCCTTGGACGTCGCGGCGCCACCGGCGAGCGGGGGTGCGTACTGGAGTGGGAACGCCGGTGTCTGCGGTATGACTCGTCACCACAGGCAATCTCCTCCGATTCGCACCACTGCCCAGCCCATCCGACACGGCCTCAGCGCTGCTAGGCATGGAGTTTCTACTGTAAGCGACCACACGTCTGCCGTGAGGTCACACTTACCGAATTCGCGGCAGGCCACAGCTCACTGGCCGACCTGGGCCAGTCTTGTCGGTTCAGGGAACCCCGAGGTCTCGATGGACGCCAGCGGATCGCGATAGGCCTCGATGTCTCTACGGGTCCGGGGGACTAAAGGTAACGGCGCTCGTTGACTGACTTGAGGCCAATCTGGGTGAACAGGCCCTTCTTCGGCGCCGTGGCCGAATGCTTGCTGAAACGCTTCCATCTCAGGCTCAGGATCTGGTGCGTG
>CBFGTA010000129.1:0-5284 GCA_965651595.1 uncultured bacterium | reverse complement strand
GAAGATCGAATCCAGCGCCTCGGTGAGGGTGTCTTCCGTGCGGTACACCTGGGCGTTGAGGTCCATCGTCTCTTGCATTGCTCGCCGAATGTCAGCCACTCTTTCGGTGCCTTGGGAGCTAGTCAGTCCCTCCACCAGAGAGACGGTCGCGGCTGCGGCCTCTTCGTCGAACTCGATGGGCTCCACTGAAGTGGCGTACTGTGCTGCCGCGATTCCCGCCCGACGGCCGAAGACGTTGATGTCGAGGAGGGAGTTGGTTCCGAGACGATTCGCGCCGTGCACGGACACGCACGCACATTCACCGGCCGCGAACAGTCCTGGTACGACGTCGCTGTTGTTGCGTAGCACGCGGGTATCAACGTCGGTGGGGATTCCGCCCATCGCGTAGTGGGCGGTGGGGAACACTGGAACTAGTTCATTGATGGGATCGACCCCAAGGTACGTGCGAGCAAACTCGGTGATGTCGGGCAGCTTGGATTCGATCTGTTCGGCGGGCAAGTGGGTGAGGTCCAGATACACGTAATCGTGGTGCGGGCCAGCGCCTCTACCCTCCCGAACCTCCTGCACCATGGCTCGACTCACCATGTCCCGCGGCGCGAGGTCCTTGATTGTCGGCGCGTAGCGTTCCATGAATCGCTCACCGCTCGCGTTGCGCAGGATCCCTCCTTCGCCTCGAGCGCCTTCGGTCAGGAGAACGCCGAGACCGGCCAGGCCAGTCGGGTGGAATTGGTAGAACTCCATGTCTTCAAGAGGCAAGCCCTTCCGATAGACGATCGCCATCCCGTCGCCGGTTAGAGTGTGGGCGTTTGACGTGGTCTTGTAGACCTTCCCGAAACCGCCCGTGGCGAAGATGACCGATTGGGCTGCGAACAGGTGAAGCTCGCCAGTGGCGAGTTCGTAGGCCACCACACCCGTGCAGTGCTCGGCCCCGTCCCGCTCTTGCATGACGATGTCGAGGACGTAGAACTCGTTGTAGAACTCGATGCCCTGTTTGATGCAGTTTTGGTACAGGGTCTGCAAGATCATGTGACCTGTGCGGTCGGCCGCGAAACAGGAACGGCGGACGGCGGCTTCACCATGGTTGCGGGTGTGGCCACCGAAGCGGCGCTGATCGATGCGACCTTCCGGAGTTCGGTTGAACGGCAGGCCCATATTTTCCAAGTCGATGACAGCATCGATGGCTTCGCGACACATGATTTCGGCGGCGTCCTGGTCGACGAGGTAGTCGCCGCCTTTGATTGTGTCGAACGTGTGCCACTCCCAGTTGTCTTCTTCGACGTTGGCGAGCGCGGCACACATGCCGCCTTGGGCGGCACCTGTGTGGCTGCGGGTCGGGTACAGCTTTGTGAGCACAGCAGTTCGGGCGCGAGTCCCCGACTCTAGCGCCGCCCGCATTCCCGCTCCGCCGGCCCCAACAATGATGACGTCATAACGATGGGTGTGCACGCCTTGCTCCTTATCCGAGGCCTGGATCAAAGGTGAAGATAACCAGCGTGCCCAGCACGATGGTGAAGATCGCCGCCACGTACAGCAAAACCTTCAAGACCGTGCGAGTAGCGGGTCGACTCGCGTAGTCGTTGATCACGGTGCGTAGCCCGTTACCTCCGTGGAGGACCGCCAGCCACAGCATCGTGAGGTCCCACACTTGCCAGAACGGGCTGCTCCAACGGCCAGCCACGAAAGCAAAATTGATCCGGTGCACTCCGCCATCGAGAATGTTCATAATGAACAGGTGGCCGAGCACCAGGACCACGAGAACGATGCCTGATGCCCGCATGAACATCCAGGAGTACATTTCGAAGTTTCCGCGCCGGTTCTGCCGAGTCGAGCGCGGTTGAGCGAGGGCGGGAACACTCATGAGGTACCCCACAGAGATTCGACGGTGCGGATAAGCATGAAGTATGTGCCGGGGATCATGACGAGCAGCCACACGACGACGACGGACCAGAGCATGCCTTTCTGGTGGCGTGCCCCGCGGGGCCAGAAGTCCACGAGGATGATCCGAATGCCGTTGAGAGCGTGAAACAAGACCGCCCCGACGAGGCCTACTTCCATGAGGTTCACCAAGGGAGTCTTGTAAGTCTCAATGACGCTGTTGTAGGCCTCGGGGGAGACTCGCACGAGAGCAGTGTCAAGGACGTGGACGAACAAGAAGAAGAAGACCAGGACACCGGTAATGCGGTGGACAACCCACGACCACATGCCTTCGTGGCCTCGATACAAAGTTCCGGCCGCAGTTGTCGCCACCGACACCTCCCTTGAGCGGTTCCACTCGCGCAACTGTTCTAGCTACGCCCAACAGCGTTGAGCCGGTGGCCAGGGTGATCCGCCTGTCAGGAATCGAGACGGCCAGCAATGCCATGTCCGGGCTAGCCACCAATCTACTCCACCCCCGGCCCCGCTCAGCAGAGTGCATCGACTACGGCGGTCAGATATCTGCAGTGACTTGGGGGCCGATCGCTTGTGTCCGGCCCGATCTACAGTCCGTGCATCGGCGCATGGCGACGCGCCTGCGGGCGGTGGGATGGCTAGTCGTTAAGCTCTGGGGTCATGGCTACTACCGAATCAGGCGCACCGTTCGAGCAAGTCTACGGACCTGGAAGTCTCGGTGGTTGGAATCCGGCCGAAAAGCTCGGGGAGCCCGGCGAGTACCCCTACACTCGAGGCGTCTACCCGTCGATGTACACCGGGCGTCCGTGGACAATGCGTCAGTACGCCGGATTCGGCACAGCGAGTGAGTCGAACCAGCGGTACCACGAGTTGATCAATGCGGGGACGACTGGCTTGTCAGTGGCGTTCGACTTGCCAACTCAGATGGGTCTCGATTCCGACCACGTCCTAGCCCACGGTGAAGTCGGCAAAGTAGGTGTTGCGATCGACTCCGTCGACGACATGCGGGTCCTGTTCAACGATATTGACCTCGGTGGGGTGTCCACGTCCATGACGATCAATGCCCCCGCTTCCACCTTGCTGTTGATGTACCAGTTGGTTGCGGAAGAAAACGGCGTGGCCGCTTCGCGACTGACCGGAACCATTCAGAACGATGTGCTCAAGGAGTACATCGCGCGCGGCACCTACATTTACCCGCCAGCGGCAAGCTTGCGGCTGATCACTGACATCTTCCAGTACTGCCACCAAGAGGTCCCGCGCTGGAATACCATCTCGATCTCCGGGTATCACATGGCCGAAGCGGGGGCTACTCCTGTTCAAGAGGTCGCCTTCACCCTCGCCAATGGCATCGAGTACGTCCAAGCCGCACTGAAGGCTGGTCAAGAAGTCGATGACTTTGCTCCCCGGCTAGCCTTCTTCTTCGTGTCGCGCACGACGCTGCTCGAAGAGATCGCCAAGTTTCGGGCGGCCCGGCGGATTTGGGCGCGCATCATGACCGAACAGTTCGGTGCCCAGAATCCCAAGTCGGCGATGCTGCGGTTCCATACCCAAACTGCTGGGGTGCAGTTGACGGCTCAACAGCCGGAGGTGAACCTGATTCGGGTGGCCATCCAGGCACTGGCGGCGACTCTGGGTGGAACACAGTCCTTGCACACGAACTCTTTCGACGAAGCGATCGCCTTGCCGACTCAGAAGGCGGCCCGGCTTGCGTTGAGAACCCAGCAGGTTATCGCTTATGAGACGGACATTGCCAAGACGGTCGATGCCTTGGCCGGTTCTTATGCGGTGGAATCGCTGACCGACCAGATCGAAACGGAAGTCTGGGAACTGATGGGCAAGGTGGCCGATTTCGGCGGGGCGGTTGCGGCCATCGACCGCGGGTTTCAGAAGAGCGAAATTGAGCGATCGGCCTACACCGTGGCGCTGGAGATCGACCGGTCCGAGCGCACGGTGGTGGGCGTCAATCGGTTTACCCTCGACGAAGAAGAGAAGTACGAGCCGCTCCGGGTCGACCCGACAATTGAACAGGGACAGATCGAGCGCATCGAACGTCTGCGTCAGTCCCGTGACAATGCCCAGGTTCAGTCGGCACTTGATGAACTCCGCCGAGCAGCAGAAGGTTCGGACAACTGCTTGTACCCCATGAAGCGGGCCTTGGCGGCGCGGGCGACGGGTGGGGAGGTGGCCGATGCACTGCGCGGCGTGTGGGGGGCGTACAGCCCCCCGGACACCTTCTAGCCCAGCACCAACGGCTCGTCCAGCACCAACGGCTCGTCCAGCACCAACGGCTCGTCCAGCACCAACGGCTCGTCCAGCACCAACGGCGAAACTGAGCGAAACCGCGCTTGTCAAGGTTCCAACGACCGGCAAGGGTGGGTTCGCAGTTCCTTAACGTAGTCTGCGGGAGCCCCGGCGGCCTCGGCAGAATCGGCCACGACGCTGAGATAGTGGGCCGAAGGCAGACCCCCTTCATAGCCATCAACGACGTAGACCCACGCAGTCACAGTCGAGCCGCCAGCTTCTACTCGGACTCGTACTTTCACGAACACTCCGAGTTCGGTGCCCTCCCAACGGTCGAGTTCGGCCTCTTCCCAGCTCGGAACGTCGTAGAGGGCAACGAAGACTGAACCGCCCGGATCTTCGACGATCGTGCACAAGGCGCCATCCCAGCCTTTGTCTTCCCCTCCGAACGTGAGGCGCCAGCCGTGGAGCCAGCCGGTACCTCGGGTCGGGGAATGAGGAGCCCGGCTGGCCATTCTTTGGGGACTCAGACTCGGGCCATAGGCGGCGTAAACAGGCACTCGACCAGGTTAGCTCGGTCTGTTCCCCGCTGCAGGTCTCGTGCAGCAGGCCTGGCACCGGTCCCATGGCGGCGGACACATTAGGGTGAGTTATCGGGCTATCCGGCGGGCGAGGGGTCAACGGTGACAAGTGTGAGTGAACACGATGCCAACACATCGAGCCGTGAGATCGTGATCGTTGGGGCCGGGCCAGCTGGCTATGAAGCAGCGCTGGTTGCCCGCTCCTACCACCATCCGGTCACTCTGATCGATGGTGGCGGAATCGGTGGAGCCGCTGTCCTGACCGATTGTGTGCCGAGCAAGACGGTGATCGCTTCCGCGCGGTCGGCCAACCTCGCCTCCGACGCTGGCCGACTTGGCGTGTATTTCAACGCTGACAGCCCATCGACATCTGGCCGCGAGCGGGCCCAGGTGGATCTGGCTCGCGTCAACGCACGAACACGCAATTTGGCCGCGTCCCAATCGGCCGACATTGAGGCACGGCTACGGCGCGAAGGCGTGCGCATCATTCGAGGGATGGGGCAGCTGACAGCGGATCGCCAGGTGGAAGTCCGTGGCGGGGATGGAACCTCGTCGCTCTTTCCGTTCGAGTA